>NZ_FOED01000004.1:0-460119 GCF_900110545.1 Pseudomonas sp. Snoq117.2 | reverse complement strand
ACCGATACTAATTGCCCGTGAGGCTTGACCATATAACACCCAAACAATCTGACCGCAGGTCAGAGCGTGAGGAAGACGACGCCGAAAACGGCGCGTGGGTTCGCAAGACCCCAAGACGAGTTGTCTACTTCGATCACCGACCCAATTGGGCCAGCCAGGTAGCTTCAACGCCTGGCCAGCCAACCGAATTGCTTGACGAACATAGAGCATTGGAACCACCTGATCCCTTCCCGAACTCAGAAGTGAAACGATGCATCGCCGATGGTAGTGTGGGGTTTCCCCATGTGAGAGTAGGTCATCGTCAAGCGCCTAACACCCAGCACCCCCGCTCAGATCACTCTGACGGGGGTGTTGTCTTTGGGGCGGGAAAAATCTGGTCGGACGCCAGGGTGCCTGGGGTTGCCCTCACCCTAGCCCTCTCCCGGGGGGAGAGGGGACCAGGAGCGGTGCGGCTGGGAGCTTGAGGGCTGCCTGACCGCCAAGGTGCGGCTTGAGGTCTGTAAGAGCACCGACAGCCCGGCTGTGCCGGGCTGTCGTGTTTAAAGCGCGGCAAGGGACCGGCGTAGGTTGGTGCTGAGTGCAGCGAAGCCCAACGATCAGGTCTGCTGCAGGGATCAAGCGAGCTGCGGCGGGGCGTTGAGGGGGCGAGGTTGGCTTCCGGATATTGGGCTTCGCTAGGCTCAGCCCAACCTACGACAGCGTTACGCGAGCAAGAAAAAGCCCGGCGTGTGCCGGGCTTTTTGCGTTCTGGAAGGACTCAGGCGGGGTCGGGCAAGGCCAGGTCGCGTTTGACAATGTACTTCCAGTCGGCTTCGTCGATGTAGATACCGCCGGGGCCGCTGCCACCTTCGAGGTCGATGGCGACCTGGGCGCTGACCTGGGGTTTGACGCTGGCCAGGATGGGCACGAAGCCCAACTGTTGGCTGGTCTCGATCAGGGCCTGCTGGTTGCGTTCGTCGATGTCGGCGGCTTCGTCCAGATAGTAGGGCAGGCGGATCTTGGCGGCCTGCTCCCGGTCCATCAGGTGCAGCAACAGGTACATGTTGGTGAGCGCCTTGATGGTCATGGTGGTGCCATTGGACGCGGCGCCGTCGATGTCGGTATGCAGGATTGGCTGACCACCCTGCTTGGTGATCTCGAAGGCCAGTTCGAAGAGGTCCTTGAGGCCGAGCTGGTTGCCGTTGGCGGCCACCAGGCGTGCCAGGTATTCCTTGGCGTCCTCGTTCTTCTGGTCCTGGCTGCTGTCCTGGGTGAGATCGAACACCGAGAGGGTCTCGCCTTCCTCGTACTGACCCGCGCTGTGGATGATCTGGTCGATGTGCTTGAGCGCTTCCTTATTGGGCGCCAGGACAATGCGGAAGCTTTCCAGGTTGGAGACCTGCTTGCGGTTGATCTCGCGGTTGAACAGCTGCAGCTGGTGTTCCAGGTTGTCGTAGTCGCTGCGGATGTTTCTCAGGGTGCGGGCGATATCGGTGACGGCGGCGCGGCGGGCCTTGGCCAGGGTCAGGGCTTCGTCCTGGCGATGGGCATAGGCATTGACCAGCAGCTGCAGGCGACGCTCGGGGTCTTCCTCGTTATCGAACTTGGCGACACCTTTGAGGCGGACCTGGGCATAGAGCGCCTCGATCTGGGTGTCCGCGCGCTGCAGGGCCTGCCAGGTGTCCTGGTAGTCGTTGAGCAGCGGCAGCAGGTTCTCCAGGGAATCGTCCACCGCTTCCATGAAGGGCGTGCCCTGGGGCAGGTCGGTGGGCAGCAGCTGCCGGCGGCGCAGGGCGTCGGCCAGGGTGCGGTCCTTGGCTTCCAGGTCGGCCAGCTGGCGGCCGATCAGCTGCAGCTTGGCAGAGAGTTGCTGGACGCGTTCGGTGAAGGCGTCACCAGCACGCCTCAGTTCGTCCTGAGCGGCTTCCAGCTGGGCCAGCTGTTCGAGTTTTTCGTTTTCTTCGGCGCCGAGGGTCTGGCAGCGGCGGAAATCTTCCAGGGCCTTCTGGGCATCCAGGACCTGCTGGTAGAGGGCTTCGGCCTGGGCCTTGCTGGCCTGGCGGTCAAGGCTGACGCCCTGCTGGGCCTTGAGTTGCTTGAGTTCGCGCTCCAGGCGGTCCTTCTGGTCGCGCAAGGCGGTACGGTCGGCCAGGGCCTGCAGGGTGGGCGGCTCGATCCCCGAAAGGTCGAGGGACAGGCCCGGCAGTTCGAGGTGATCGCCCTGAAAACGTGCCAGGATGCCTTCGAAGGTCTTAACCCAACTGCCGTCTTCGGCCAGTTCGACGCCTTTGGGGCCGAGTGGCAGGCTGAACAACTGGCCGTTGAACAGCCGCATCAGGCGATCGACGTCGGCTTGGCTGAATTCCTCGCGCAGGCGGGCGTAGCTGTTGTTGTCGGCGTGATCGAGTTGCTGACGAATACCCTTGAGGCGCTGTTCCAGTTCGCGGACGCGCTGGTCGAGGTCTTCGCTGCTGAACTGACGGGCCTGGGAGAGGGCGCCGGCCAGTTCGTCGTGGGCGTCTTTGGCCGCCAGCAGCTGAGCTTCCAGGGGCGCGGTGGAGTCTATCAGGGCGAAGCGGTGCTTGAGCTGGGCCAGGTCGGCGAGCCAGCGTTGCAGGCTGCTGATCTCGCGCTCGCGACGCATCAGCTCACTGGTGCCGTCACGCTGGCTCTGCTGCAGGCCGTCCTGTTCCTGGCGATAGTGCTCGGTCTGGGCCAGCAGCTCGTCGCGATGGTCGATCGCGTAGTGCTGCCAGGTGCCGAGCAGGCTGTCGAGCAGGGGCGAAAGGCGATGCAGCTTGCCTCTCAGGTGATCGCGCTGTTCGACGCCCTTGGCCAGGGCTTCCACCAGCGGGCCGGCGGCCACCAGGGACTGGTAGTCCTGCTCCATGCGGCGCACGTCGCGGAAGGCTTCCTCGCAGGCGGCGATGTAGTCGACGCTGCCGGATCTCAGGCTGTGCTCGAAGGCGTCGAGAAACAGCTGCTTGAGCTTGGCGGCGGTAATCTCGCGCATGTGCAGCAGATTGATGAACAGGGCGCGGAAGGTCTTGAGACTCTGTTCGCTGGTGGATCTGAGCGGAATCAGCGTCAGGTCCAGCGGAATGCTGGTGTGGCCGCCGACCAGCAGGCGGCGCAACTCCTCGGGTTTGACCTCGTAGGCCTTGAGGCCGGCACGCTCCAGGCTGGCGAAGAGTTCGCGCTGGCGCAGGCAGGCACCGTCGCGCTGGTAGTGGGCCAGATCAAGTTCGCCGGCATAGGCGAAGAACTGGTGACCGAAGCCGCCCCCCGGACCGCGACCGGCCACGCCGATGACGTGGGGGCCGTGGGCCAGGCGCAGCTCGATGAGGATGTAGCTGGTGTCGGTGGCGAAGTAGAACTTGCGCGACTGCTCGTTGCTGTACTTGCCGAAGCTCATGTCGGAGAGCCGCGCCAGAATGGGAAATTGCAGGGCGTTGATCGAGGCGCTCTTGCCCAGGTTGTTGGCCCCATAGACCGACAGCGGCTGTTCCAGCGGGAAGAGGCCGAGGCTGTAGCCGGCGGTGTTGAGCAGGGCGAAGCGGCTGATGCCGTAGCGGATCATAGGTCGAACTCCCGTTCTGCGGCGATGGCGCGTGCCAGGGCGGCCTCTTCGTCATCCTCGTCGGCGCTGTCCTCGTCGCTGGCCAGGGTCGGAGCCGGCAGCGGCAGGTCGCTGGCATGCAGGCCGGCGGCCAGGTCGCGGTCCTGCTGTACGGTCAGGCAGACATCCAGGAAACGGTGCATGGGCGGCAGGAAGCGGTAGGTGCCGTTGCTGTCCAGGGCGAAGCCGAGCTGGGTCAGGCGGCGCAGGATCTTTTCCTCCAGTTCTTCCTGGGTGGTCACCTCGGCCTGCAGGAAGAGATCGCGGTACTTGTCCAGCAGCGCCGGCAACTCGTGCCGACCCAGGGTGCCGCCGTCGAGCACGGCCAGGGGGTCGCGGCCCTGGTCGGCCAGGTGCTCGACCAGGATGAAGGTGAACAGCGCCAGACGCTGGGCGGTCTTGTTGACCTGGGCGCCCATTTGCTCGGGGACGAAATAGTAGAAGCCGCGTGGATCGCAGACCAGTTCGAAGCCGAGTGCGCGGAACAGGGCGCGGTACTGGTCCTGCAGCTGGCTGAGCTGGGCGTAGCTCTCGGGCTCGCTGCGGGACAGGTGATAGCCCTTGAACAACTCGCGGAAGATGGGCGCGAGCTGGGTCATTTCATTGAGATCAAGTTGCATGGGCGTCGCTCGCGAGAGATCGGGCGGTCAGGGCGTAGGAGCATAGGCTGACGCGGTGTTCGAGGGTGTCGTAGTGGCGCCGATCCAGCCGCTGGCGCTGGAAGCGCGTATCCCGGGACAGGCGCGAGAACCAGTAGAGCAGCTCGTCGGTGTCGCCGGCCGGCTCCTGTTCCAGCAGCCAGGCCATGAGGTCGGGCAGCGGCAGGGCGTCCTGGCAGAGATCGAGCATCTCGCGGGCGGTACGGGGCGCGGCCGGGCGTTCGCTGTCACGCGGGCGACTGGTCTGGCTGGGGAAGCGCGCCGGCTTGGGCTCGAAGCGGGCCAGGGCGTAGACATAGCTTTCCACCTGGGCGGTGGTGCCGAGGAAGACGCTCTGCGGCCGGCTGAACAGCGGCAAGGCGGCCTGGGGCACGGCGTCGAGACCCTTGCGGCGAATGGTGGCCAGGGCCAGGGCGGCGCCGCGGGTCACGGCGTTGTGCCGACGCGCTTCCTCGCGCAGCGGCAGCAGCAATTCGCGGGCGCGTCTGAGCGCCAGCTGGGCGGCGTTGTGCATCTCCAGGATGCGCGCCTGGGTGCGCAGTAGCAGGTCGTCGTCGACCAGCTGGCCGAGGCGCTGCTGTTCGCCCAGCAGGTGCAGGAGGACCTGCTCGACGCGATGCACCCCACGCTCGAAGGCGCCATCGGCGGCCACCAGCTGGATCATCGGCTCGACGTATTCGTCCCAGGTGGCCAGCACCTCGGCATAGCGTTGGCGCAGGGGAATCTGGCGGTCGCTGGTCTTGGCCCGTTCGGCGACGCCTTCCAGGGCATGGCCGTCGTTGGCGAGCTTCTTGAGGACATCGCGCACGCGCATGTCCAGCAGGCGCAGCTGGCGAACGAGATCGGGGCCGTCGCGGTTGTCGAAGGCTTCGCGGATGTGGCCGGCGAGGCGTTCCAGGTGGCGCAGGTAGGCCTCGATTTCCAGGCACAGGCCCAGGCGGTGTTCGCGCCTGAGGTAGCCGAGGAAGTCGTGGATCTGGCCATTGAGTTCGAAGCGGTTGGGGCTCTTGGCCACCGGCACCAGGATGTCGAGGCGGATCCAGGTGTCCAGCAGGGCCGTCAGGTCGGCCGGCGTGCGTTCGGGCAACTGCTCGGCGAGGCGGGCGCGCAGTTCGGCCAGGCCCAGGGTACCGCTGTCGAAGTGGGTGCACAGCGGGTCGATGAGGTGCCAGTGTTCGGCAAGGGTACGCAGGACGCGTTTGGGGTCGATCATGGCGGGGACCGCACCAGACAAAAGCGCCATTGTACTCCAGACGCCAGAGCCTTCGATGTGACCGCGGTGGGACCGATGGGCAGGGCGGCCTTTCGATCCGGGACGATCCGGGCGACAATGCCGCCCCGCATAATCCCGCCGCGTGTCCGAAGGATCCGCCCATGTCCGACCCCGCCCCTTCCACCAGCCCCTCGCTTGCCGCCGAGGCGCGTCGTCGTGCCTATCTGCAGGCGCTGCAGCTGGATGTCTGGGTGCCGCGTACGGTATTGCCCTTCGCGGCGCCTTCGCGGCCGGAGGCCCTGTGGGTCGAGGAACCGGAGGAGGCGCCTGTCGCCGCCCGGGTGGTACGCCCGGAGCCGGTAGCCAAGGCTGCGCCAGCCGCTGCAGTAGTCGAGGCACCGACGGCGAATCGTCCGCGCATCGAGATCCCGCGACCCAGCGCAGTAAAGCCGGCTGCGGCCACGGTGGTCGAGGCGGAGCCGGAGCGCGCGCCGTCACCGTCGCGCGAGCCGGCGCCGCGCTTCGCCTTGCAGCTGTTGCAGGCCGGGCGTTGCCTGTTGCTGCTGGAATTGCCCACTGGCGATACTCTGGGTTCGCGCGATCCTGCCTATCTGTTGCTGCGGGATCTGCTGCGCGCTGCTGGCCTGCCGGATACGCCGCGGATCGTCAGTGAAGAGCCCATTCGCTGGCCACTGCTCAACAGCGGTCAACTCGACCAGGGGCCGGCCGCGGCCTGCGAATTCGTGCAGAGCTTCGTCTCGGGGCACCAGGAGCGCCTGGGCGAAGGCCTGGGGCTCTGGCTGATCGGCGGCGCGGCGCGGCGCTGCGGTGGCGTCGAGGATGCGCAGCTCACCGGTGTGGAACAGGACACCGCCCTGGGACCGGCCTGGCTGGTGCCAGGGCTGGATATCTTGATGGAAGAGCCGGCTGCCAAGGCCAGGCTCTGGCAAGCCATGCGCCCGCAGCGGCGCCGCTGGATGGAACAGCAATGAACGATGCGGTGAGCTTTCGGCGGATGACCGAAGCCGATCTGAACACGGTATTGAAGATCGAATATCAGGCCTTCAGCCACCCCTGGACCCGCGGCATCTTCCTGGATGCGCTCAAGTCCTACGACTGCTGGGTGATGACGGCCGGCGAGCAGCAGGTGGGGCATGGAGTGATCAACGTCATTCTCGACGAAGCCCATCTGCTCAATATCACCATCAAGCCGGAAAGCCAGGGGCGCGGTCTCGGTCTGCGCCTGCTGGAGCATTTGCTGCAGGAAGCGCGCAAGGCCAAGGCTAACGAGTGCTTTCTGGAGGTGCGCGCCAGCAATCAGTCGGCCTATCGGCTGTATGAGCGCTATGGCTTCAACGAGATCGGCCGCCGGCGGGACTATTATCCCGCGGTCGGCGGCCGGGAAGATGCGCTGGTGATGGCCTGTACGCTGCTCGACTAGGCCGTCAGCGGTTTCAGTGATCGGCGCGTTTTTCGTCCAGATCCAGGCTGGTGTCACCGGCGAGGTCTTCGTCGTTGGCGTCCAGATCGGAGTAGCGGGCGTCCCGTTGGGTTTCGGCTTCGTTGGGCTCGTCGGCCTCGCCGTCCCACGCCTGGCCGTCCAGGGGATGGCTGCGACCAAGTTCGGCTTCGTCCTGACCCGAGCCGCCGCCGATGTCCGTGTCTTCGACCACGCTCAGCTCCTTGTCATTGGGCCAGGCATCGCCGTAGTCGGTCGGCGAGCGGGCGCCGGTCTCGTCCAGCAGGGTTTCCGGACTGGCGTCGTCCATGGTCGGTTGATGATCCAGAGTTTCGCCACCGGTCATGCCGGCCTGGCGCACGCGCTCCTCGGGGAATTGGCCTTTATAGTCGCGCTCGTCCATTTCGTCGCCGATGCGACCACCGCGCTCGTCCTTGCGGTCGCTGAAGTCGAGTTCGCGCATGTCGCCCATGCGGTCCTGGATGTCATCGATTTCTTCGGGGGTCTTGGTGATGTCGGGCTTGTTCATGGTGGTCTCCAAAGGCAGGGCTGCTAGAGCATCTCCCTGAATCCGACTACGCGTCGGCAAGGGGAATTCCTCGGCACCGCCGGAAGGTGTGAACGAACCATACGGTGACCCGGCAGTCGTACCTTCCATGATCGACCTCGACAGCCTCACCTCATCGGGCCAACCGCTGGCCTTCTTCTTCGATCTGGATGGCACCCTGGCAGAATTGCAGCCACGTCCGGAACAGGTTTTCATTCCCGCCGAAACCCTCGCCGCCCTCGAACAGCTGGCGCGCTACCATGGTGTCGCCGTGGTTTCCGGGCGCCCGCTGTCCGAGATTGATGGCTTCACGGCGCCGCTGCGGCTGGCCGCGGCTGGGGTGCATGGCGCCGAATGGCGCGATCCCCAAGGCAAGACCCATCGGGTGACCCTGGACGCTGAGATGCTGGCGCAAATCGGTGCCCGTCTGGAAGCGGCCCTGGCCGAACATCCGGACCTGCTGCTCGAACGCAAGAGCGTGGCCTTCGCCCTGCACTATCGCCAGGCGCCGGACAAGGAAGCCCTGGTACGCGAACTGGCCGAAGGCATCGCCACCGAGCATCCCGAATTCAAGTTGCAACCGGGCAAGTGCGTCTTCGAACTCAAGCCCGCTGCGGCGAGCAAGGGCGAAGCCATCGCCCGCTTTCTCGAACTGGAACCCTTTGCCGGCTGCCTGCCGGTGTTTCTCGGTGACGATCGCACCGATGAAGAGGGGTTCGCCGTCGTTAATGCGCGAGGCGGTCTGACCGTCAAGGTAGGGGAGGGGGAGACGGTCGCCAAGACCCGCCTGCCTTCGGTCCAAGCGGTAGCCCTCTGGCTGCAACAGCTGAGCCGCGACCTCGCGCCACATTATAAGCAAGGAGATTAGGATGAGCCGTTTAGTGGTGGTATCGAATCGGGTCGCCCCGATCGAAGAAGGTAAGGCGACCGCGGGTGGTCTGGCGGTGGGCGTGCTGGACGCCCTGCGCAAGTCGGGTGGCATCTGGTTCGGCTGGAACGGCGAGACGGTCAAGGAAAACGGGCCGGCCAAGACCCAGACCAAGGACAATATCGACTACGTAACCTTCGGCCTGACCAAGCGTGACTACGACCACTACTACCGCGGTTTTTCCAACGCCACCCTCTGGCCGATCTTCCATTACCGGATCGATCTGGCGCGCTACAACCGCGAAGAGTACGACGGCTATCGACGCGTCAACATGGCCATGGCCGAGCGCCTGAAACCCTTGCTCAAGCCCGATGACATCATCTGGGTGCACGATTACCACCTGATTCCCTTCGCCGAAGCCTGCCGCATGCTGGGCATTCGCAACCGTATCGGGTTCTTCCTGCACATTCCTTTCCCGGCGCCGGAAATCCTCACTGCGATTCCGCCGCACAACGAATTGCTCAAGACCCTGTGTTTCTATGACCTGATCGGCTTCCAGACCGATACCGACCAGCTGGCCTTCCAGGACTACATCACCCGCGAAGTACGCGGCGTGCTGGAAAAGGATGGCAGTCTGACCGCCTATGGCCACAACTTCCGCGTGGGCGTCTATCCCATCGGCGTGATGCCGGACGTCATCCAGAAGCAGGCCGAGTCCTATCGCACGCGGCGCCAGTTCATCTCGCGCAGCATCGAGGGTGTGCCCTACAAGACCATCGTCAGCGTCGACCGGCTCGACTACTCCAAAGGTCTGGTGGAGCGCTTCCAGGCGTTCGAAAAGCTGCTGGAGCATTTCCCCGAGCATCATCGGGCGGTGCAGTTCGTGCAGATCGCGCCCTCGTCGCGGGCGGACGTGGTCTCCTACCAGAACATCCGCCGCCAACTGGAAAGCCATGCCGGCCATATCAACGGCCACTTCTCCGAGCTGGACTGGACACCGATCCGCTACCTGAACAAGAGTTATGACCGGCGCACGGTGATGGGGTTGTTCCGTTCTTCCGACGTGGGTCTGGTGACCCCGCTGCGAGATGGCATGAACCTGGTGGCCAAGGAGTACGTGGCGGCCCAGGATCCGGAGAATCCCGGCGTGTTGGTACTGTCGCGCTTCGCTGGCGCGGCGCGCGAGCTCAATTCCGCGCTCATCGTGAACCCCTATGACCATGTCGGCATGGCCGAGGCACTGGACCGGGCGCTGCGCATGCCGCTGGAAGAGCGCAAGTCGCGCTACGAAGACATGATGCGGGTGATTCGCAAGGCGGATCTGGCCTCCTGGCGCGACAACTTCCTGCGCGACCTCCGCGCCTTCAGCTCCAAGGCGCTGGTGCAGTCCATCGAGACCAAGGACGCGGCTAGCGAAGAGGTCGACAGCAAGCAGAAGGTCGCCCTGTAAGCTTTTCGCGGTGCGATTGAGCCCGGCTTAGGTCGGGCTTTTTCATGGGGCGAGGCTGAGGTCCGGAGTGAAAGGCCCCTCACCCTGGCCCTCTCCCGGAGGGAGAGGGGACTAAAAGCGGTGCCACGGTGGACTTTTTCGTGGGCAATAAAAAAGGGCCAGCTTACGCTGACCCTTGGAAATAGGTGGTGGCTACGCAGGGACTTGAACCCCGGACCCCAGCATTATGAATGCTATGCTCTAACCAGCTGAGCTACGTAGCCATCCGAGGCGCGCATTATTGGCAAGGCGCCGGTGGCTGTCAAGCCTTCTGCTCAAGAAATTTCTGTTTGTCGATCAAGCGTTTGCGCGGCGCTGTCTCAGCGTAACCAATGCTTGTCTACGTACTTCTGAATCTCCTGACGCATGAAGCGCCCCGACTCATCGGCGCGTTCTTCCCAGCCGAACACACAGGACGTGACGATGCCGTCGAAACCCACCTTGGCCAGCGAGGAAAAGAACAGGTCCCAGTCGATCTCGCCCTGGTACATGTTCATATGCTGATGCACGCTTACCTGGGCACCTGGCGGATTGACGATATAGCGCAGGCCTGAGGAAGCCTTGTGGTTCCAGGTATCGGCAATGTGCACGTGGCCGATCAGCGAGCCGGCATCCGCGATCATCTGGGCCATGTCGTCGCCGAAGTAGAAGGTGTGGGGCGCGCAATAAAGAAATTTGACGTTGGCGGACCCGATGCTTTTGAGCATGTCGATGGCCGGATGCAACGTCTCGCACCAGTCTTCCGGATGCGGCTCCATGTTCAGGGTGATGCCTTCGCGCTCGAAGATCGGGACCAGCTCTTCCATCGAGCGCCACCAGGCCGCTTCGCTGGACTCATGACTATGGCTGCCGCCACAGCAACTGATCTTGTGACCGCGCTCGGGCGAGGGACCACGACCGAATTCGGAATTCATGGTGTCGCAGCCTAGCTCCACCGCTACCTGGATGGCTTCCTTCCAGTAATTGACTGCGGCCTGGCGTTCGTCCTCGTGGGGACTGGCCCAGCGGTACATGGGCAGTAGCGAGGCGACCTGCAGACCATGGTCCTTGAGCGCTTTTTTGAGTTCGGCGATGCGCTCCGAATGTGCTCGCGGACGCTTCCACCAGGGTAGGAAGTCTTCCCTCGGCGAGAGCTCCAGATATTCGAAGCCGGACTCCGCTACCCGCCGACAGGTCTCCGCGAGGCTCAGGTTGCGATACATGTAGGGATCAATGGCGATCTTCATGGCATGACTCCTGGATACGATGATCTTGAAGGTGAATGGCGAGCAGTGGCATCAGCCCAGCTTGCGGAAGTAGCGTTCGAGGGATTCCAACGAGTGGCCGCGGGTCTCTGGCAGGTAGCGGAACACGAAGGTCAAGGCCACCAGTCCTAGCGCGAAGAACAGGAAGAAGGTGGTGGAGATGCTGAACCAGGCCACCAGTTGCAGGAAGAAGAAACCCACCAGGAAGTTGACCAGCCACAGTACGAAGCCGGACATGCCCAAGGCGAAGCCGCGGATGCGCATGGGGAAGATCTCCGCCAGCATCAGCCAGGTCACTGGCGAGATGGCGCCTTGCTGGAAAGCCAGAAAAGCCACGGTCAGGGAGAGAATGGCGAAGCCGCGGGTAAGGCCCGGCTCGAGGATCAGGGACAGCACTCCGATCAGCAGCAGCGAGGTGGTGGTACCGAGCAGACCGATCAGCAGCATGGGGCGGCGGTTGACCCGGCCCAACAACCAGATGCCGACGAAGGTGGCCACCACCGAGATGGCGCCATTGGCGACGTTGGCGATCAGAGCGCCCTTCGTTGCGAATCCGGAATCGGTGAGGATCTGGGTGCCGTAGTACATGATGGAGTTGACCCCGGTGATCTGCTGGGTGACGGCGATGCCCAGGCCGATGAGAAAGACGCGGCGGATCCAGGGGGTCTTGAGGTCGGCCCAGCCACCTTCACCCTGGCGGGCGTCGTCTTCGGCCTGCTGGCGAACTTCACGAGCTTCAGCTTGAGCGTGGTGCTCCTCGCGAATCTGGCGCAGGGTGCGCAACATCTCGCCGAAGCGTCCCTTGGAGGCCAGCCAGCGTGGGCTCTCCGGCACGCTGAGCATGCCGATCCACAACACGATGGCGGGAAGGGTGGCGATCACCAGCATCCAGCGCCAGGTGTGGTCGCCGTCGTAGAAATTGGCGATCAGGGCGTTGTTGGTGAAGGCCAGCAACTGACCGGTGACGATCATCAGCTCCTGACGGGTAACCAGCTGCCCGCGTAAATGCTTGGGAGCCATCTCGGCCAGGTAGACCGGCACGGTGACCGAGGCGCCGCCCACGGCAAGACCAAGCACGAAGCGGGCGAGCACCATCGTGGCGGTATTGGGCGCGAAGGTGCAGCCCAGGGTGCCCAGCATGAAGATGAACGAGAGCAGCAGAATGATGCGCCGGCGGCCATGGGCGTCGGAAAAACGTCCGCTGACGATCGAGCCCAGGGCTGCGCCGAATACCAGTGAGGAGACCACTAGGCTTTCGGTGAGCGGGGTCAGGTGCAGGTCGTTCTTGATGAAGGGCAGGGCGCCGTTGATGACGCCGGTATCGTAGCCGAACAGCAGGCCGCCAAAGGTGGCTATGGTGGTGATGACCTGGAGTTTGCGACTACTGGGGGTGGCACCGGCGGGCGATGCGGTGCCGGCCAGAGCGATCTTGCTGGTTTCCATGGAAAGAGCCTCGACGAGTCGTGAAAAGAGGGGGACTAGGCGAGAGCTGAGGGCGGCCGACCGAGCGGAAGGGCTTGGACTGACAGCGTGCAGTGAGGGGGCATGGGCATGAGGACTCCTTGTTGTTCTTGTCGACCGAGGCGCGGGAGTGATCGGCCATCGAAAGGCTTGGCCTCATCCTAGGCACAGGTCTTCGCTCATGCAATTAAAATATCGTTTATATCCTTTTAGAAAATATTTTCTAAAAAATGGACGAGGCTTCTTCGAGAGCGGAAGGTCTGCTCTGGCCCGCCCTTATCAAGCTAGTCGTCTTCTTCCTGAGTCAGCTGAATCTCATCCATCTTCAATTCCAGGCGATAGCCAAGGGCCAGGAACAGCGCCTGACAAAGGCACAGGGTGGCACTCAACGATCGGAAGGCGAAGGCGCTGCCTTCATTGACCAGTAGCAGCGCGCTGGCGCGCTTGGCCAGGGGCGAGAGGTTGCTGTCGGTGATGATCAGCGTCTTGGCCTTGTGGTGCTGGGCAATGCGCACGCATTGCTGACTTTCCTTGCCATAGGGGCTGAAGCTGATGGCGATCAGCAGGTCGCCCTGGGCGATGCTGCGCATCTGCTCGCGATAGCCGCCGCCCAGCCCGGTGATGAGGTGGATGCGCTTGTTGGTGTGCTGCAGGTTGTAGACCAGGTAATCGGCTACGGCGAAGGAGCGACGCACCCCCACCACATAGATGTTCTCGGCATTCACCAGCAGGTCGACGGCCTTGGCGAAGGCGGCGTCGTCCAGTTCTTCGGCCAGTCGATCCAGGCCTGAGCGGGTGGCGTTGATGCACTCGCGAGCCAGATCGCCGCTGCTGGCCCGCTGGCTCTTGTTGGCGATCATGTTGCGGATGCGCTGCTGGTAGTTCTGCACCGGCGTGGTCTTGTGGGTGTAGGCCTCGCGAAACAGTGCCTGCATTTCGCTGAAGCCCTTGAAACCGAAGCGCTGGGAGAAGCGCACGATGGCTGAAGGATGGACTTCGCACTGGCTGGCAATGTCGCTGATGCGATCGACCATGACCCTGTCGCTCTGCTGGCTGACATAGGCCGCAACGCGCTTGAGCTGGCGTGGCAGGGCGTCGTAATCGCGGGTGATACAGGCCAGCAGTTGCTCGACATTGCCAGGCGGATCGGCCAGCGGAGCGCTGCTGGTAACGTCGTCGGCCAGGGAATCAGAGGGCATGGGCAATCTCACGGTGGGATTCTTATGTCGGCAACTTAACCCATTCGGCGGGTGGCGTCGAAGTCGGGTACCGGTCCAGGCGTCTTCCGGATATGGAAATTAAATTCCATAAATACTCATGTGGAATTTTTGTTGATTTGTTGGTGGCGGCGTTCTAGCCTGAGCTCACTTCAAAACGTATTCGGCCCTCGGGTACGAACGGTCGGCCGATAACAATAAGCAGGAGCCACCAATGGGTGACAATTTCTTCGCCAGTGGACGCCAGTTCGACGTGATCTGCCTCGGGCGGCTGGGCGTCGACCTCTATGCGCAGCAGATCGGCGCGCCACTGGAAGACGTCAGCAGCTTCGCCAAGTACCTGGGCGGGTCCTCCGCCAACATCGCCTTCGGCACTGCGCGCCTGGGGCTGAAGTCGGCGATGCTGACCCGGGTCGGCGATGATCATATGGGCCGTTTCCTGACCCAGACCCTGGCGCGTGAAGGCTGCGACACTCGCGGCGTTCGGGTGGATCGCGAGCGCCTCACCGCCATGGTGCTGCTGGGCATCAAGGACCGCGAGACCTTTCCCCTGGTGTTCTATCGCGAGAATTGCGCCGATATGGCGCTGGGCGTGGACGACATCGACGAGGCCTTCATCGCCAGCAGCAAGGCGCTGTTGATCACCGGTACCCACTTCTCCACCGAGGGCGTGTTCCAGGCCAGCAGCCGGGCGCTGGACTACGCCGAGCGCAATGGCGTGAAGCGGGTGCTGGACATCGATTACCGCCCCGTGCTCTGGGGGCTGACCGGCAAGGCCGATGGCGAGACCCGCTTCATCGCCAGCGCCGAGGTCAGCGCCCATGTGCAGCGCATCCTGCCGCGCTTCGACCTGGTGGTGGGCACCGAAGAGGAATTCCAGATCGCCGGGGGCAGCGAAGACCTGCTCACCGCCCTGCGCCGGGTGCGCGAGGTGACCGCGGCGACCCTGGTGGTCAAGCTCGGCGCCCAGGGCTGCACGGTGCTCCACGGCGCCATCCCGGCGCGTCTCGAGGAGGGCGAGATCCATCGCGGCATCCGCGTCGAGGTGCTCAATGTGCTGGGGGCGGGCGATGCCTTCATGTCCGGCTTCCTGCGTGGCTGGCTGACCGGTGGCGATGATGCCGAATGCTGCCGGCTGGCCAATGCCTGCGGTGGACTGGTGGTATCGCGCCATGGCTGCGCCCCGGCCATGCCGACTCTGGCCGAACTGGACTACCTCCACCACAGCCCGGTGCCCATCACCCGGTCGGACCTCGATCCCGTGCTCACTCGCCTGCACCGGGTCAGCGTCCGCCGCCGCGTCTGGCAGCCGCTGTTCATCTTCGCCTTCGATCACCGCTACCAGCTGGTGGAAAGCGCCCAGCAGGTGGGGGCCGATCCGGCGCGCATTCCCCAACTCAAGCAGTTGTTCGTCCAGGCCATCGCCGAGGTCGAGCAGGCGCTGGCGTGCCAGGGCGTGGCGGCAGATGTCGGGCTGCTGGCCGACGAGCGCTTCGGTCAGGATGCGCTGAATGCCGCCACCGGCCGTGGCTGGTGGGTGGCCCGCCCGGTGGAATTACAGAATTCGCGGCCGCTGGCCTTCGAGCACGGCCGCTCGGTGGGCAGCACCCTGCTGAGCTGGCCGGACGAGCAGATCATCAAGTGCCTGGTGCAATTCCACCCCGATGACGAGCCGCTGTTGCGGCTGGAGCAGGAGGCCCAGCTCAGGGGGCTGTACCAGGCGGCCCAGGCCAGCGGTCATGAGCTCCTGCTGGAAGTCATCCCGCCGAAGAACCATGCGTCCACCCGGCCCGACGTGCTCTACCGCGCCATCAAGCGGCTGTACAACCTGGGCATCTACCCTGACTGGTGGAAGATCGAGGCCCAGCCGGCCGGTGTCTGGCAGCAACTCGACGCCCTGATCGCCGAACGCGATCCCCATTGCCAAGGCGTAGTGCTGCTGGGCCTCAACGCCCCGGCCGAGGAACTGGCCGAAGGCTTTCGTCAGGCCAGTGCCAGTACCCGCTGCCGCGGCTTTGCCGTGGGCCGGACCATTTTCGGCCAACCGAGTCGGGCTTGGCTCGCCGGTGAGATCGACGATGCCGGGCTGATCGCCCAGGTGCGCGCCACCTTCGAATTCCTGATCCAGGCCTGGCGCGCCGCTCGCGCCTGATCGCTATCCAATGAGTAGGGCTGACATGACTGCACAACAACAACAACTTAAGATCGGCATCAATCCCATCTCCTGGGCCAACGACGACCTGCCGGCCCTGGGTGGTGACACCCCGCTTTCGACCATCCTGCGCGAGGGCACGGAAATTGGCTTCCAGGGCTTCGAGCTGGGCGGCAAGTTTCCCAGCGAGCCCAAGGCCCTGGGCGAGGTGCTGGGTCAGCACGGATTGGAGCTGGTGTCCGGCTGGTATTCCAGCGGCCTGGCGCACCGTGGTGTCGAGGCCGAGATCGAGGCGATCCGCCCACACTGCCGGCTGTTGGCCGAGAACGGCGCCAGGGTGCTGGTCTATGGCGAGGTGGCCGGGTCGATTCAGAGTCAGCGGGTGCCGCTGATCGAACGGCCGCGCTTCCACAACGACGCCGCCTGGCAGGCCTATGCCGAGAAGCTCGATCGGCTGGCCGCCTTCACCCTGAGCCAGGGCGTGCGCCTGGCCTATCACCACCACATGGGCGCCTACGTGGAATCGCCCGAGGACATCGCCCGGTTGCTGGCACTGACCTCCCCGGACGTCGGCCTGCTGTTCGATGCCGGTCACTGCTACATGGGCGGTGGCGATCCCTTGAGCGTGCTGCAGCAACACATCGACCGGGTCTGTCACGTGCACTTCAAGGACGTGCGCAAGGACGTGGTACAGCTGGCGCGCAACAACCAGTGGAGCTTTCCGGACTGCATCCTCAACGGCACCTTCACCGTGCCGGGGGATGGCGACATCGACTTCTCGGCGCTGCTCAAGGTGTTGGTGGCCGCCGGCTATTCAGGCTGGCTGGTGGTGGAAGCCGAGCAGGACCCGGCCGTGGCGCCGGCCTACGAATACGCCAAGAAAGGTTACGACCATCTGCGCCAGCTGGTGGCGCAGGCCACTGCCTGAGGAGGAACTGCGATGAATCTGCTCGTCAAAGCCGACCGTAGCGCCCGCGACATCGTCAATGTCCCGGACGGTGCCCTGGACTACGTCGGCTTCGCCGCTCACCGCCTGCAACCGGGGGAATCCCTGCCGGTGGTGGCGGGTGACCTGGAAGTCTGCATCGTGCTGCTCAGCGGCGGCGCCAGTATCGAAGGCGGGCATCCGCAACTGGGCGACTTCGCCTGGCGCGGACTGGCCGGTCGCCAGAGCGTCTTCGAGGACGTCTCGCCCTATGCCGCCTACCTGCCGCCCGGCAGCGAGGCGCGGGTGACCGCCGACAGCGCCGCTGAAGTGGCCGTCTGCACCTCGCCCGGCAATCCGGTGGTGGCAGACCGGCTGCCACCGCGGCTGATCGAGCCGGCGAGCATGCAGAGATCCACCCGTGGCAAGGGCGCCAATACCCGTTATGTCTGCGACATCCTGCCGGATACGGCGGCGGCCCATTCGCTGCTGGTGGTGGAGGTGCGCACTCCATCCGGGCATTCCTCCAGCTATCCGCCCCATCGCCATGACCGCGACAACCTGCCTTCGGAAAGTCTGCTGGAGGAGTCCTACTACCACCGTATCGATCCGGGGCAGGGGTTCATCTTCCAGCGCGTCTACACCGACGAGCGCGACCTGGATCAGGCCATGGCGGTGGAAGACCACGACGTGGTGCTGGTACCGCGCGGCTATCACCCGGTCAGCGTGCCCTATGGCTATGAGTCCTATTACCTCAACGTGATGGCCGGCCCCAAGCGCGTCTGGAAATTCCACAACGATCCGCAGCACGAGTGGCTGCTGGAGCGGTAAGTCCCCCTTCATCAGCCGCACGGCGGCTCAGACACAAGGATGCAGCACATGAGCGAAACCCCCGTCATCGGGCATTACATCAACGGCGAGATCGTGGCCCAGGCCGAGCGTTTCAGCGACGTCTTCAATCCGGCCGAAGGCGTGGTTCAGGCACGGGTCGCCCAGGCTACGGCGCAGACCGTCGAGCAGGCCGTCGCGGCGGCCAAGGCGGCCTTTCCTGCCTGGTCCGAGCAATCAGCCTTGCGCCGTTCGCGCATCCTGTTCCGCTTCAAGGAGCTGCTCGACCAGCACCACGAGGAATTGGCGGCGCTGATCACCCGCGAGCACGGCAAGGTGCTGTCCGACGCCATGGGCGAGGTGACCCGCGGCATCGAGGTGGTGGAATTTGCCTGCGGCGCGCCGCACCTGGCCAAGACCAGCTACAGCGACAACATCGGTGGCGGCATCGACAACTGGAACCTGCGCCAGCCGCTGGGCGTATGCGCCGGCATCACCCCCTTCAACTTCCCGGTGATGGTGCCGCTGTGGATGATTCCCATGGCGCTGGCCACCGGCAATACCTTCATCCTGAAGCCCTCCGAGCGCGATCCGTCCGCCAGCCTGCTGCTGGCCGAGCTGCTCAAGCAGGCCGGCTTGCCCGATGGCGTGTTCAATGTGGTCCAGGGTGACAAGATGGCTGTCGACGCCCTCCTGCAGCACCCGGACGTGGAGGCCATCTCCTTCGTCGGCTCCACCCCCATCGCCGAATACATCCACCAGGAAGGCACCCGCCGCGGCAAGCGCGTCCAGGCCCTGGGCGGTGCCAAGAACCACATGATCGTGATGCCCGACGCCGACCTGAACCAGGCCGCCGACGCTCTGATCGGCGCTGGCTTCGGCTCGGCCGGCGAGCGCTGCATGGCCATCTCCATCGCCGTGGCGGTGGGTGAGGTGGGCGATGCCCTGATCGAGAAACTCTTGCCGCGCATCGATGCCCTGCGGGTGCGCAACGGCGTGGAAGCCGATGCCGACATGGGGCCGCTGGTAACCGGACAGCACAAGGCCAAGGTGGAGGGCTATATCACGCAAGGGGTGGAGGAGGGTGCCAAGCTGCTGGTCGATGGCCGCAACTTCAAGGTGCCCGGCGCCGAAAACGGTTTCTTCGTTGGCGCCACCCTGTTCGATGGCGTGACTCCGGAAATGACCATTTACAAGGAAGAGATCTTCGGTCCGGTACTGGGCATCGTGCGGGTGCCGGATTTCGCCAGCGCGGTGGCGCTGATCAACGCCCACGAATTTGGCAACGGCGTCTCCTGCTTCACCCGCGACGGCGGCATCGCTCGCGCCTTCGCCCGCACCATCAAGGTGGGCATGGTCGGCATCAACGTACCCATCCCGGTGCCCATGGCCTGGCATTCCTTCGGTGGCTGGAAGAGATCGCTGTTCGGCGATCACCACGCCTATGGCGAGGAAGGCCTGCGCTTCTACACCCGCTACAAGAGCGTGATGCAGCGCTGGCCCGACAGCATCGCCAAGGGCGCCGAATTCAGCATGCCTACCGCCAAGTGACCCCAACCTCAACGCCCCTGGAGTACAAGAACAAATGAGTCAGCCGCTGCGTTTTGCCTTCAATCGAATCGTTGCCCCCTCCCTGGACCTTTCGGCGTTCATTCGCTTGACCAAGGCCATGGGCAGTGACGCCATTGAAATCCGTAACGATATCAATGATGTGGAAATAGATGATGGCACTCCACCAGAGCGGGTTCGTGACCTTTGCCAAGGCGAAAGTATCCGCCTGCTGTCCATCAACGCCCTCTATCCCTTCGACGTCTGGAACGACGAACGCCGCGCCCAGACGTTGAAACTGGCTGCCTATGCCAAAGCCTGTGGCGCCGAGGGGCTGGTGATGTGCCCGCTCAACGACCGTGGCGACAGCCGCGATGCCGCCCAGCGTGCCCGTGACCTACGCACGGCCCTGAGCGAGTTGGCCCCCATTCTGCGCGACCACGGCATCCTCGGCTTCGTCGAACCGTTGGGTTTCGAAGAGTGCTCGTTGCGCCTCAAGCGGCAGGCGGTGGAGGCCATCAAGGCGGTTGGCGGACTGGACGTGTTCCGTCTGGTGCACGACACCTTCCACCATCATCTGGCGGGCGAGACCGAGTTCTTCGCCGAGCTGACTGGCCTGGTGCACATCTCCGGCGTTGAAGATGCGGACGTGCCTCTTAATCAGATTCGCGATGCGCACCGGGTACTGGTAGGTGAGGCGGATATTCTCGGCAACGCAGAGCAGATCAAGCACCTCCTCGACGACGGTTACCGCGGCTATCTCTCGTTCGAGCCCTTCGCTGCCAGCGTCCATGCACTCGCTGATCCGCAATCAGCCCTAGCGCAGAGCGTAGCCCTGTTGGAAAAACAGGTGGCTGGCGAAGCTGTCGCTGGGTGACGCGCCTCCCGGGTGGGTAACTCCCGGGAGTCTCTAGATCGAAGAGGTGAATCCATGAGCACCCAACGTTTGACCATGGCCCAGGCCCTGGTGAAGTTCCTCGATAACCAGTACCTCAGCGTCGACGGCGTGGAAACCAAGTTCGTCGCCGGCGTCTTC
The DNA here is from genome assembly GCF_900110545.1 of Pseudomonas sp. Snoq117.2. NCBI lineage: Bacteria > Pseudomonadati > Pseudomonadota > Gammaproteobacteria > Pseudomonadales > Pseudomonadaceae > Pseudomonas > Pseudomonas sp. Snoq117.2. The sequence goes on along the minus strand of NZ_FOED01000004.1, from coordinate 439,875 downwards.
ACCATCTTCGGCCATGGCAACGTACTGGGCCTGGGCCAGGCGCTGGAGCAGGATGCCGGTGACCTGGTAGTGCACCAAGGGCGCAACGAGCAGGGCATGGCCCACGCCGCCACCGGTTTCGCCAAGCAGAAGCTGCGTCGGCAGATCTATGCCTGCAGCTCCTCGGTGGGTCCGGGCGCGGCCAACATGCTGACCGCCGCGGCCACCGCTACTGCCAACCGAATTCCGCTGCTGCTGTTGCCCGGTGACGTCTATGCCAGTCGCCAGCCCGATCCGGTGCTGCAGCAGATCGAGCAATTCCACGACCTGTCGATCAGCACCAACGATGCCTTCCGCGCGGTGAGCAAGTACTGGGATCGCATCAACCGGCCCGAGCAGCTGATGAGCGCGGCGATCAACGCCATGCGCGTGCTGACCGATCCGGCCGAGACCGGTGCCGTGACCCTGGCGCTGCCCCAGGATGTCCAGGGCGAGGCCTACGACTATCCCGACTACTTCTTCGCCAAGCGGGTGCACCGTCTGGATCGGCGGCCGCCGGTGGCCGCTGCCATCGAGGAGGCGGTGCAGCTGCTCAAGCGCAAGCGCAAGCCGCTGCTGATCTGCGGCGGTGGGGTGAAGTATTCCGGCGCCGCCGAGGCCCTGCAGCGTTTCGCCGAGCGCTTCGAGATTCCCTTCGCCGAGACCCAGGCCGGCAAGAGCGCCATCGTCTCCAGCCACGAACTCAATGTCGGCGGCATCGGCGAGACCGGCTGCCTGGCCGCCAACCTGCTGGCCAAGGACGCGGATCTGATCATCGGCGTGGGTACGCGCTACACCGATTTCACCACCTCCTCGAAGTGGCTCTACCAGCATCCCGAGGTGGAGTTCCTCAACCTCAACGTGGCCGCCTTCGATGCTGGCAAGCTCGACGGCCTGGCCGTGGTGGCCGATGCCCGCGAAGCCCTCAGCGCCCTGACCGAGGCCCTGGACGCTGTCGGTTATCGCGCCGACTGGGGGGCTCAAGTGGGCGAGGCCCGTGAGCAATACCGGCAGGAAATCGATCGGGTCTACGCCGCACGCTACGACGCGCCCGACTTCGTACCGGAGATCGACGACGACTTGCCGCGAGCGGTGCTGGAGGATTTCGTCCAGCTGACAGGTTCTTCGCTCACCCAGAGTCAGGTGCTCGGCCGTCTCAACGAACGGCTGGACGACGACGCCGTCATCGTCGCCGCCGCCGGTAGCCTGCCCGGTGACCTGCAGCGCGCCTGGCGCAGCAAGGGGGTCAATACCTATCACCTGGAATACGGCTACTCCTGCATGGGCTACGAGATCAACGCCGCCCTGGGCGTGAAGCTGGCTGAACCCGAGCGTGAGGTCTACGCCTTGGTCGGTGACGGCTCCTACCAGATGCTGCACTCGGAACTGGCCACCTCCATCCAGGAGCGCCGCAAGATCAATGTGGTGCTGCTCGACAACATGACCTTCGGCTGCATCAACAACCTGCAGATGGAACACGGCATGGGCAGCTTCGGCACCGAGTTCCGCTTCCGCAATCCGGAGACCGGCAAGCTCGACGGTGACTTCGTGCCGGTGGACTTCGCCATGAGCGCCGCCGCCTACGGCTGCAAGACCTATCGCGTGAAGACGCTGGAAGAGCTCGATGCCGCCCTGGCCGATGCCCGCCAGCAACAGGTCTCTACCCTGATCGACATCAAGGTGCTGCCCAAGACCATGATCCACAAGTACCTGTCCTGGTGGCGCGTCGGCGGCGCCGAGGTTTCCACCAGCGAGAAGATCGCTGCCGTCTCGCAGATGCTCAAGGAGAAGATCGCCCAGGCTCGCCAGTACTGATCGCTTTCGTCCCCGGCTTTCTCACGTAACAACAATTTCAATCGGAGAACAGAAGTCATGACCTTGAACATCGGTGTTATCGGTACGGGCGCCATCGGCCGCGAACACATCCGTCGTCTCAGCCACAAGCTGCTGGGCAGTCGTGTGGTGGCGGTAACCGACATCAACCTCGAACAGGCCGCCCGGGTTGTCCAGGAGGAAGGCATTACCGCCGAGGTCTATCCAGATGGCCACGCCCTGGTCGGCGCAGCGGACGTCCAGGCGGTAGTGGTCACCTCCTGGGGCCCGACCCATGAAGAGTACGTGCTGGCCGCCATCGCCGCCGGCAAGCCGGTGTTCTGCGAAAAGCCATTGGCGGTGACCGCGGAAGGTTGCAAGCGCATCGTCGAAGCCGAGCAGGCCCATGGCAAGCGTCTTGTCCAAGTGGGCTTCATGCGTCCCTACGACGCCGGTTATCGCCAGCTCAAGGCGGTGATCGATGGCCAGCGGATCGGCGAGCCGTTGATGATCCATGCCGCACACCGCAATCCCAGCGTGGGCGAAGGCTATACCACCGACATGGCCATCACCGATACCCTGATCCACGAGATCAATGTGCTGGCCTGGCTGCTGGACGATCAGTATGTGTCGGCCCAGGTGGTCTTCCCACGCAAGACCTCACAGGCTCTGGCGCACCTCAAGGATCCCCAGGTGGTCCTGCTGGAGACGGCCAAGGGGGTACGTATCGACGTCGAGATCTTCGTCAATTGCCAGTACGGTTACGACATCCAGTGCGAGGTGGTTGGCGAGCATGGCATTGCTCGACTGCCGGAGCCCTCCTCGGTGCAGCTGCGCAGCGACGCCAAGCTGTCCAACGAGATTCTGGTGGACTGGAAGCAGCGCTTCCTGCTGGCCTATGACGTGGAGCTGCAGGCCTTCATCGACGATCTCAAGGCCGGCCAACTGACCGGGCCGTCCTCCTGGGACGGCTACATCGCTGCGGTGACCGGCGATGCCTGCGTCAATGCCCAGCGCAGCGGCACCATCGTGCCCATCACCCTGCCGACTCGGCCAGCCTTCTACGGCTGAGTCCCGACCCCCGCTGGCGCGCTGCCTGCGGGGGTTTTTCTTTGCTGCACGAGGAGAATCGAACCATGCGTATCGGATTGGTCGGCTATGGCCTGGGTGGCCGTTTCTTTCATGCCCCCCTGATCGCCAGTACCGCAGGCGCGCGGCTGGTCGGCGTCGTCACCCGTTCCCCGCAGCGGCGTGCCGAGGTGGCTCAGGATCATCCCGGGGTGGCCTGCCACGATGACCTGGCCAGCCTGGTCGCCGCCGGGATAGATGCCCTGGTGATCTCAGCGCCGGTCGCCGAGCGCAAGGCCCTGGTTCTGGAGGCGATCCAGCACGGCATTCCCGTGGTAAGCGACAAGCCGTTCGCGCTCAATTTTCAGGATGCCCAGGACATGGTGCAGGCGGCCGAGCGTGCCGGGGTAGCTCTGACCGTCTACCAGAATCGTCGTTGGGACTCGGATGTACTCACCGTCGCTAAATTGCTACGCGAAGGTACTCTGGGCCCGGTGCGGATCTTCGAGTCGCGCATCCAGGTGGATGAGCCGCACAAGGCCGGCGCCACCAGCGGTGGTGGGCTGCTGCGCGATCTTGGCAGTCATCTGGTGGACCAGGCGCTGACGCTGTTCGGGCCGGTCACTCAGGTGTATGCCGAGGTGCTTTTCCATCAGGGCGATCCCGAGCGGGACGATGAATTCTTCATCTCCCTGCAGCACCAGAGCGGCGTGATCTCGCATCTTTCGGGCAGTTGTCTGCAGGGTTGCCCCTGGCGTCTACGGGTAGTGGGCGAGGAGGGCGTCTACACGGTGGAGGGGCTGGATGGACAGACTCAGGCGCTGTTGCAGGGCCTTTCGCCACGTAGCGAGAAAGGCAACTGGGGGGCTGAAGAGCATCAGCGCTGGGGTTGGCTCAGTCGGGGCGAAGAGCGTGAACGGATACCCAGCGAACGCGGTCGCTGGGACCTTTTCTATGCCCAATGGCTGGCGACGCTGACCCAAGGCAGTGCCCCGCCGGTCTCCACCCGCGAGGCGCTGGCCTGTCAGGCCGTGCTGGATGCCGCGCGCCAGAGCGCCCTGGATGGGCAGGCAGTGAAGGTAGCGTCCGTCCCTTCGCGGCCTGACGCTCAGGCATTCGAGCAGGCGTCGTGAAGCTAGAAACAAGACCTGGATAGTTGTCTCGCGTAGATTTTGAATTCTATTTTTATCTTGTTATGGAATTAAATTTCCAATAAAGTCAGATGCAGTTGCTGTAACGAGTCACCAGGGTACTGCGCACGTCAGGTGCGTCCCGACAACAATAATGACAGGTGCCGCGACATGAACTCCTCCGCACACTCCACCCATCTTCCGCTCTTCGCCGTTCACCGCCTGCGCATTCGGCGGGACTCACGGCTGCTCGCCTTGCTGGGTCGGCTGTTCTGCCACGAGCGCCAGGGCGTGGTGCTTTGCGCCTCGCCTGGAGCAGCCGTGCTCTTCCGCTCGAGCTGACCTGGGCGGCCTGCGGCCGCCTCCCAATGCCTTATCTCGATAGCCGCGCGCCTGGCTACAGGCGCGTGGGCATCCGATCGCCAGCAAAAAGCCTTACCACCGCAATAAAACAATAACGACTGGAGCTATCTCGATGCGCATGAAAATCCGTTTTGCCACCCTGGCGCTTTCCCTGCTCGTAGCCAGCACGTCCGCCTTGGCCGATCTCAAGGTCGGCGTGAGCATGTCGCAATTCGACGACAATTGGCTGACCTACTTGCGTGAGTCCATGGCCAAGAAAGCCAAGAGCGAGCACGTCCAATTACAGTTCGAGGACGCCCGCGCCGATGTCGTCAAGCAGTTGAACCAGGTGCAGAGCTTCATCAGCCAGAAGGTGGACGCCATCATCGTCAATCCGGTCGACACCGCTGCTACTCGCAACATCACCGAGGCCGCGGTCAAGGCGGGCATCCCGCTGGTCTACGTCAACCGTCGACCGGATGAACTCAAGCTGCCTGAAGGTGTGGTCACCGTAGCCTCCAACGATCTGGAGGCCGGCACCCTGCAGATGCAGTACCTGGCGGAGAAAATGGGCGGCAAGGGCAGTGTCGTCATCATGCTGGGGGATCTGGCCAACAACTCCACGCACAACCGCACCAAGGGCGTGAAAGAGGTCCTGGCCAAGTATCCGGACATCAAGGTGGTGGAAGAGCAGTCCGCGGTCTACCTGCGCGACAAGGCCATGGACCTCATGAGCAACTGGCTGCTGGGCGGCAAGGAATTCAATGCCGTGGCCGCCAACAACGACGAGATGGCGATCGGCGCGGCCATGGCCTTGCAGCAGGCCGGCAAGGCCAAGGGCTCGGTACTCATCGGCGGCGTCGACGGTACCCCGGATGGCCTCTCGGCGATCAAGCGTGGCCTGCTCGCGGTCTCGGTGTTCCAGGATGCCAAGGGCCAGGCCAATGGCGCGGTCGAGGCAGCGATCAAGCTGGCGAAAAAGGAGAAGGTCGAGCAGAACGTCTGGGTGCCTTACCAGCTGATCACCCCTGAGAACGTCGACAGTTTTCAGCAACGTCTGAAGGACTGATAGTCCGCCTCGCTCCAGTCGCTCCAAACCCTTACGCCTTAGCCACCGCCGCGAGCACGAGTCCTGGACCCGTGCTCCGCGAGCGGCTGGGCGGCGTTTGGCTTCCGGGCCGGCAATGGCTCGCTCAAGACAGGCGCCCTGCAGTGCGCCGGTACGTTTCGCCTCATAAATAAAAAATAGAGAGAGCATGATGAACAGAGCTATCACCAGAGTCATGTTGACGGGTTTGTTGGGTGGCACCCTGCCGCTGGCGCACGGCCTGGATTTCTCCGGCTACCTGAGGGGCGGTCTGGGGACGTCCACGGGGTCGCAGTCCCAGCAGTGTTTTCAACTGCCAGGCGCGTCTTCCAAGTTTCGTCTGGGCAACGAATGCGAGCAGTTGGCCGAACTCGCCTTGTCCCACGATCTGCTCAGGCTCGACGACGGCTCGCGCCTCGGGCTCTACGGCATGGTCCAGCTATACAACGCCTATGACCATACGCCGCGCTTCGACGGCGACTTCGGCAGGACCCGTCTGGTCCAGGGCTATGCCTACTGGAACGGCGTACAGGCCCTCAACGGCGGCGCGGTCTGGGCGGGGCGCCGTTACTACAAGCGCAACTCCATCGATATCTCCGACTTCTTCTACTGGAATCAGAGTGCTACCGGTGGCGGCCTGGAAGACATCCCCATTGGGGATCTCAAATACAGCCTGGCCTTCTCCCGCAAGGACAACTTCGACCAGACACGTTACATCAGCCGCTACGATTTCAACGTGGCCGGTTTCCAGACCAACCCCAACGGCCTGCTGGAACTGGGCGCCAGCTACATCGACAAGCCATCGAACATGCAGGACGCGCACAGTGGCTGGTCGGTGACGGCCCAGCACAAGCAGCAGAACTTCCTGAATTGGGGTGGGGTGAATACGCTGGCCCTGCAATACGGCGAGGGGCCCGGGGTAGCGCTGGGTTCCACCGGTGACATCGGCACCCGACGCGACTCAGCCAGCTATCGCCTGGTGGAGTTCTTCGACTGGCAGATCGGTCCGCGCTGGGGTGGTCAGTTGCAATTCGTCTACCAGACCGACAAGCGCGATACGGGTGACCAGCACTGGTTGTCCACCGGCGGCCGGACCGTCTATGGCTTCGCCGAGCAGTGGAAGCTGGCGACCGAGCTTGGCTACGACCAGGTCCAGGCACCCGGTGGTACCCGCAAGCTGACCAAGCTGACCCTCGCGCCGACCTGGTCGCCGCGCGGGTTGACCTTCAAGAACGCCCATCCCGAGGTTCGCTTCTACGTGACCTATGCCAAGTGGAATCGCGCAGCCCAGGACGCGGCCAACCTGCTGGCGGCGGGATCGGCGCTTTCCGATACCGGCAGCTTCGGTTCCTCGCTGGATGGCGCCAATCTCGGCGTACAACTCGAGCATTCCTGGTAGACCAGGGTACGACCGGTCGATGCCAGTTATTAAAATTCCAAACGCTATTGATATGGAATTTTTTTTCTAATAGATTGCGAGTCATTGACCGCCAAGGCGGGCACGGGTCGCCGTGTACCGCCGCTCCAACAATAAGTAGGTGATGTCGATGTTTCAGAGCCCCGCTGCCCGTCCGTCCATTTTCCGTCGTCTGCTACTCGCCCTGGTCCTGGCCTCGCTGCCAGGTCTATCCCTGGCGGAGCTGCGCATCGGCGTTACCGTCGGCAATCTCGACAATTACATCGCCTACCTGGTCCGCGCCATGCAGGACCGTGCCAAACAGGTAGAGGGCGGCGCCACCCTGCAGGTGGAAGACTCTGCTAGCGATGTGGTCCGTCAACTTGGCCATGTCGAGAACTTCATCGCCCAGAAGGTCGATGTGCTCATCGTCAATCCAGCCGATACCGCGGCTACCCGCAAGATCACCCAGCGTGCCACTGCCGCCGGCATCCCTTTGGTCTACCTCAACAGCCGCCCGGAAGTGGAGAGCTTCCCGGCCGGGGTGGTGTTCGTGGGCACCGACGAGCGCGCCATCGGCCAGCTGCAGATGGAGTATCTGGCCAAGCAGATGGGCGGCAAGGGCCACCTCGCCATCCTTCTCGGCCGCCTGGCCCATGACGACACCCGCAAGCGTACGGCCGGCGTCAAGGACGTACTGGCCAAGTACCCGGATATCAAGGTGGTGGAGGAGCAGTCCGGCGACTGGCAGCGCGAGAAGGGGCTGGACCTGATGAACAACTGGCTGCTGGGCGGACGCGAGATCGACGCCGTGGCGGCCAACAACGACGAGATGGGCATTGGCGCGGCCATGGCCCTGCAGCGCGCCGGTCGCCGGGACATTCCCGTGGGCGGTATCGACGGCACTCCCGATGGCCTCGCCGCTATCGCGCGCAAGCAGCTGGCCGTGACGGTGCTGCGTGATCCGGTGGCCATGGGCAACGGCGCCGTGGACGCTGCCGTCAAGCTTGCCCAGCACCAGGCGCTGCAGGGTGATCTCTGGATCCCGGTGCATCTCGTCACCCCGGACAACTATCAGCAGTTCCAGCGTCAATGACCTAAACCGCCGGCCGGCTCAGCACGGCCGGCGAGGAGATCGTGATCATGCTCAGTCCTGCCACCCCTGCGGCTGTAATTCCGCTATCGGCCACGGCCGCGCCCAGCGAATACCTGCTGGAAATCGTCGATGTCACCAAGGAGTTTCCCGGCGTCAAGGCGCTGTCCCACGTGCAGCTGCGGGTGCGTCCCGGCACCGTGCTGGCACTGATGGGCGAGAACGGCGCGGGCAAGTCGACGCTGATGAAGATCATCGCCGGCATCTACCAGCCCGATGCCGGCGAAGTGCGGTTGCGCGGCGTGCCGGTGCGCTTCGAGACACCGTTGCAGGCGCTGCAGTCGGGGATCGCCATGATCCACCAGGAACTCAACCTGATGCCCTTCATGACCGTTGCCGAGAACATCTGGCTGGGTCGCGAACCACTCAATGCCCTGCACCTGGTGGACCACGGCAAGATGCGTCACCAGACTCAGGCATTGCTGGACCGGCTGCGCATCGCCCTGGATCCGGAGGACAGCGTGGGCAGCCTGTCCATCGCCGGACGGCAGATGGTGGAGATCGCCAAGGCGGTGTCCTACGACAGCGTTGTGCTGATCATGGACGAACCCACCTCGGCCATCACCGAGACCGAAGTGGCGCACCTGTTTTCCATCATCGCCGACCTCAAGGCCCAGGGTAAGGGCATCGTCTACATCACCCACAAGATGGACGAGGTGTTCCAGATCGCCGACGAGGTCGCGGTGTTCCGCGATGGCCAATACATCGGCCTGCAGCGCGCCGACAGCATGAACGGCGACGGCCTGATCGCCATGATGGTGGGGCGCGAACTGACCCAGCTGTTCCCGGAGCGGACCGCGCCGCGCGCCGAGGTGCTGCTGTCGGTGCGCGACCTGGCGCTGGATGGGGTGTTCTCCGGCGTCTCCTTCGACCTGCGCGCCGGCGAGGTGCTGGGCATCGCCGGGCTGATGGGCTCGGGGCGCACCAACGTCGCCGAGACGCTGTTCGGCGTGACCCCGGCCACCGCTGGCGAGATCCGCATCGACGGCCAGTCGGTGCGTATGAACGATCCCTGTCTCGCCATCCAGAAAGGGCTGGCGCTGCTGACCGAAGACCGTAAGGACACCGGCATCTTTCCCTGCCTGTCGGTGGGGGAAAACATGGAGGTGGCGGTGTTGAAGGGTTTCGCCAGCGGCGGCTTCGTGCAGCAGCAGCGCCTCGACCAGCTCTGCGAGGAGATGCGCCAGCAGCTGCGGGTGAAGACGCCCTCGCTGGACCAGTGCATCGCCAATCTCTCCGGCGGCAACCAGCAGAAGGCGCTGATCGCCCGCTGGCTGATGACCCGCCCGCGCATCCTCATCCTCGACGAGCCCACCCGCGGCATCGACGTCGGCGCCAAGGCCGAGATCTACCGGCTGATCGCCAAGCTGGCCGCCGAGGGCCTGGCGGTGATCATGATTTCTTCCGAACTGCCCGAGGTCCTGGGCATGAGCGATCGGGTGATGGTGATGCACGAAGGCACCGTCACCGGCTTTCTCGATCGCGGCGAAGCCACCCAGGAGCGGGTCATGCACCTGGCCTCGGGTAATCCCGTACTGCACTAGCGCGCGTCATGCGCGGCGGGTGCCTACCCGCCGCCTCCGGCCTACAACGAGGTAGAACAAGATGAGTGCCCTCCTGGACAAGAAAACCGCCGAGCTACCCACCGCGCGCCCGCGGCGCCGCATCCCCACCGAGCTGGGCATCCTGCTGGTGCTGCTGGGCATCGGCCTGGCCTTCGAGGCCTTCGGCTGGGTCCTGCGCGACCAGAGCTTCCTGATGAATTCCCAGCGCCTGGTGCTGATGATCCTGCAGGTCTCGATCATCGGCCTGCTGGCCATCGCCGTGACCCAGGTGATCATCACCACCGGCATCGACCTCTCCTCCGGCTCGGTGCTGGCGCTGTCGGCCATGGTGGCGGCGAGTCTGGCCCAGACCTCGGACTTCGGCCGCGCGGTGTTTCCCTCGCTGACCGACCTGCCGGTCTGGGTGCCGGTCATGGCCGGCCTCGGGGTGGGGCTGCTGGCCGGCGCCATCAACGGCAGCATCATCGCCGTCACCGGTATTCCGCCCTTCATCGCCACCCTCGGCATGATGGTCTCGGCCCGCGGCCTGGCGCGCTACTACACCGAAGGCCAGCCGATCAGCATGCTGTCCGACGACTACACCGCCATCGGCGCCGGGGCCATGCCGGTGATCATCTTCCTGGTGGTGGCGGTGATCTTCCACATCGCCCTGCGCTACACCAAGTACGGCAAGTACACCTATGCCATCGGCGGCAACATGCAGGCCGCGCGCATCTCCGGCATCAATGTCAAGAAGCACCTGATCATCGTCTACAGCATCGCCGGCCTGCTGGCGGGCCTGGCCGGCGTCGTGGCCTCGGCCCGCGCTGCCACTGGCCAGGCGGGCATGGGCATGTCCTACGAACTGGACGCCATCGCCGCGGCGGTGATCGGCGGCACCAGCCTGGCGGGCGGGGTAGGGCGCATCACCGGCACCGTGATCGGCGCCCTGATCCTCGGCACCATGGCCAGCGGCTTCACCTTCCTCGGGGTGGACGCCTACGTCCAGGACATTATCAAGGGCCTGATCATCGTGGTCGCCGTGGTCATCGACCAGTACCGCAACAAGCGCAAGGCCAAGCGCTAGGGCTGGCGCCTTCCCCTCTCCCTGGGAGAGGGCCGGGGTGAGGGTCGAGCCCGCACCCGATTGCTCTTCCCCCTCTCCGCTGGTAGAGGACCGGGGTGAGGGCGAGCCAGCACCCGATTGCTCTTCCCCCTCTCCCGCTGGGAGAGGGCCGGGGTGAGAGGCCGAGTCACACCTGACCGCTTTTCCCCTTCTCCCCTTGGGAGAGGGCCGGGGTGAGGGCGCCCCCACCCCTAAGCCATCCCTTTCACCCGGTCGGCTACTGGCTTGGCCGGCCGGGTCTTTCTACACCCCTGACGGAGAACGACATGCGCGACATCGGCATCGGTCTGATCGGCACCGGCTTCATGGGGCATGCCCACGCCCAGGCCTTCCATCACGCGGCCAGCAGCTTCGCGCTCCCGGTCCGCCCGCGGTTGGTGGCCCTGGCCGATGCCGATCCGGAGCGCGCCGCTCGCTGCGCCGACGCCTGGGGCTTCACCCGCAGTTGCGACTGGGAGCGCCTGATCGCCGATCCCCAGGTCGAGCTGGTAGCCATCACCACCCCCAATCTGCTGCACGCACCCATGGCCCTGGCCGCCCTTGCGGCCGGCAAGGCGGTCTACTGCGAAAAGCCCCTGGCGGTGAGCCTGGAGGAGGCGGCGCAGATGCGCGACGCCGCGCGCCAGGCCGGGGTGGTCAATCGGGTCGGCTACAACTACCTGCAGAATCCCATGCTCAAGCAGGCGCGCGAGCTGATCGAAAGCGGAGAACTGGGCGAGATCGTCAGCTTCAGCGGCGAATTCAGCGAAGACTTCATGGGCGATCCCCAGGGGCCCTTCACCTGGCGCTGCGAAACCCGCCAGGCCGGCGGCGCCCTGGCCGATCTGGGCAGCCATATCCTGTCACTGGCGCGCTTCCTGCTCGGCCCGGTGGCGGCGCTCTGCGCCGATCTGCACACCGCCCATGGCCAGCGGCCCCATCAGGGTGGCCCCCGGGCGGTGGAGATCGACGACCAGGCCCATCTGCTGCTGCGTTTCGCCAATGGCGCCCGCGGCACCCTGACCACTAGTTGGCTCAAGCACGGGCGCAAGAATCGCCTGGCCTTCGAGGTCTGCGGCACCCGCGGCACCCTCAGCTTCGACCAGGAGCGCCTCAACGAACTGCGCCTCTACCAGGTCGGCGACCGTCCGGGCCTGGCCGGTTTCCGTACCCTGCTGGCCGGTCCGCACCTGCCGGACTACGCCGCCTTCTGCCCGGCGCCCGGCCACCAGCTCGGCTACAACGAGCTCAAGACCCTGGAGGTCCGCTCGCTGCTGGAAGCCCTGGGCGGCAACCCCGGGCATACCGGTGTCGACTTCCAGGAGGCCTGGGAAGTGGAGCGCCTGGCCCAGGCCGCGCGGCAATCGGCCCAGGAGGAGCGCTGGGTCAGACTCTAGTCTGGGGTAGGATGCTGGGATCATCCCGCGTGAGGATTGTCCCTTTTCCATGACCACACTCTCCGGCGACGGCCTCACCCCGGTCCGGCGCATGAAGCTCATCGCGCTGCTGCTGCTGTTCCTGGCGGCGGCGCTCTACTGCCTGGCCACCGCCCTGGAGGCCCGCCACCCGGCCTGGGGCTACGCCGCCGCCTTCGCCGAGGCGGCCATGGTCGGGGCCATCGCCGACTGGTTCGCGGTGACCGCGCTGTTCCGCCATCCGCTGGGCCTGCCGATTCCCCATACCGCCATCATCCCGCGCAACAAGGCCGGGGTCGGGCGCAAGCTGTCGGACTTTATCTGCCTGCACTTCCTCGCCACGCCCCAGGTGCTGGCCAAGCTGGAAGAACTGGACGCGGCCGGACGCCTGGCCGGCTGGTTGCGCCAGCCGGACAACGCCGCTGCGGTGGCCAGCCAGGCCACTGGTGTCGCCCGCTACTCCCTGGAAGCCCTGCGCGAGGTGCGGGTGCAGGCCTTCATCCGGCGGGTGGCGGTGGAGCGGCTGCAACGCCTGGACGTGGCGGCGCTGTCCGGCGAACTGCTCGACATGCTGACCGCCGACGACCGTCACCAGGCGGTGCTCGACGAGGTGCTACAGGAGATCGATCGCCTGTTGCAGGACGAGGACACCCAGGCGCTGATCGCCCGCACCATCGGCGGCGAGTTGCGCACCCTCAAGTACCTGGGGCTGGACGAGCGGGTCGGGCGCTGGTCGGCGATCAAGGTGGTGCAGGCGGTGTCGCGCCTGATCGGCGAGATCAGCCACGACCGCGAACACGAGTTACGCCGGCACTTCGATGGCTATCTGGTCGGCTTCATCGAGCGCCTCAAAGAGGACCCGGCCTTTCGCCTGCGCGGCGAGCAACTACGTGATCGATTGCTTGCGCATCCGGCGCTGGCCGGCTATCTGCAGGAGCTGTGGGACGAACTGGTGAACTGGCTGCAGGCCGATCTCGCCGCTCCGGATTCGCGCATCCGCCGCCGCCTAGGCCGGCTGCTGGCCGAGCTGGGCGAAACCCTGAGTCGCGACGAAGCCATGCGGCGCTGGATCAACGAGCAGCTGATGGCGGTGGCACCGCCCTTCATCGACCGCAACCGCCAGCGCATCGGCGACTACATCGCCGCCCGCGTGGCCGCCTGGGATACCCGCGAGCTGGTCCAGCAACTGGAGCAGAGCGTCGGCAAGGACCTGCAATTCATCCGCATCAACGGCACTCTGGTGGGCGGCCTGGTGGGACTGGTGCTGCATGCCCTAACGGTGTGGTTGGGGCCGGGGTAGGGCGCAAGAGTGCATCGCGACCAAGGCCGCGATAGACCGTAGGTTGGGTTGAGACAGTTCCATCGTCGAAGCCCAACATTGGCGGCCCCGAGGCGATGTTGGGCTTCGCTGCGCTCAGCCCAACCTACCGCGGCCCGTAGGAGCGGCCGCATCGTCGGACCGCCATGGCCGCAATTGACTCTTCCTCTCCCTCCGGGAGAGGGCCTGGGTGAGGACAAGCCCGGACGCCAAACGCCAAGGCCCACTTCCACCCATCACCCCACCCGCACCCAAGCGGCGCCGCGCGGACTAATCCCTAGAGTCCCTGTCCCGAGCGTCCCATGTATCGAATCGGCTTTGCCTGCATGTACCGTCATCCCGAGCGCAGTCTGTCGCTCAAGGCACTGGAGCAGGTCGAGCGGGCCTTCAACACCCGTACCACCACCCTGCGCTGGCTGGGCAGCGTCGAGCGCGCGGCCGCCGAAGCCAAGTTGCTGGACGTGGTCACTCACAACCTGGATGCCCAACTGAGATTCGTCGAGCACGTCGCCGACCTGCCGGACAATCTGCGCATGCTGCGCCTGAGCAGCGATCTGCTGCCCTTCTACAGCCACGCCGAATTCGCCTACTTCTATCGTTCCCAAGAGTTGCAGGCGCTGCTGGCCGATCGCTTCGGTCGGCTGGGCGAGCTGGCCCGCCGCCGCGATGTGCGGCTGTCGCTGCATCCCGGGCAATTCTGCGTGTTGGGCTCGGATCGCCCCGAGGTGGTGGAGAACAGCCTGAAGGAATTCGAGTACCACGCCGACATGATCCGCCTGATGGGCTACGGCCAGAAATTCCAGGACTTCAAGTGCAATGTGCACATCGCCGGCCGCCTGGGCGTGCCCGGCATTCGCGCGATCTGGCCGCGACTCTCCACCGAGGCGCGCAACTGCATCACCTTCGAGAACGATGAAAAGACCTACGGCGTCGACGACTGTCTGCAACTGGCCGATCTCGCCCCGGTGGTGCTGGACATCCACCACTGCTGGATCCATGAAGAGGCCTACATCGATCCCTGGGAGCCACGGGTGGCGAGGATCATCGACAGCTGGCGCGGGGTGCGTCCGGCCATGCACTACTCCCAGCCGCCGGAGGCCTTGATGGAAATGGGCGTGTCGCCCACCGAGCGGATCGACATCAAGTTTTTGCTGCAGCAGATCAGCAAGCGGGTGCTCTATGCCCACAGCGACATGATGTGGAACGACTGGTGCAACCGCTACGCCTGCCAGTTCCTCGACCGTTTCGACATCATGTTCGAAGCCAAGCACAAGAACGTCACGGTGCGGCATTTCTATGACCGCTACCTGGGCGGCGACGGCAGTCTGCCGCCGGCGGATCACGGCATTCTTTCGTAGGTTGGGCTGAGACGGCTCCATCGTCGAAGCCCAACGGGGGTGTTCGACCTTGGCACTGCTGGGCTTCGCTGCGCTCAACCCAACCTACTGTCTCGTCACGTAGGTTGGGTTGAGACGGCTCTATCGTCGAAGGCCAACGGGGGGTTCGACCTTGGCACTGTTGGGCTTCGCTGCGCTCAACCCAACCTACGAAAACGGCTCTCACTGCAACATGCCGCAACGAGCCTAGCGGGCGACAGGCTGGAAGAACCGCTTAACTCAAGGGTCATCCTTTCGAAACGATCGTCGCGAGGCCCGCCATGCCGACCCGTCGCCATTTCCTGCAGACCACCACCGCCCTGGCCGCCGCCGTGACCGCCGCACCCTGGCTATGGCAGAGCGTCCAGGCCGCCGAGCCGCTGCTGACCCGCAAGATCCCCCGCAGTGGCGAGGCCCTGCCCGTCATCGGTCTCGGTACCTCGGGCAATCTCGATGTCGACTTGAACGACGCCGCCCTGGCGCCGCTGCAGGAGGTGCTCAAGGCGCTGCTCGACGGCGGTGGCAGCCTCATCGACACCGCGCCCAGCTATGGCAACTCCGAACGGGTGGCCGGCGAGCTGGTGAAGCGGGCCCAGGCCCGGGAGCGGGTCTTTCTCGCCACCAAAGTATCGGCTACCGGCCGCGAGCGCGGCGCGGCGCAACTGGCCGCCAGCTTCAAGGCCCTGCAGACCGATCGCCTGGACCTGGTCCAGGTGCACAACCTGCAGGACACCGCCAACCAGCTGGCCCTACTGCGCGAACAGCAGCAGGCCGGCAGGGTGCGCTATGTCGGCGTCACCCACTATCGCGAGGCGGCGCTGGACGATCTGCTGGCCACGCTGAAGCAGGAAAAGGTCGACTTCGTGCAGTTCAACTATTCGGTGGGGGAGCGCGAGGCGGAAAAGCACCTGCTGCCCTATTGCCGGGACCAGGGTATCGCCGTGCTGATCAATCGACCCTTCCAGCGCGGCAATCTGCTCTCCGGCACCCGCGGTAAACCCTTGCCGCCGCTGGCTGCCGAACTGGGCGCGACCAGTTGGGCACAGCTGCTGCTCAAGTTCATCCTCGCCGACCCGGCGGTGACCGCGGTGATTCCCGCCACCAGCAATCCGCGCTACATGGTCGACAACCTGCAGGCCGGCCGCGGTCGCCTGCCGGATGCACGCCAGCGTGAGGCCATTGCCAGGCTGTTCGCCTAGATGAAGGACTGGCTCGGTCGCGTCCTCGACGCCCGCGCCGGTGAGTCGTCCGCGGCCCTGGCCGGCTTCGCGCTGTTTCTCTGCCTGTTCGCCGGCTACTTCATGCTGCGGCCGATCCGCGAGGCCATGGGCATCGCCGGTGGCGTGGAGAATCTGCAGTGGCTGTTCACCGCCACCTTCCTGGTGATGCTGCTCGCCGTGCCACTGTTCGCCTGGCTCAATTCGCGGGTGGCGCGGATTCGCTTCGTCGACTGGGTCTACGGCTTCTTCGCCCTCAACCTGCTGGCCTTCGCCGCCTGCTTCGCCAGCTTAGGTGATAGCGTCTGGCTGGCGCGTACCTTCTATGTCTGGATCTCGGTCTACAACCTCTTCGTGGTCTCGGTGGCCTGGAGTCTGATGGCCGATGTCTTCGACGGCGCTCAGGCGCGGCGGCTGTTCGCCTTCATCGCCGCTGGGGCCAGTGTGGGTGGGCTGCTCGGCCCGGTATTGGCCGCCGTCCTGGCCCCGCTGATCGGCGAGGCGGGCCTCGCGCTGCTGGCCGCGGCGTTGCTGCTCTTGGCGCTCAGGCTCAAGGCCTATCTGATGGGCTGGCGCGAGACCCGCGGTGCCGGACGCCCGGGTGCGCCGCCGACCGAAAGTCCGCGTCGCCCGGTGGCCGGCAATCCCTTCAGCGGCCTGACCCGGGTGCTGGCCTCGCCCTATCTGCTGGCGGTGAGCGCCTTCGTCATCCTGCTGGCCACGGTCAGCACCTTTCTCTACTTCGAGCAGGCGCGACTGGTGGCCGAGCTGTTTCCCGATCGCGCTCGCCAGGTGCAGGTGTTCGGCCTGCTGGACTTCGCGGTCCAGGCCGGCGCCCTGGTCAGCCAGGTGCTGATCACCGGTCGCCTGGCCCAGCGGCTCGGGGTACGGGTGCTGCTGGCCGGGGTGCCGCTGCTGATGTGTATCGGCTTCCTCGGGCTGGCGCTGCTGCCCACCTTCGCCATGCTGGCCGGGCTGATGATCGTCAGGCGGATCGGCGAATACGCCTTCATCCGCCCGGGGCGCGAGATGCTCTTCGCGCCGCTGGACGCCGAGACCCAATACAAGGCCAAGAACTTCATCGACACCGTGGTCTATCGCGCCGGTGACGCCGCCAGCGGCTGGGCCAAGAGTCTGCTGGATCTGCTCGGCCACGGCGCCTGGCTGCCGGCCCTCGTCGGTGCCGGTTGCGCGGCGCTCTGGGCCTGCCTGGGTTTCTATCTGGGCCGCCGCGCAGATCAGGCAGCCCTGGCGGACGAAGCGGAGCGGCGCTGAATGCCGGCTGAATCGTTGTAGCCGGAAACAACCCGGGGCTCCGAGGGGCGACCGACGGGGTGCTAAGGTAGGCCCTTCTCCTTGCCTCTGGGCCCTCCATGTTCCGCTCCCGCGCCATGATGTATCTGGTTCTCTTCGCCCTGCATCTGTTCATCGGCCTCAGCGTCATCGGCGATCTCGGGCTGTCGCCCGCTGCGCAGCTGCCGTTCTGGATCTTGCTGCTGCTGTCCTTCGTCCTGGTGCCCCTGGGCTTTCGCTCACGGGACATGAACTCGCGCTTGCTGGCCTGGGCCGCGCTGATCGCCATGGGCGTGTTCTCCAGCCTGGCGGTGTTCAGTCTGCTGCGCGGGCTGGTGGTGGCGCTCGCCAGCCTCGTCGGGCAACCGCTGGACGCCGCCTGGCGTACCGGCAGTGCCTGGGCGGTGCTGGGTCTGGTGCTGCTGGTGGCCCTGCGCAGCGTCTACAACGCCCGCCGCACGGCCAGGGTCAAGGACGTGGAACTGGCCCTGCCGACGCTGCCTGCCGGCCTGGACGGGCTGCGTATCGTCCAGCTCAGTGACCTGCACATCGGCCCCACCATCAAGGCCGGCTACCTGCAGCGCATCGTCGACCGGGTCAACGGCCTGGACGCCGATCTGGTGGCCATCACCGGCGACCTGGTGGATGGCAGCGTGGCCGAGTTGCAGCACGAATTCCTGCCGCTGCAAGGGCTCAAGGCGCGCCTGGGCACCTATGCCATCACCGGCAACCACGAATACTATTCCGGCGCCGAGGCCTGGGTGCGCGCCTGGCGCGAGCAGGGCCTGACCCTGCTGCTCGACGAGCATGTGGTACTGCAGCACCAGGGCACGCCCTTCGTGCTGGCCGGCATCACCGACTACTCGGCGCCGCTCTATGTGCCCAGCCACCGCAGCGACGCCGCGGCTGCCTTCGCCGGTGCCCCGGAAGGACTATTCCGCCTGCTGCTGGCCCACCAGCCGCGCTCGGCGCCCAAGGCCGAAGCGGCCGGTGCCGATGTGCAGCTCTCCGGCCACACCCACGGCGGCCAGTTCTGGCCCTGGATGCACTTCGTGCGCCTGCAGCAACCCTGGGTGGCCGGCATCCACCGCCTGGGTCGGCTGACCGTCTACATCAGCCGCGGCACCGGCTACTGGGGGCCACCGCTGAGATTTGGCGCGCCAAGCGAGATCACCCAGATCAGGTTGCGAAAGGGGTAGCGGCAGGAGAAACGTCAGCAACGGCATTGAGTTCGCCAAGAATACCGCACCAGAGGCCCTGCGTTCGGCCAAGCCTCAGTGGAAACCATAAAAAGACAGATAGATGGCCTTTTGCCAGTGCTTGTCCCTTCGAGACAGTTCTCTATCCTCGTCCCTACCTTGACCCGGACGCCCCGGCATCCAAGGACAAACTGCAACACGGATAAGGATGTATCGCCATGACGAGGACAGTGGCTTTCTTGCTGGTCCCCGAGGTGCTGATGCTGGATTTCGCCGGGCCGGTGGAGGTGTTTTCCATCGCCAATCGCTATCTGCCCACGGCCGACCACTATCGCATCGTGACCATCGCCGCGGGGCGGCGGCGGACCCTGCGTTGTTCCAATGGCATGACGATACGCACGGAGCTCACCACCCAACAGCCGCCGGGGAGCTATGACCTGCTGCTGGTGCCCGGTGGGCCGGGGGCCTACCTGGAGCCCCATCCGGACGTCGCGGCCTGGCTGCGGCAGGTGCCCGCGCAGTGCACCCGCTACGGAGCGGTCTGCACCGGCACCTTCCTGCTCGGCAGCGCCGGTCTGCTCGATGGCCGACGGGTCACCACCCACTGGAATTATCGCGAGCGACTGGCGCGACGCTTTCCCCGCGCCCAAGTGACCGCCGATGACATCTACCTGAGCGATGGCCCGCTGCTGAGTTCGGCTGGGGTCACCGCCGGCATCGACCTGGCGCTGGCCCTGGTGGCCGAGGATCACGGCAAGGTCATCGCCCGGGAGGTGGCCAAGGTGCTGGTGGTGGTGACCCAGCGGCAGGGCAAGCAGGCGCAGTTCAGCCCGTTGCTCGACGAGCCGGAAGCCACCACCGCGATCAACCGGGTGCAGCACCATGTGCTGGCCAATATCGACCAGGCCTATTCGATCAGCCGGCTCGCCGAGCTGGCGACCATGGGTACCCGCAACTTCGCCCGGGTGTTCAAGCGCGACACCGGCATGACACCCCAGGAGTTCGTGCTCAGGGCGCGCATTGATCATGCACGCGAATTGCTGGAGACCAGTGAACTGCCGCTGAAGACGGTGGCCTTTCGCAGCGGCTTCGCCAGCGACCGCTGCATGCGCGCCGCCTTCCAGAGCCATCTGGGGCTGACTCCGGCGCAATACCGTTACCAATTCAGCTGAAATCGGCCTCTGATGGCGGTATCACGCCCATCGATGGCAGCTTCTGGCCGTATATCGTCATACGGCTTGCCTGGGTAGCAGCCAGAATGGTCGTACCTATCGGCAAGGAGAGGCGCACACCGTCGAGGGACTGCGGAGCCTGGTGCCCGCAGAACCCGAGGCAAGGTGGCGCGACATGGTCATGCAAGAGCTCAAGTCCCTGGAAGACGCCAGTGCCTTCCGCTTCTGCGGCCTGGTCCTGGATGCACGTCGGCGCCTGCTGCTGGATGGCGAGCGTGTGCTGCCCCTCGGCGGACGGGCCCTGGACATCCTGCGGGTGCTGCTGCAACACCCCGGCGAACTGGTCGGCAAGCAGACCCTGATGACGAGGGTCTGGCCCGGGAGCGTCGTCGAGGACATCAATCTGCGGGTGCACATCTCGGCCCTGCGCCGGGTGCTGCGCCCCTACAGCGCCGACGATCCCATCCTCAGCGTCCGCCAGCGCGGCTACGGCTTCGCGCCGCCGGTGGAGCGGCTGGGCGAAGGCGACCTGATACCCCTGGTCGAGACGTCACCGCCGCTGACGCCCCTGGAAGGTCGCGAGACCAGCCTGGTCGAACTGCGCCGGTTGCTTGCCCAGCGCCGCCTGGTGTCGGTGGTGGGTACCGGCGGTGTCGGTAAGTCGCTGCTGGTCCAGCATCTGCTGCCCGTGCTGGCGGAAGACGTTGCCGACGGGATACAGAGTCTCGATCTCGCGGCACTGGGCCACATGATGGCGCTGGTGGATCGGCTCGCCAGTGACCTGGGACTCGCCAGTGGCAGTGGTTTGCCGGCGCTGCAGGAAGCCCTGGCCACGCGGCGCCTGCTGCTGGTGCTGGACAATGCCGAGCGGCTGATCGAACCCGCGGCCTGGCTGGTGGAAAACCTGCTGCAAGGCTGTCCGCAGCTCAGGGTGCTGGTCACCAGTCGCGAGGCCCTGCGGGTGGAAGGGGAGGCCGTGTTGCGCCTGGCGCCGCTGCCGGTCGTGAATCCACCCACACGGCGGCTGCGCGAGGCCATGCGCCAGCCGGCCTTTCGGCTGTTCGTCCGGCGTGCCCGGGCGCGCCTGCCGGGGCTGCAGTTGCGGCCAGCCGACGTGCAGCTGGTGGGCGAGATCTGCCGCCGCAGCGAAGGCGTCCCCCTGGCGCTGGAGATCCTGGCCGAGCAGGTGGCGGCACTGGGGCTGGCGGGGGTCTTGGCGCAACTCGATGGCGGCTATTACCTGAGCGTGGCCGGGCGGCGCACGGCGGCGCAACGCCAGCGCAGCCTCCGCGCCATGCTCGACTGGAGTCTGCACAGCCTGAGCGAGTCGGAATTCGCCGTGCTGGCGACCCTGGCCGAGGCCGGGGAGCATTTCAGTCGGCAGGAGGCCCTGCGACTGGCGGCGCAGCGCGGGCTGGAGGAGGCGCTGTTCATCCCCCTCCTGGGACAATTGGTGGACAAGTCGCTGATCCTGGTGGAAGGCAGCGGGGCGACCCTAGGCTACCGCCTGCTGGCCATGTTGCGCCTGCACCTGCGCCAGTTCCGCCAGCAACCGCCGCTCCAGGGCCTGCTGCTGCCAGGCCAGCGGCGGGATCCCCACGGCGCGGGTGAATACCCGGCTCAGATGCGCCTGGTCGAAGAAGCCGCATTCCAGGGCGATCGCCGCCAGGGGTAGCCGGCGCTCGGCGAGCAATTGCCGGGCACGGTGGATGCGCTGCTGGCGCAGCCATTCCAGTGGGGCGAGTCCGGCGCTGAGCTTGAACTGGCGGGTGAAGTGACTGCGCGACAGGCCGCAGACGGAGGCGACCTGGCTGACGCTGATGCCGCGCTCCAGATGCTGCAGCAGGACTTCCTTGGCCAGACGTTCCTGCCAGGCGGCCAAGCCGACCAGTCGGGTATTGGATAGAGCCAGGGTGCTATCGACGGTCATGGACATGGCGCTCTCCCTGTCAAACCAGCCGTGTGGCGCGCTGGCCTGGCTGAGAATGATTCCCTGCAGTTGTCTGACGTGCGAGTTGTTTATCGTTAATTAGCGTTAAGCCGGCAACGGCTTAGGCGCAATACTGTCGCGCCGGGCTTGGCCGACCGTGGCGGCGAGCCAGCAGGTGCCAGCCCAGCAGGGCGAGGCCGAGCAGTCCGGCGAGCAGCAGGGGCGCCGGGCCATAGGCCTGGAGTGCGTCGAGCAGGGCCAGGATGTGCGCCTCGAACAACCGCCCCAGGGCCAGGCCGGAGCCGATCCACAGGGTGGCGCCGCCCAGGTCATAGGCAAGGAAGCGCCGCAGGGGCATGGCGCTGGCGCCCGCGCTCAGGGTGGCCAGGGCCGCGGCGCCGGGGATGAACTTGGCTACCAGCAGCAAGCTGGGCAGGCGGGTGGCGGCCGGGACATGCTGGCCAGGCAGATGGCGCAGCAGCCAGGCGCCATGGCGCCGACCGGCCCAGTACCAGAGCAGATCGGCCACGCCGGTGACCGCCACGCTGGCCAGCAGCGCCAGGAGCAACTCGGCTTCATCGGCCGCGGCGCCCATCACCAGCAAAGACGGATAGGCCGGTACCGGCAGGCCCAGCTGTTCGCCAAAGACGTTCAGCGTCAGCCAGAGGGTGGCGTTACCGGCCACCAGGGAAGTCAGGGCTTGGGTGCTCATGGCGCGTTCTCGGCAAGGGGAGGCCGTGGGAGCGGCCTCCTAGCGCAAACGGGGCCTACGATTTCGCGAGCTAGAGCCAAACAAGGCGAAAAGACCTGAGGAAGCGGAGTTTACGAGTGGTAAATGAGCATTCCGAAGGTCTTTTCAACGCAGTTTGGCCGACGCGCAGCAAGTCGTAGTCAGGGCATTTGCGGCAGTTCGTTGGGCCGCAGATCGAACACCAGCACCTCGGCATCGGTCCCGTGGGCCAGCTGCAGCTCGCGCTCGCCGCGCAGCCTTGCGCCGTCACCGGCCTGCAGCAGGACGCCGTTCAGCTCCAGGCTGCCGCGGGCGACGTGCACATAGGCATGGCGCTCGGGGGCCAGTTGCAGCGCGGCGCTTTCGCTGCCGTCGAACAGACCGGCGTAGACCCGGGCGTCCTGGCGTACTTCCAGTGAGCCCTCGGCGCCGTCCGGCGAGATGATCAGGGCCAGACGCCCACGCTTGGCCTCGGCGCTGAAGTGCTGCTGCTGGTAGCGCGGTTCGGCGCGGCGCACGTTGGGCACGATCCAGATCTGCAGGAAATGCACACTCTCGCGCTCGGAGTGGTTGAACTCGCTGTGGCTGACGCCACTGCCGGCGCTCATCAGCTGGACGTCACCGGGGCGGATCACCGAACCGGTGCCCAGGCTGTCCTGGTGCTCCAGGGCGCCTTCGAGCACATAGGAGAAGATCTCCATGTCGCGGTGCGGGTGCTCGCCGAAGCCCTGGCCCCCGGTCACGGTGTCGTCGTTGATCACCAGCAGGTCGGAGAAGCCCTGTTCCGCCGGATTGCGGTAGCTGGCGAAGGAGAAGGTGTGGAAGGACTTGAGCCAGCCGTGGTTGGCGGCGCCGCGATCGGAAGCTTTACGAATGGCCAGCATGATGAGGCTCCTTGTCTGAGTGGGGCGCGGTCTGTTCCGACGCCATGGAAGTCATCCTACTGTGGCGCCCCGGTTTGATTAACGAGCTGGAAGGAGAATGGTCGTCCTGTTCTGGTTGACGATGCCTTCAGCCAAAGGGCGCCGTGCTGTTTACCGTGATCGTTACTCCAGGCGCGGACGGGCAGGCCAGAGCCGTACCGCCAGGGCCAGCAGGGCGGTCGCCAGCGCCAGGCCGGCGACGCCATTCCAGCCCAGGTGGGCCAGCAGCAGACTGCCCAGCGCCGCGCCGCTGGCCATGCCGATGAACATGCCAGTGAAGAGCACCGCGTTGAGCCGGCTGCGCGCCTCGGGTTCCAGGCCGTAGACCTGGGCCTGGTGGGCGATCAGAGTGGCCTGGACGCCGAGATCGAAGACCACCGTCGCCAGCGCCAGCAGCACCAGACCGGCCACGCCCGGCAGCCAAGGCAGCAGGAGCAGGCTGGCAAAGGCCGTGGCCGCCAGGCCGATGCCCAGGCGCGTCACCCATTCCGAGCCATGGCGATCCGCCAGGCGCCCGGCCCAGGGCGCGGCCAGGGCACCGGCGGCACCGGCCAGGCCGAAGGCGCCGGCGGCGGCGCTGCCCAACTGGAAGGGCTCGGCATGCAGATAGAGGGCGAGGGTCGACCAGAAGGCGCTGAAGCCCACGGACAGCAGCCCTTGCGCCAGGGTCGCCCGGCGCAGGGCGGCATGCTGGCGCCAGAGGGTACCCAGGGAGCCGAGCAGGGCCGGATAGCTGAGCCGGGTGGTGGCGGCGAAGGCCGGCAGACCACGCCAGACCGCCACGGCGATGGCGGCGATGCTGAGGGCGGCGAACAGATAGACCGCGCGCCAGCCCAGCAACTCGCCCACCAGGCCGCTCACCACCCGCGACAGCAGGATGCCCAGCAGCAGCCCCGTCATCACCGTGCCGACGATGCGCCCGCGCTCGGCCGGCGGCGCCAGGGTCGCGGCGGCGGGCACCAGGTCCTGGGCCACGGTGGCGGCCAGGCCGGTGACCAGACTGGCCACCAGCAGCCCGTGCAACCCCGGCGCCAGACTGGCGCCGAGCAGCGCCAGCAGCAGCACGGCCAGCTTGGCCAGGATGATGCGGCGGCGATCGAAACGATCACCCAGGGGCGCGAGCAGCAGCAGCCCCAGGGCATAGCCGAGTTGGGTGAGGGTGGGGATCAGCCCCACGTCGGCAGCGGGCGCGGGCAGGGCACTGGCCAGGGTGCCCAGCAGGGGCTGGCTGTAATAGAGGTTGGCTACGCTGAGGCCGGCGCCGGTGGCCAGCAGGCCAAGCAGGGCCGGGGACAGACTGCCGCTGTGAGGCGAGGTCTGGCTATGCGAGAGTGGAATGTCGGTCATGGCGATTCTCCGGGTGGGAAGACGATGAGCGCATTCTTCGCCAGAGTGGTCGCTGCCTGTAGCCGAACGCGGGGTACAGGGGGTATACGTAGGCCGTATGAACACCACCTTTACCCATGACCGTCTCGACCTGCTGGAAACCTTCGTGCGTATCGTCGAAGCCGGCAGCCTGTCGGCGGCCGCGCGCCAGCTTGGCACCACCCAGCCTACCGTCAGCCGACGTCTGCAAGCGTTGGAGGGGGCGCTGCAGGTGCGCCTGGTACAGCGCTCGACCCACGCCCTGCGCCTGACCGAGGACGGCCAGCGCTGCTATCGCCAGGCCCAGCAACTGCTCGGCGACTGGCAGGCCTTCGCCGCCGCCTTGCACGGTGCCCATGCCGAGCCCGAGGGACGGCTGCGGGTGGTGATGCCCCATGCCTTCGGCCAGGAGCAACTGCTCGATCCGCTGGAGACCTATCTGCGGCGCTATCCCGGCATGCAGGTGGATTGGGTGCTCAGCGACCGGGCGCCCAATTTCGTCGCCGATGGCGTCGACTGCGCCATCCGGGTGGGGGTGGTGGAGGATCCGGATACCGTGGCGGTGCGCCTGGGTGATGTGCAGCGCATCCTGGTGGCGGCGCCGGAGCTGGCGAGCACGCTGCAGGCACCCGAGGAGCTGGCGGCACTGCCCTGGATCGCCATGACGCAGTTCTACCAGACCGAACTGCGCCTGCAGCTGGGCGCCACTGGCGAAAGCCGGCTGATCCCCTTGCGCCCGCGGCTGGCCACCGAGAGTCTCTTCGTCGCCCGTCATGCCGCGGTGCGCGGCCTGGGTTGTGCGGCGCTGTCGCACTGGATGGTACGCGAGGACGTCGCCGCGGGACGCCTGGTGCACCTGCTGCCGGAATGGCAGGCCGCGCCTCTGCCGATCTATCTCATCTATCCCTACGCCCGCGTCTACCCGGCGCGGCTGCGCCTGTTCCTCGACCTGGTGCGCGAGGCCTGCGCCAGGATGCTGGATGTGACGGCGCCCGCCTGACCTCAAGGATCAGGCGGGCGTCACGAGCGAGGGCGATCAGGCGAGTCGGGCCGCCCGCACCGGCCGCCAACCATCCAGGCTCAGGGCGCCGGCGCCGAAGGCCGCCACCTGCAGCAGACCACCGGCGATGGCGATGTTCTTGAGGAAGTGGATCAGTTGGTTCTGATCGGCGAACTGGCTGTGGAATACCAGGGCGGTGACCAGGGTGAAGGCGGCCATGGCCAGGGCGACCGGGCGGGTGCGGTAGCCGATCAGCAGGAGGCTGGCGAGTCCCAGCTCGACCACCAGGGCGCCCAGGTAGGCGAGGTCCGGGAAGGGCAGGCCCATGGCGGCGATGTAGCCCTTGGTGGCGGCGGGGGCGAGCAGTTTGCCCACGCCGCTGAACAGGAAGAGGCTGGCGAGCAGCAGGCGGCCGGTGGTGGCGGTGAGGGCTTGGGTATTCATCGTTGACTGTCCTTTTCCAGGTCTGGCATCCGGCTTGGATGCGATGGGGCTAGATTACTGTCCACTCCGTATTCTAATAAGTAGCGCTCGCGCGTTAAACAGTCCTTCTGAGGTTGACTATCCTGCCTTGGCTGTGACCTGAATCCTTTCAGCCCTACGCCACAGCACAGGCGTACAAAAATCAGCACAGACGTCCAAGGCCGCCAGCCGTCGTCCGGGCGAAAGTCCGCTCCATCGACGGCGCGGGGTCTTCTCGCGACCGACTCTTTCTGCGGGAGGCTGGGCCATGGAACGTGTGCGACTGGATCTGGGACTCTTGTTCCTGCGCCTGGGTGGCGCCGGGCTGCTCCTGGCGGTGCACGGCCTGCCCAAGGCGCTGCACTTTCGCCAGCAGCTTGGCCTGATCGAAGACCCGCTGCACCTGGGCGCCTGGCCGACGCTGGGCTTCGCCGTCTTCGCCGAGGTGCTCTGTCCGTTGCTGATCGCCCTGGGCTGGGCGACGCGCCTGGCCTGCCTGCCGATCCTCGGGTTGCTGCTGATCGCCCTGCTGGTGGTGCACCCCGAGTGGTCTCTGGAGCAGGGGCAGTTCGGCTGGCTGCTGCTGGTGCTGTTCGGCACCCTGGCGCTCACCGGGCCCGGTCGCTATTCACTGGAAGCCCGGCTGGTCAGGCGTCACGCCGCCCAGGGTGGTTTCGCGAGGGCCCTGTCATGAGCGCCACACGCGGGCAGGACCTGCATCAGGCGCACAGTCGCATCGTCACCCTGGTGATCCGCCACCAGCCCCTGGCCGGCCAGCAGGACGCCTATCAGCGCTGGCTGCAGCGCGCGGTCACCGCTGCCCGTGAAGCCTGTGGCCATCTCGGTGTGGATGTCATCCCGCCGGCCGAGGCAGGCACCGCCTTCACCACCCTGGTGCGTTTCGCCGACGTCGACCAACTGCAGGCCTGGCTGGCCTCGCCAGAGCGCCAGGCGCTGATCGCCGAGGTGGCGCCGCTGCTGCGCGAGGCCGATGCGCCCGAGGTGCATGCCGACGCCGAATTCTGGTTCAAGCCGCCCCGCCCCGGCATACGCCCGCCACCCGCCTGGAAGCAGGCGGTGCTGACCTACCTGGTCATTGCGCCCCTGACGATGCTGATCCCGCCGCTGTGGCAGCCGCTGTTCGCGCGCTATCCGCTGCTGGCCGGCTCGGTGCCCAGCAACCTGCTGATCACCCTGTGCATCGTGCCGCTGGTGGTGTTCCTGATCATGCCGAGGGTGAGCCGCCTGTGCGCGCCCTGGCTCAACGCCCGCTCGGGCGCCTTTTCCACTCCCCCCACCCTTAGAGGCGAACAACCATGAGCACCTTTACCACCCGCGACGGCGTCGAGATCTATTTCAAGGACTGGGGCAGCGGCAAGCCCGTGCTGTTCAGCCACGGCTGGCCGCTGGACGCTGACATGTGGGACTACCAGATGCACCACCTGGCCAGCCACGGCTATCGCGCCATCGCCTTCGACCGCCGTGGTTTCGGGCGCTCCGGCCAGCCGTGGAACGGCTACGACTACGACACCTTCGCCGACGATATCAAGGAGCTGATCGAGCACCTGGACTTGCGCGACGTAACCCTGGTGGGCTTTTCCATGGGCGGTGGCGACGTCAGCCGCTATCTGGCGCGCCACGGTTCGGCGCGGGTCGCCAAGCTGGCGCTGCTCGGCGCCGTCACCCCGCTGTTCGGCCAGAAGCCGGACTCCCCCCAGGGCGTCGACCAGGGCGTCTTCGACGGTATCCGTGATGGCCTGCTCAAGGACCGCGCCCAGTTCCTCGCCGACTTCGCCCCGGTGTTCTATGGCACCAACCAGGGCCAGCAGGTCTCCGCAGGCGTCTTCACCCAGACCCTCAACATCGCCCTGCTGGCGTCGCTGAAAGGCACCCTGGACTGCGTTACCGCCTTCTCCGCGACCGACTTCCGCCCGGACATGGCCAAGGTCGACGTACCGACCCTGGTGATCCACGGCGATGCCGACCAGGTGGTGCCCTTCGAGACCACCGGCAAGCTGGCGGCCGAGCTGATCCGTGGCGCCGAGCTCAAGGTGTACGCCGGCGCCCCCCACGGCTTCGCGGTGACCCACGCCGCGCAGTTGAACCAGGACCTGCTGGCCTTCGTCGCCCGCTGACCACCCGCCCGGTCAGCAGCAGACGCTGCCCGGGTCGCGAGTACGGTTATGAGCCAAGAACCCCTGGACCCTCAACGCCGCCGCGCCCTCCTGTTGGGCGCCGCCGGCGCGCTCTGGTCCGTCCTGCCCCTGGCCGGACGCGCCGACACTGCCTCTGGAGGCACCATGCAACACGCCGATCTGATCCTGCACAACGGCAAGCTCCACACCGTCGATCCCGAGCGCCCCGCGGCGACTGCGGTCGCCATCAAGGACGGCGTCTTTCTTACCGTGGGTAGCGATAGCGACGTCATGGCCCATCGCGGCCCGGGCACCCAGGTGGTCGACCTGCGCGGTCGCCGCGCCATCCCGGGCCTCAACGACTCCCACCTGCACCTGATCCGCGGTGGCCTGAACTACAACCTGGAACTGCGCTGGGAGGGCGTGCCCTCGCTGGCCGATGCCCTGCGCATGCTCAAGGACCAGGCCGAGCGTACCCCGGCGCCGCAGTGGGTGCGGGTAGTGGGCGGCTGGAACGAATTCCAGTTCGCCGAGCGCCGGCTGCCGACCCTGGAGGAGCTCAACCAGGCCGCGCCGGACACCCCGGTGTTCATCCTGCACCTTTATGACCGGGCCCTGCTCAACCGCGCCGCCCTGCGTGTCGTGGGCTACACCAAGGACACGCCCAATCCGCCAGGCGGCGAGATCCAGCGCGACGCCCGGGGCGAGCCCACCGGCATGCTCATCGCCCGGCCCAACGCCATGATCCTCTATGCCACCCTGGCCAAGGGGCCCAAGCTGCCGCTGGAATACCAGGTCAACTCCACGCGCCAGTTCATGCGTGAACTCAATCGCCTGGGCCTGACCAGCGCCATCGATGCCGGCGGCGGCTTCCAGAACTACCCGGACGACTACCAGGTCATCCAGGAGCTGGCCGATGCCGACCAGCTCACCGTACGCATCGCCTACAACCTCTTCACCCAGCGGCCCAAGGAAGAGCTGGCCGACTTCAAGAACTGGACCAGCAGCGTCACCCTGCACCAGGGCACCGACTTCCTCCGCCACAACGGCGCCGGCGAGATGCTGGCCTTCTCGGCGGCCGACTTCGAGGACTTCCTCGAACCGCGCCCGGACCTGCCGTCCAGTATGGAAGCCGATCTGGAGCCCGTGGTGCGCCACCTGGTGGAGCAACGCTGGCCGTTCCGCCTGCACGCCACCTACGACGAATCCATCTCACGCATGCTCGACGTCTTCGAGCGGGTCAATCGCGACGTGCCCTTCAACGGGCTGCCCTGGTTCTTCGACCACGCCGAGACCATCAGTCCGCGCAACATCGAGCGGGTCAAGGCCCTCGGCGGCGGCATCGCCATCCAGGACCGCATGGCCTTCCAGGGCGAATACTTCGTCGACCGCTATGGTGCCAAGGCCGCCGAGCAGACCCCGCCTATCCAGCGGATGCTCGCCGAAGGCGTACCGGTAGGGGCGGGGACCGACGCCACCCGCGTCTCCAGCTACAACCCCTGGACCTCACTGTACTGGATGGTCAGCGGCCGCACCGTCGGCGGCCTCGCGCTCTATCAGGAAGGCCTGCCCCGGGCCACCGCCCTGCAGCTGTTCACCCAGGGCAGTGCCTGGTTCTCCTCGGAACAGGGCAAGAAGGGCCAGTTGCGGGTGGGCCAGCTGGCCGACGTGGCAGTGCTCTCGGCGGACTTCTTCACTGTCGAGGAGGAGGCCATCAAGCACCTGGAGTCGGTGCTGACCGTGGTCGGCGGCCGCATCGTCCATGGCGCCGAGGAATTCGATCGCCTCGGCCCGGCGCCCTTGCCGGTCACGCCGGACTGGTCGCCGGTGGTCAAGGTGCCCGGTCACTGGAAGCCCGGTGCGCCCCTGCAGGCCGCCGTGCACCAGTGCGCCGGCGCCTGTTCCGTACATGGCCACGGCCATGAGCGGGCGCGCCAGAGCCAGGTGCCGGTCAGCGACTTCAGTGGCTTCTGGGGCGCCTTCGGCTGCTCCTGCTTCAGCTTCTGAGGACCGCCACCATGACCGCCGCCGCCTTGAACCCCAACGCCGCCTCGCCCTGGCAGCCCCTGCGTCAGCGCACCTTCCGCTGGCTGTGGCTGGCCAGCATCGCGTCCAACATCGGTACCTGGATGCACGAGGTGGGCGCCGGCTGGCTGATGACCTCGCTGTCGGCCAGTCCCCTGGCGGTGGCCCTGGTCCAGGTGGCGGGGGCGTTGCCGATGTTCCTGCTGGCGCTGCCAGCCGGCGCCCTGGCCGACATCGTCGACCGCCGCCGCTACCTGCTCGGCGTACAGCTATGGATGGCCACGGTGGCCCTGGCTCTGGCCGGGCTGACCCTGGCCGGCTGGATGACCGTACCGCTGCTCCTGGGGCTGACCCTGGCCATGGGCGTGGGCACGGCGCTGATGCTGCCGGCCTGGTCGGCGCTGACGCCCGAACTGGTGGACAAGAGCGAGCTGCCGGCGGCCATCGCCCTGTCCAGCCTGGGCATGAACGTGGCCCGTGCCCTGGGGCCGGCCCTGGCCGGGGTGCTGGTCAGCCTGGCCGGTCCCTGGCTGACCTTCGCCCTTAACGCCGTTTCCTTTTTTGCCGTCATCGTCGCGCTCCTGACCTGGCGGCGCCAACCTGCAGCCGCCGTGCTGCCCGCGGAGCGCCTCTTAGGCGCCGTCCGGGTCGGTTTCCGCTATGCCCGCAGCTCGCTCCAGCTGCAGGTGGTGCTGGCCCGGACCGCCGCGTTTTTCCTCGGCGCCAGCGCCGGTATGGCCCTGCTGCCGCTACTGGTACGCCAAACCCTGCAGGGCACCGCCCTGGATTTCGGCATCCTGCTCGGGTGCGTCGGCCTGGGTGCCATCGCCGGCGCCATGCTCCTGCCGCGGCTGCGCGAGCGGCTGTCCAGCGACCTGCTGGTGGCGGGTGCCAGTGCGCTCTATGCCCTGGTCCTGCTCGGCCTGGCCTGGATTCGTGACTTCGCCTGGCTGCTGCCGGTGATGCTGGCCAGCGGCCTGGCCTGGATCGCCGTGCTCTCCAGTCTGCAGGTGGCGGCCCAGACCGCCGTGCCCGGCTGGGTGCGCGCCCGTGCCCTGGCCGTCTACATCCTGGTGTTCTTTGGCACCAGCGCCCTGGGCGGCTTCCTCTGGGGCGCCCTGGCCAGCCACTTCTCCCTGAGCGTGGCCCTGAGCGCGGCGGCCGGGGTGCTGCTGGCCGGCATCGGGCTGACCTGGCGCCTGCGCCTGCCGGTCACCCCGGCGGCCGATATCGCCCCCGCACTGCACTGGCCGACACCGATCCTCGACGACTCCCTGGATCGCGAGCGCGGCCCGGTGATGGTCACCCTGGAATACGACATCGCTCCCGAACACGGTCCGGCCTTTCGCCAGGCCATGCAGGCGGTCGGCGCCATGCGCCGACGCAACGGCGCCTTCTCCTGGGCCCTGCTGCAGGACAGCGCCGAGCCGCGCCGCTGGCAGGAATTCTTCTGCGACGAATCCTGGCTGGAACACCTGCGCCACCACCACCGCGTCACCCAGGGCGAACAGCGCCTGGAAGCGGCGGCGCGCCAGTACCAGACCCCCGGCGTACCCATCGCCATTCGCCATCTCCTGGGCGGCGCCTGATGCCGCCCTTCATCCGCAACCCCCAAACCACTCCCTGAGGACTCCACCATGAGCAAGCCCTACAACCGTCTCGACAAGAACGATGCCGTCGTCCTGCTGATCGACCACCAGGCCGGTCTGATCTCGCTGGTCCAGGATTTCACCCCCAGCGACTTCAAGAACAACGTCCTGGCCCTGGCCAACAGCGCCAAGTTCTTTGGCCTACCCACCATCCTCACCACCAGCTTCGAGCAGGGCCCCAACGGCCCGCTGGTGCCCGAGCTGGTCGAGCTGTTCCCCGAGGCGCCGTACATCGCCCGGCCCGGCCAGATCAACGCCTGGGACAACGAAGACTTCGTCGCCGCCATCAAGGCCACCGGCCGCAAGCAGCTGATCATCGCCGGCGTGGTGACCGATGTCTGCGTGACCTTCCCGGCCCTGGCGGCCATCGCCGAAGGCTTCGACGTCTTCGTGGTGACCGATGCCTCCGGCACCTTCGACAAGACCGTGCAACAGGCCGCCTGGGCGCGCATGAGCGCCGCTGGCGTGCAGCTGATGAACTGGTTCAGCGTCGCCTGCGAACTGCACCGCGACTGGCGCAACGACATCGAGGGCCTGGGTGCCCTGCTGTCCAACCACATCCCCAACTACCGCAACCTGATGACCAGCTACGCCAAGCTGTCCGCCAAGTAAGGGGAACGATGGTCCGGCGCCTCCCTCGGCGCCGGACCATCCCTGCCAGACCTTCGCGGAGGGACGCCGTGAACCGCAACGACCT
Source organism: Pseudomonas sp. Snoq117.2 (assembly GCF_900110545.1). NCBI lineage: Bacteria > Pseudomonadati > Pseudomonadota > Gammaproteobacteria > Pseudomonadales > Pseudomonadaceae > Pseudomonas > Pseudomonas sp. Snoq117.2. The sequence continues at coordinate 407,314 of NZ_FOED01000004.1, read as the reverse complement.
GCGCCGCATCGACCTGCACCTCTTGGTGGTGTTCGAAAGCCTGATGCACGAGCGCAATCTCACCCGCACCGCGGAAAAACTCTTTCTCGGCCAGCCGGCCATCAGCGCCGCCCTGGTGCGCCTGCGGCAATTCTTCGACGATCCGCTGCTGGTGCGCAGTGGCCGCACCATGGAACCCACGCCGCGCGCCCTGGCCATCCTCGCACGCCTGCAACCGGCCCTGGACGGTCTGTCCAATGCCCTCAGCGAGGTCGACGACTTCGATCCCGGCGCCAGCCGTGCGGTCTTTCGCCTGGGCATGTCCGACGATGTCGAATGCGGTCTGCTGCCGCCGCTGCTGGCCCATCTGCGCGAGGTGGCGCCGCACTGCGTGCTGGTGGTGCGCAACGCCAACTTCCTGCTCCTGCCCGGCCTGCTGGCCAGTGGCGAGGTCTCCCTGGGTATCAGCTACACCACCCAGCTGCCGGCCAACGCCAAGTGCCGCACCCTGAGGCACATCCGCGCCCTGGTGGTGCGCGCCGACCGCGACCCCGCGCCCCTGACCCTGGACGACTATTGCGCGCGGCCCCATGTGCTGGTGTCCATGTCCGGCGATCTCTGCGGCAACATCGACGACGACCTGGCGCGCCTTGGACGCAGTCGCAAGGTGGCCCTGGGCGTGCCCCACTTCAACGGTCTCGGCGCCCTGCTGGCGGGCAGCGACCTGCTCGCCACGGTGCCCGACTACGCCGCCCAAGCCCTGGCCGCCAGTGGCAGTCTGCGCATCGAGGAGCCGCCGTTTCCCATCGTCCCGGCCAAGCTGTCGCTGGTCTGGCGCGCCGCCCAGGACCAGGATCCCGGCGAGCGCTGGTTGCGCGGCGAGATCGTCAGATTCATGGGCGAGACCTCCTAGCGATCCGGGCTATCAGCCCCGTCGATATGCGCTATCCGCCGGTACGATTTATTGGCGAGGGGGTTGGCTTTCTAGGATGGCTGCATGTCTTCCGGAGCCACGCCCATGAACCTCGCCACCTTCCGCAACGCCCTTCGCCTGCTGGCCTGCGCCGGCTTCCTCGCCCTGCTGGGCGGCTGCGCCAACTCCCACAACGCCTACCTCAAGGATGGCAGTACGGCCTACCTGGTGCAGTGCAACGGAGTCTTCGGCCGCTGGTCCGGCTGCGCCGGCGAGGCGGCCGCACGCTGCCCCACCGGCAGCTACCAGGTCCTTGCTCGCAACCACCTGGACGGCGCCAGCGAAGCCCAGGCCGAGGCCAGCGTTGCCGGCCAGTCCTATCCGGTGCGCAACCTGCTGGTGCAGTGTCAGGGCGAACAACTGGCCTGGCGAGTGGGCAACTTCGTGCGCCGGCTACCGGTGAGCGAGGGCTAAGGGTAGCTCAGCGGGCTGCCGCGTTTTCCAGGCTGTGGCGCTGCAGTAAGACCGTAGGTTGGATTGAGATGGCTCCATCGTCGGAGCCCAACAGGGATGCTCAGCCTTGGGCAATGTTGGGCTTCGCTGCGCTCAACCCAACCCACGAGTGTCCGTAGGCGCGGCGCATCGGCGGACCACCAGCGCCGCTATAAAGCGCGCGGACGGCGGTCAGACCGTAGGTTGGGTTGAGACGGCTCCATCGTCGAAGCTCAACAGGGATGTTCAGCCTTGGGCGATGTTGGGCTTCGCTGCGCTCAACCCCACCTGCGCGGGCTATTAGCCGTAGCCGCATCGGCGGACCACCATGCGCGCGGACGGCGGTCAGACCGTAGGTTGGGTTGAGACGGCTCCATCGTCGAAGCCCAACAGGGATGCTCAGCCTTGGGCAATGTTGGGCGTCGCTGCGCTCAACCCAACCTACGAGGGCGCCGTGGGCGCAACCGCAGCGGCGAAGGCTACTCCGCCAGGGCCTCTCCCAGCACCTTGAGGAATTCCCGCGTCGCCGGCGTCGGCAGCGGCGACCAGATGGCATGGACGTTACGCTGGGGCGCATCGCTGACCGGCACCCGGGCGAGGCCGGCAAAGGTACCGGCGATACTGTCAGGCACCAGACCGATCGCCAGCCCGCGCCGGACGAAGCGTTCCAGCAACTGCATGTTGCCCGTCTCGAAACGCACCCGGTGGGGCAGACCCAGGGCGGCGAAGGCCTCATCGGTCTGCCGCCGGGCGCCGCTGCCGGCGGGCAGGTCCACCAGCGGCAGATCCACCAGTTCGTGCAGCGACAGCCTTTCCCGCCCCGCCAGGGCGTGCGCGGCGGGCAGCACCGCCACCAGTTCCTCGCTGAGCAGCAGGCGGCTGGCCACCGCCTCCAGGGCCACCTGGCGCGACAGGCCGATCAGGGCGAAATCCAGTTGTCGCTCGCGCACCGCCGCCAGCAGCGTCTCGCTCTTGTCCTGGCGCAGCCGGATGTCCACCTGGGGATGGCGGGCATGGAAGGTGGCCAGCAACTCGACGATATCCAGACGGGGCACCGAGGAGATCAGGCCCAGTGTCAGGGTGCCGCGAATGGCGCCGACCGCCGCAGCCACGTCCTGCCGCGCTCTTTCCACCGCCGCCAGCGCCTGGCGCGCCTGGACCAACAGCGCCTCGCCGGCGGGGGTGATGCGTACCTGACGCGGCAGGCGCTCGAACAGGGTGGCGCCCAGCTCGGCTTCTAGCCGGGCGATCTGGTGACTGAGCGCCGACTGCACCACATGACAACGCTCGGCGGCGCGGGTGAAGTGGCGCTCCTCGGCCAGGGCGACGGCGAATTCCAGTTGCTTGAGGTTCATGGCGCTATCTTGAAATGAGATCGAAACCATCTTAACGATTCATTTAACCGATGGCTGCCGTTGTCCGATACTGACCAGCCTTTCCCATGCCGGACCTCGCGGATGTCGAACCCCACGCCTCCTCTCAGCCGCTGGCTGACCCTGCTCATGGCCGTCGCCACCGGTATCGCGGTGGCCAGCAACTACTACAACCAGCCGTTGCTGCACACCATCGCCCAGCGCTTCGACCTCAGTTATACCCAGGCCGGCAGCATCGTCACCACCGCCCAGCTCAGCTACGCCGCCGGGCTCCTGCTGCTGGTGCCCCTGGGCGATCTGCTGGAGCGCCGCCGGCTGATCGTCACCATGAGTGTGATCGCCGCCGCCGGCCTGGCCCTGAGCGCCACCGCCACCAGTCTGACCTGGCTGCTAGTGGGCACCGCCATGACCGGGCTCTTCTCGGTGGTGGCCCAGGTGCTGGTGCCCTTCGCCGCGACCCTGGCCGCGCCGGAGCAGCGGGGCAGGGCGGTAGGCACGGTGATGAGCGGCCTCATCCTCGGCATCCTGCTGGCCCGTACCGTGGCCGGGGCGCTGTCGTCCCTGGGCGACTGGCGCACCGTCTATGCCGTGGCGGCCGGTCTGATGCTGGCCACCGCCCTGGCCCTGCGCCTGGCGCTGCCGCGCTATCAGCAGTCGGCGGGCCTGAGCTACCCACGGCTGCTGGGCTCGGTGTTCGTGCTCTTGCGCGACGAACCTCTGCACCGGCTACGCACCCTGCTGGGCTGTCTGGGCTTCGCTGTCTTCGCGGTGTTCTGGACGCCCCTGGCCTTTCTGCTGGCCGCCGAGCCCTATGGCTTCAGCGATGGCACCATCGGCCTGTTCGGTCTCGCCGGGGCAGTGGGGGCGCTGGCCGCCAACCTGGCCGGGCGCATGGCCGACCAGGGCAAGGGTGGTCTCGCCACCAGCATCGGCCTGGCCTCCCTGACCCTTGCTTGGCTGCCATTGGCCTTCGCCCAGCAATCGCTGGCGGCGCTGCTGGTCGGCATCCTGGTGCTGGATCTCGCCGTGCAGCTCAGCCACGTCAGCAACCAGAACGTGGTCTACCGCCTGCGCCCGGAGGCCCGCAGCCGCCTCAACGCCGGCTACATGACCGGCTACTTCCTCGGCGGCTCCCTGGGTTCGCTGCTGTCGGCGCGGCTGTACGAGCACTTCGGCTGGACCGGCGTCAGTCTGGCCGGATGCCTGCTGGCCGCCACGGCGCTGGCCGTCTGGTGCCTGTTCCTGCTGCGCCAGCGTCAGGCATGGGCCTGAACGCCATCATCAGCACCGTCGATGATCGCTATCCCGAGGGACGATTTCTAGGCGCGGGGTGGGCTGGCGACAATGAGTCCACACCCACCCGACAAGGTACTCGTCATGAAAGCCCTCACCGCCCTCTTCGCCGCCACCCTGCTCACCACCGCCATCGCCCAATCTGCCCAGGCCGAGGAAAGCGCCCTGCGCCCCCTGGGTTCGCTGATCGAAAAGCACCATCAGCAGGATCGTACCCTGGCTGAAAACGGTGCCGATCGCAGCCTGCAACCCTCGATCCAGCGCCAGCAGCAGCGCCTCGACCCGCGCCGCGCCCTGGCCGCCGACGGTGCCGAGCGGACCCTGCAGCAGTGGCCCCAGCGTCAACCGACCCGCGGCGCCGTGGCGTGAGTCGGCCCGACCGTCAGGCGGTCGCGTAGATAGTCCGAGAACAGCTGGACGATGCGCGCCGACTGACGATGCTGGGGATAGACCGCATAGACCGCCGCGCTGGGCAGGGCGAAGCCTTCCAGCACCTGTACCAGCGCCCCTGAGGCCAGCGCCGCGCCGATGATGAAGGTCGGCAGTACCGCGATGCCCTGACCGGCGATAGCCGCGTCCCGCACCACCTCTCCGTTGTTGGCCCTGAGCTGACCCTGCATGGGCAGCACCAGCGGCTTGCCTCCACGCTGAAAGCGCCATTCGACCTGGCGACCATGGCCATAGAGCAGACAGCTGTGCTCGGTCAGATCCTCCGGTTGCAGCAGCGGCGGCGCCTTCTGTAGATAATCCGGACTGGCGCAGGTCACCAGTTGCATCTCGGTCAGTCGCTTGGCGATCAGGCTGGAGTCGGCCAGGGTGCCGATGCGGATCGACATGTCGTAGCCCTCGGCGAGCAGATCCACCGCCCGGTCATTGAGATCCAGCTCCAAGCGGATCTGCGGATAGGCCGAGAGAAAATCCGGCAGCAGGGGACTCAGGTGCAGGGTGCCGAAGGTCATGGGCGCACTGACTCTCAGCACCCCCTGGGGCACCGTCCGCCGGCTGGAGAGCAATTCCTCGGTGTCGTTGACGTCCTCGAGGATCTTCACCGCCCGCTCATAGAGCAGCATTCCCAGTTCGGTCGCCTGCAGGCGTCGCGTGGTGCGATTGAGCAGCCGCACCCCCAGACTTTCCTCCAGTGCCATGGTCCGCCGGCTGACGAACTGCTTGGACAGCCCCAGCTTGTCGGCGGCGGCGGTGAAGCTGCCCTCGTTCAGGGTAGTGACGAACAGGCGCAGGTCATCGAAATTCATGGCGGCATCCAGGCAGCGGGAAGGTTGACTAAGAATTGATGTCCTGGCGTAGGAAATACTCGGGGCACGATCGCTTAACTAGAAGGGCGGCTTGGCCATCAAAGGCTAGATCCCCTCAACCTCAATGCCGTGTTCTGCAAGCCAGACCTTGCGTTGCGCATAGTCCGGCAGGGCGCGTTCCAGACGCAGCCAAAACTCCGGGGTGTGGTGCGGCTCGTGCAGGTGCACCATCTCATGCACGACCACATACTCGGCAATATGCTTGGGCAGCAAGATGGTTTTCCAGTGGAAATACAACTGCGCGCCCTTACCGCAGGACCCCCAGCGATAGCCCAGGTCCTGCACCCGCACTCCTCCCGGGGCTAGTTCCATGCGAGCTTGGTAACGCTTCACGCGCGAGGCCAGCCAATTGCGCGCATGGTCGCTGTACCAGCGGACAAAATGCTCCCGAGCGTTTGGCAGCTCGCTACGCAACAAGCAGAAGCGGCCGGCTGAGAGTTTGAGCGGTACCTCTTGCTCCTCTACCAGCTTGAGACGATAACTTCGCCCCAGATACAGGAAGCCCTCGCCATTGACATATTCCTTGGTAGGGATAGCGCGCTGCAGGCGATCCTTTTCGGCTAGCCGCGAGTAAATCCAGAAGCTTTTTTCCGCTACGAATTGGCGTAGCCTTTGCTCCTCCACTTCAGGGGGCGCGGAAAGAATCAGGGTGCCATCTCGCTCGACGGTGATCTGCATCGTCTTGCGGCGTGCACTACGATGCAGCGTCAAGTGCAGGTCGTTGACGGTGAGGGATTGATGGCTCATAACTGCACCAGCCGCTCATGGCTGGCCCTGGCCTGATCCAGCAGGCGGTCAGCTAGTACCCCTGCCGTATCAGTGGTCACCAAGGGCGGACGCAGGCGCATCAGGTGGTCGAATAATTGCCCGGCCAGCTCCTCCTGTGCCGCTCGCTTGCGCGGGCTCCAGATGTCACGGTGGCTTTGCAGTTCGTCCACCAATAGATCGACCAGATCTACCGTGACATCCTTCAGTCGGAGCAGTGCTGCAGGCTCCGGAGTGGCATCGGCGCACACCACATCCAGCAGGGTGCGCAGGAAGGGCGCATAGTGCTCTGGCACATCCAGGGAGCTGTTGTCGTCACTCATTTGGCCGCTACGCAACTCGTCGATGAGCTTCTGCAGTTGCGCAACAAGTTGATCCCACTGTTCACCAAACGCCTTGAGCAGTTCGTTCAGGCGTTCGGATAGCTTGCGATACCGCACCGGATCCTCATCCACATGCTTGCGCACATGCGAGCGGATGGCGTGCTCCATCTCCGAGGCCTTGGCGCGATCGTTGACGCTACGCGATAGCTGCTTTTCGAAGTCCGCGTCGGTGAGCTGGATCGGCGGAATCTTCGGGTCGATGCCCAGCGAAATCACGTGATCGTCGATCAGCTTGCGCACCTTGGCGCCAACATCCTTGCCCAGTTGCGGCAGGTCTTTGTAGCGTCCGCGCGCCCGCGCATGGATATAGGCCAGGCGCTTGGCATCCTTGACGAAGGGCAGGCCCTCGGGGCGCGGCAAGACGGTATCCAGTGTATCGAGAAAGGCTTTGAGCTTGACCGCGAACTCAGCGCGTACCTTTTCCGATTCAAGTGCCGTAAGACAGGCTTCCACATCGTCCAGCGACTCGATCCCCTGACGGCGCAACACATCCACCACCCGCAGGTGTCGGTCACGGAGCACCGGCACCTCGTCCTTGATGCTGCTCAGCGCACCCTCGATATCCTCGTCAGCATAGGCAGCCAGGGCTTCGCGTAGATGGTTGGCGACTCCGTAGTAGTCGACCACGATGCCACAACGCTTGCCGAAGCCGGTGCGGTTGACTCGCGCGATGGCCTGCAGCAGTTCGGCCTCCCTGATCGGCCGGTCGAGGTACATCACCCCCTCGATGGGGGCATCAAAGCCGGTCAATAGCATCGACTTGACGATCAAGAAGGCGAGCGGATCGGCCTTGCCCACCTGCTCATGCTTCAGGGGCTTCTTGAATCTTTGGATCAGGTGTTCGTGCTTACTGCCATCCGTCCAGCTTTTCCACTCGGCTGGGTCGTTATTGGATCCGGAAATAATGGCCGCGAACTCCAGACCGCGTAGCGTGTTGCGATAACGCCACGCCTGTATTTGCGCCTGCAGCTTGGGCGGGCGTTGGCACAAGGCTTCATCGTCCAGGGCCTTCTCATCAGCAGGCAAGGCGTCGGCTTCAGCGAGCAGTTCATTGCGGGCAGTATCTAGCGCATGGAAATAGCGGACGGCTGCAAGCCGACTGTAGGCCACCACCTGCGCCTTGTAGCCATTGGGTAGGATATGGGTGACATAGTGACGGAGGATGTCACGAGCCTTGTCCGCGATCAGTGCTGGAGCATCGAGGATATGGCCCTTGGTGGCGTACTTCCGCTTGATCAGTTCCAGCTCGTCCTGGCTGTGATCACGGAACAAATCCTCGAATAGCCCGTCCAGGCTAGCCCCGTCTTTCACGGCGCCCCGTGCGGTGCGCCCTTCATAAAGCACCGGCACGGTCGCGCCATCTGCCTCGGCTTCCTTGATGGTGTACTTGTCGATAAAGGCGCCGAAAATCTCATGGGTACGCTTCTTGTCACCCATGATGATCGGCGTACCGGTAAAACCGATACGCACGCAATTGGGCAGACCTGCCAGCAGGTTGGCGTGCAGGTCGCCGGCCTGGGTGCGGTGCGCCTCATCGATCAGCACCAGAATGCTCTCGTCGGGGTTCAGCACCTCAAACGGTTTGCCTACCTGGTAGGGCGCACGCTTTTCCGCGGCTTTGGCAAGGGCAGGGGGTTCTGAAGCGCTACTGGTCGAGCCATCCTCATCCTGCTCGGGGTTGCGATATTTCTGGATGGTGGCGAACACCAGGCCGGGCCCCCGGCGGCGTGCCAAGGCTTTAACGCCTTCGATAGTGGAGGCCACCTCGGGCAGCTCGCCACTCAAGGTAGCGGTGGCGGCGAGTTGATTCTGTAGATCCTTACGGTCAGTGACCACGATGATCTTGAAGCGCCGCAACTGCGTATCCGTGCGCATCTTGCGCACCAGGAATACCATGGTCAGGCTCTTACCCGAACCCTGGGTATGCCAGACGATGCCGCCGCGCTGGTCGCTCTCGCCATGCTCCAGGCGCGTCTGTCCGCGTTTCATACGGGGCACCGTACGATTCACGGCGCGATACTGCTGGTAGCGGCAGACCGTCTTGATGGTCTGCCCGCCCACTGGCATGAACAGCATGAAATGCCGAACTAGGTCGAGGAGATGGTCAGGCGTCAGCATGCCCGCCACCAAGCGCTCCTGCTCGGACAGTTTGGCTTTGCCCAACCGCTCGGCCACCACCTGTTCACTGCCGTTGCCGTCGGGACCAACTACTGTTTTCCACTGGAAAAATGCGCGAAGTCGGCGCCAATGCAGCCCACCCGTGCTTCGTCGTAGCTGCTGGCGATCAATAGCTGCACGCTGGCGAACAACGCCTCGTTGCCCTCGTTCTCCTCGACCTCGAAGTCAGCCTTGCGTTGATTGCTGTAGCGGCGCAGTTGATCGACAGACTCGGCCAGCGGTTCGTGAGTGGATGGGCTCTTGCATTCCACCACCACCAAGGGGATGCCGTTCACCAACAGCACCAGATCCGGGACGATGAATTGCTTGCCGCTGTTGTAGCCTGGCGGGCAATCAACCCGGTATTGGTTGATCACGCTGAAGTGATTGTTGGCCGGAGTGTCCCAGTCGATGTACTGGATGGTTTGGCCGCGTCCACCCTCCCAGCCAGGAAGCCCGTCAACGGTAATGCCCTTGAGCAATAGCTCAGTGACGGTCTGGTTAGCCTCCATCAGCTTGCCTGCACCCACGCGGGTAATGGCCGCGACTGCCTCGGCAATGCGCTGATCGTCCAGCCAGGGCTGGCCGTCGCGCAGGTTGATGGCGCGCAGGCGCTCGACCAGTGCGGCACGCTGAATGACTTCACTGAAGCTGCTGCGGCCGGTCGTGGCCGGGTTGTCGAGGCTGCCCTCGGTGTGCTGCCAGGTCAGCCCCTGCAACTGCGCCACAAAGGGTTTTTCGACGTCTTCCAGTTCCCAGCCCACAGGGTTACTCCTTTAATCCAGTTCAGGCGTGTATGGGCTCATACAGGCTCATTCCGGCTCATTCCGGCTCAATTCAGGGAGCGATGGTGTAGGACGCCCCTCGATTCTTGCCGCTCTGCACAATGGCGCCTTTATCTTTCAGCTTTTTCAGGAGCTTGGCTGCCTGGTCTGTCGATATCCGACATAGCTCCATGACCTCGGCACGTTTGATTTGCCCATGCTGCTGCACATAGTTGAGCACCATCTGCTCATGCTGAATCGGTGCGAAGCCTGCCTGGCGGGTATAGGCGGCTTTGTCCCCCGCGGCCCGGTACAGGCTGGCCGACAGGGTGTAGCTGCGCCCGCGGGTGGCGCCGTGGGCTTCCACCAGGCCGGCTTCGGTCAGAGCTTCCAGGGTGCGTTTGGCACTGGCGGTGTCGCGCTGAATCTGCACAGCCAGTTCATCGGCGGTGACGCGTTTGCTCGCGCGCAAGGCGGCCAGGGCGATCAGGCTGTCAATGGGCAGCTCGGCATTGGTGGCGCGCTCGTGCTCCACCACCAGGCGGCGGAAATCCAGGTCAGCTTCGGCGGTGGGCAGGCGCAGCACCACGCTCTGGGCGGTGGTATAGCTGTAGTCCGGGGCTGGGCGACCGAACTTGAGCATGCCGCGAAAGATCTTGTCCACGCCACGACCGGAGCGTTCGACCACGCCGATGCGCTTCATGGCGTCGGCCAGTGCTGGGTTGCGTGGGCGGGGTTCGGTTACTAGAAGATTGGCCAGAGTCACACCATCGACTAGGCCTCCGGGATTGCTGACCACCAGAGCCTCGTCTTCGAGGCGTACATGTACCGCCCCCCGGCCATGGTAATCCCTGTGTACCAGGGCATTGGCCACCGCTTCGCGAAAGGCGCCGAGATCCACCTTGGGCACCGGCACGCGGAACAGGCCGACCTGCAGCTCTTCTTCTGGGTTATAGGGGCGGAAATTGGTTTCCAGCCAGTCCAGCGCCTTGAGTAGCGGAAAGCGGCGGAACTCGTTGAAGCGTACCGCCTGCTGGGCCAGCACCTGGAAGGCGAGTTCGTGGGTGGGCACCAGTTGTCGCAGCGAGGTTTCCCGGCCAATCAGCAGCAGGCCGGTGAGGGTAGGCACGCGGCTGCCGTCCGCCTGGCGTGCGGTGAGCAGCAGCGCGCCGTCTAGGGCTTCGTCGTCCAGTTCCAGCAGCACACGGTCGCCACCATACTGCTGCACGGCCTGGCGCATGCGTTCGCGTTCCAGCGGATCGAGGTCTGCCAGAGTGGCGCCGGCCACCGGCTGGGCGGACACATCAAGCAGGCCAAAGCTGCTTGCGCGGCTGCTGCGCTCATGGGGCAGCATGGCCACGCACTCGGGTGTGCCGTCGTGCTTTAACCGGCGGCGTAGATAGACGCCGCTGGTGGTGGCCACCTCGCCCTGCGCCTTGGGTACCTGGATGCGCGCCACGGTCACGCCGCCTAGCTCCACCGCCTCGGCCTGTACATTCAGAGACGGCGAGGTGCACGCTGCCACCATGCCAGCCAGGCCGGCCAACAGATGATGATCGGCATGTAGGCCGGTGGGCGTACCGTCGTCCTCGATGCCCAGCCATAGCTCACCGCCCTCGGCATTGGCCAGGCAGACCAGTGCCTCGATCAGCTCACGGTCGGGCAGCCTGCTGCGGTCGCTCTTGAACTCGACGGTAAGGGTTTCGCAGGAAGGCAGGCGCTGGGGCATATCAGGCTCCCGTTTGTCCAACAGGCTGTTGGATGATTGGTGCAGCAGCAGGCTGCACAGATTCGAGCAGCGGAGTGACACGCACGCGGCCGGTAAGCAGGTCGTCCATCAGGGCGATCTTTTCCCTTCTCAGCTTCTCGTGCGTGCGCTCCTCTTCGCGGAGCCGAGAGGCAAAACTTAACTCAACAGAAACGATCCTTTCCTGTTCACTCAAGGGAGGAACGGCGACTGCTAGACGATTAAGTTTGGTCCTGTTGATTGTATTCAACCCAGAGCTGGTGGCGGCCTCACAGCGCCAGTACGCGCGAACGAACGCTGAGTTCATCCAGAGCAATCCAAACGCCGAAAGAAAACGCTTGGCTCGTAAGCGGAACAAGTGATTTTGAAAGAGCATGCCACGGACAGACTCTTCCGCCATTGCGCACCGCCCTATCTCCTCCGTACTGGCATGCCCCTCTACGACCAGCAGATCTCCGGGGTGCAATCCCCGTGATAAAGCCTCAGCATGAGACGCCTCAAGTGTTGCAATGTCCTCCAACAAGAGACGGGCGCGATGCACATTTGCGACTCGGAGGTATTGCTTGGGGTAATTTCTGGGTGCCCGATGAGCACCAAGCGTGATCCCCGAGTCGACACTGAATTCGGCTTCAACTGTTGAAACCTCCCACTCCCTCGGAATCCACCCCAGCGGTGATTCTTTGTAGAGCTGCGGAGCTTCGCTCTGTGGGGCGCGCAGTTGGCCGTTGGTGTCGATGCCACGGGTCAGCAGGTCGTGCAGCAGGCCCTGTTTGACGGCCTTGAGCTTGACGATCAGCGCCTCGGTTTCGCGGATGGCGGTGTCGAGGGTGTCGAGGATTTGGGCGATGGCTCGTTGCTCGCCCTGGGAAAAATCTCTGACTAGGAACTCATCAAAGAACTGGCGTTGCACACGTTGCTGACCAGCGGAACCAACCATTTGTCTTTCCGCAGCCTGCCTGAAACGCCGGCTATGGGTAATGTGAAAAACAAATCGGGGCTCAACGTCTTGTTTGGCACGCAACACATGGAACTCTGTGCTGCCGAAACCGATACCGTTGAGCAGCCCTCGTGCATGTGCGCCCTTGCCGTTCTCGAGGCAAGGCGTGATTTTGGCAACGAGCACGTCGCCTTCCTCGAAAGCAGAAAACCCAGCTGCTACTAAGCGCAACGGGCGTGTTTGTCGGGTTGTCCAGTCACCTGACTCCGACACATCGCTCATTGGGATGAACGACACTTCCGCGCTACCGGTGATTTCCTTTGGAATGCGTGCGCCAGGGTTGATATCGGCAATAGCCGAAAGTGCCGTCTCAGACATACCCTAACCCCTTCAGGAAGCCCTGCAACGCCTCTGCTGCCGCATCACGCCTCTGTTCGATCTCATTCAGCGTCACCCGATACTTGTCCCACCAGTTCTCGAAGGCAGCGACTATCTGCTTACGCTGGGCGGCGATATAGCGCTCGACGATGGCCTGCATATCGTTATGCAGAATGGTTAGCAACAGCTCGGCGGACTGCGCCTCGTCCAGTCCGTCGACGGCCTTGTTCAGGTGGCTGGCGAAGTTTTCCTGCTGGGTCTTGAGCTGTTTCTTCACCTTGGCCAACTCGGCCTTCCAGGCCTTGAGCTGGGCTTCATCGATGGGGCTATCCTCGTCGTCGGCATCCGCCTGGTTGTCGGCCTCATCGGCGTCTTCCCCCTTGCTGGGGGCGGCGCCCTTGAGCTGGCTGTCCAGCTCGGCCTTTTTCGCTTCCAGCTCGGCCAGCCCGGCGACGAAATCGCCGAGCAGGAATTTCACCAGCTTGTGTTCCAACGGGCTTTGCTTGCTGGCCTTGTCTTCCAGGGCCGTGATGATGCTGGTACGCCAGGCATCCACCACGCCCCGGCTGCCACGGGCCATCAAACCGAGGAAGTCGTATTTGCTCTGGTACCAGAAGCCGGCCACGATGCCGCGGACCTGGAAGGGATCGAGCAGGCCGATGCCTTCCAGGGTCTGGCTAAAACTGTTTAGTAGCTCGCCGCGCAGCTCGACCAGGGCGGCGCTGTTATCCAGCTTGCCCGCCAGGGCGGTGATGCGTGGGCTGTGCAGGTGCCACCAGGTCTCGAAAGCATCACGTAGGGCAGCTTCCCTGGCCTGCAGGCCGGCATTGCCTTCGATGGCCGGCTTGAGGTCGACGCGGCGGCTTAGCTCATTGCGAAAGTCGAAATACTGGGCATCGCGCGCGACGAAGAGTTCGTTTGGATCAAGGCCATGGGCGGCGAACCGGGATGCTTTCGCCTCGACTTCGGCCTTGGGCACACCGCCCAGCAAGTGGGCCCTTACATCATGGGGCTCCGGTGGCGGTGCGTTATCCACATAGCGGCGGATATTCAGGTTGTAGTCGTTGGCGCGCAAGGTGGCGATATCCACCACATCGCTGAGTCCATCGATCCGGCGAAATTCATCGTAGGCAGTGGTGATCTTCTCGATGTGCTCTGGCAGTAAGTAATTCTGCGCGCGGCCCTCGAAGTATTCGCGGTCGGCGTTGATGAACAGCACCTTGCCCTGGCGAGCGGCCGGCTTGCTGCTGATGCGGTTGGCGCCCTCCTGCTTTTGCTGACGTAGGATCAGGATACAGGCCGGGATGCCGGTGCCATAAAACAGATTGGCTGGCAGGCCGATCACCGCTTCGAGTAGGTCGTTCTCGATGATACCGGCGCGGATGCCGCGTTCCTCACCGCCCCGGAACAGTACGCCGTGGGGCAGAACGGTGGCGATCATGCCTTCGTCGCGAGTGACGGCAAGCATGTGCTGGAGAAACATCAGGTCGGCCTTTTTCGAGCCCAGCGGCACCTCGCCGAAGGGAAAACGTATCTCGCGGAAGGTTGGGTTCCAGGCCAGGCTGCCATCCGGGTTCTTTTCGGTGTGACCCCAGTTGATAGAGAACGGCGGGTTAGTGAGGATGCGGTCGAAGCGGCGCAGTTCGCCACCTTCGATATGCCTGGGATCGGCCAGAGTGTCTTCGTTCTCCAGCCAAGCGTTGCTGATGCCGTGCAGCAACATATTCATCTGCGCGATGGACCAGACGGTGCCGTTGAATTCCTGGCCGAACAGGTTGGCCTTACGACCATCCTCGCCGTGTTCTTCGATATATTCCTTGGCGGCAATCAACATGCCGCCCGAGCCGCAGCAGGGGTCGTAGATGTCATGATCGAGGGTCGGCTTGAGGAGGTGCACCATAAGCCGTACCACAGAGCGAGGCGTATAGAACTCACCGCCCTTCTTACCAGCTGAGTCCGCAAATTCCGCAATCAGGTACTCGTAAGCGGCCCCTAAGAGGTCGGGAAATTCGAAGTCGCTATCACGCAGGGGCACATCAGCGAAGTGGGTGATGAGTTGACGTAGCTTCTGATCGGGAATCTTGCTTTGACCGACCTTGCGGTTGAAGTCGATATGCTCCAACACTCCGTTCAATGCAGCGTTGTCTTCCTCGATGCCGCTGAGCGCCTTGTTCAGAAGGTCGCCAACGTTGATATGCGCTTCGTTGCGCAGATACCAGAACCGCGAATGAAGGGGTACCCAGAAGTTGCCATGCAGCTTGTACCAGCGCGGATTTTCCGCCGTGTCAGATGCCTCCGACCTGCTCTTTCCGGAACTCATCTCAGCGGCAACGACCTGCTCGTAACGCTCTTCGAATATGTCGGAGCAGCGCTTGAGGAACAGCATGCCGAAGATGTATTCCTTGAACTCCGAGGCGTCCATCTTGCCGCGCAGAATATCGGCGGCCTTGAACAGGTGACGTTCCAGTTGTTGCAGCGTAAGGGGCATTGCTGAATCTCTCGTGGGCACCCTTGGGCGGCGCCAGTCGTGATGACGTAAAGGTTAGTGATTGTATCGCAAGCAGGAGGCTGGACTGCCTCTAGGATCCCTTCAGGTCATTGCAGAGGGCGGCGCTAGCGACAATCGGGGCTGGTTCGTCGACCGCGTCGCCGCTGGTCCAGCGGCGACGGTACAGCAATGGTCGAGCCGATGATCGACATCGCCTCGACTGGCAAGCCACATATGACTAATGCATCCGTCAGAAATGAAAAACCCTCTCAGGCGGCATACCTGAGAGGGTTTGTTCATTAAGATCTGGGTAGTGGATCAGACGTTGAAGCGGAAGTGCATGACGTCACCGTCCTTGACGATGTACTCCTTGCCTTCCAGGCGCCACTTGCCGGCTTCCTTGGCGCCGTTCTCGCCCTTGAAGGCGATGAAGTCGTCATAGGCCACCACTTCGGCGCGGATGAAGCCCTTCTCGAAATCGGTGTGGATGGCCGCGGCCGACTGGGGCGCGGTGGCGCCGACGCGGACGGTCCAGGCACGGACTTCCTTCACCCCGGCAGTGAAGTAGGTCTGCAGGTTGAGCAATTCGTAGCCGGCGCGGATCACCCGGTTCAGGCCCGGCTCTTCCATGCCCATGGACTCGAGGAACATCTGCTTTTCCTCGTCGTCGTCCAGTTCGGCGATTTCCGCCTCGATCTTGTTGCACACCGGCACCACCACGGCGCCTTCTTCCTCGGCGATGGCGCGGACCACGTCCAGGTGCGGGTTATTCTCGAAGCCGTCTTCGGCGACGTTGGCGATGTACATCACCGGCTTGCTGGTCAGCAGGTGGAAGCTGCGCACCAGGCGCTTCTGCTCCTCGTCCAGCCCCTTCATCAGGCTGCGGGCAGGCTTGCCGGCCTCGAAGTGGGGAATCAGCTGTTCCAACAAGGCCTTTTGCGCCAGGGCTTCCTTGTCGCCGCCCTTGGCGTTGCGGGTGACGCGCTGCAGCTGCTTCTCACAGCTGTCGAGGTCGGCGAAGATCAGCTCCAGGTCGATCACCTCGATGTCCCGCTTGGGATCCACCGAGTTCGACACGTGGATGACGTTCTCGTCTTCGAAGCAGCGCACCACATGGGCGATGGCATCGGTCTCGCGAATGTTGGCGAGAAACTTGTTGCCCAGGCCTTCACCCTTGGAGGCACCCGCCACCAGGCCGGCGATGTCGACGAACTCCATGGTAGTGGGGATCACCCGCTCGGGCTTGACGATCTCCGCCAGGGCGTTCAGCCGCGCATCGGGCATGGGCACGATGCCGCTGTTGGGCTCGATGGTGCAGAAGGGGAAGTTTTCCGCCGCGATACCGGATTGGGTCAGGGCATTGAACAGGGTGGACTTGCCGACGTTGGGCAGGCCGACGATGCCGCAATTGAATCCCATGGTGTGTGTCCTCGCGGAAGAAAAGGAAGAGGGTAGGTCAGGCTTTGCGGCTGTGCAGGCGTTGCATGGCCCGGGTCAGGTCGCCGGAGAGCAGCTCCGGTACCACTTCCAGGGCGGCGTCGATGCTGGTGTCGAGCAGCTCCTGCTCGCTGCGCGGGGCGCGACCCAGCACGAAGTTGGAGACCAGGCTGGCATGCCCCGGATGGCCGATGCCCAGACGTAGACGCTGGAAACCGTTCTGATTGCCGAGCTGGGCGATGATGTCGCGCAGTCCGTTGTGCCCCCCATGGCCGCCGCCGGTCTTGAGGCGGGCGGTGCCGGGTGGCAGGTCGAGTTCGTCATGGGCCACCAAAATGGCCGCCGGCGGGATGCGAAAAAAGCCGGTGAGCGCCGCCACGGCCTGGCCGCTGCGGTTCATATAGGTGGTAGGGATGAGTAGACGAACCTCGTTGCCCGCGTGGCGAAAGCGCCCCACGAGGCCATGATACTTGCGCTCGACAGCCAGGCTCGCGCCTTGGGCGGCTGCCAGTCGCTCAACGAAAAGGGCCCCTGCATTATGCCGGGTCTGGTCGTATTCGGGGCCTGGATTACCCAGGCCGACGATCAGTTGAACGGCAGTCATGTCAGGAGCCCTTCTCTTTCAGGCGTGCGCGAACTTACTCGGCAGCGCCTTCTTCGGCAGCGCCGTCTGCAGCTTCTTCACGGATGCGCGGCAGGTGGATGCTGGCAACCGGCAGATCGCTGCCGTGGGCCAGGGACACCAGCTCGACGCCAGCCGGGACGTTCAGGTCGCTCAGGTGCACGATCTGGTCCAGCTCGACCTTGGCCATGTCGACTTCGATGAATTCCGGCAGGTCTTTCGGCAGGCAGGAGACTTCGACTTCGTTGATGGTGTGCAGGATCTCGCCACCCTGTTGCTTCACGCCCACGGAGGTTTCCTGGTTCATGAAGTGCAGGGGTACGTGAGCGGTCAGCTTCTGATCGGCGATGACGCGCAGGAAGTCGGCGTGCATGACGTAGCCCTTGGAGGGATGACGCTGCAGGGCCTTGACCAGGACGCTTTCGTTGCTGCCATCGACCTTCAGGGTGATGACGCTGGCGAAGGCGGCTTCGCTTTCCAGCATCTTGGCCAGGTCTTTGCCGACCAGGGTGATGGACGTCGGGGCCTTGTCGCCACCGTAGATCACGGCGGGAACGTTACCGGCATTACGACGCAGGCGGCGGCTCGCACCTTTCCCCAGGTCGGAACGCACTTCGGCATTCAGAGTGAAATCTACCATTGTGAATCTCCAGGATAAGGAATCGGCAGGCCGAGACTTGCGACCAGTTCTACGGCCCTACCGACTAAAAAGCCCCGGGGGGTCTCCTCGACCTTCCGGGGCGCTTCCAGAGCGGCTGTTCCTTAACGGAACATCGCGCTGATGGATTCTTCGTTGCTGATCCGACGTACCGCCTCGGCCACCACTGGCGCGATGTCCAGTTGGCGGATACGGCTGCAGGCCTGAGCCGCGGCGGACAACGGAATGGTGTTGGTCACCACCAGCTCGTCCAGCACGGAGTTGTCGATGTTCTCGATGGCGCGACCCGACAGCACCGGGTGGGTGCAGTAGGCCAGGACCTTGGCGGCGCCGTGTTCCTTCAGCGCCTTGGCCGCGTGGCACAGGGTGCCGGCGGTATCGACCATGTCGTCGACCAGCACGCAGGTGCGGTCTTGGATGTCACCGATGATGTGCATCACTTCCGACTGGTTGGCCTTGGGCCGGCGCTTGTCGATGATCGCCAGGTCCACACCCAGGCTCTTGGCCACGGCACGCGCACGCACCACGCCGCCGATGTCCGGGGAGACGATCATCAGATTTTCGAAACGCTGGTCTTCGATGTCATCCACCAGGGCGGGGGAGCCGTAGATGTTGTCCACGGGAATATCGAAGAAGCCTTGGATCTGGTCGGCGTGCAGGTCGACGGTGAGCACGCGATTGATGCCCACCACGGTCAGCATGTCGGCCACGACCTTGGCGCTGATGGCGACCCGCGCGGAACGCGGACGGCGATCCTGGCGCGCATAGCCGAAATAGGGGATGACTGCGGTGATACGAGTCGCCGAGGAGCGGCGGAAGGCATCGGCCATCACCACCAGTTCCATCAGGTTGTCGTTGGTCGGCTCGCAGGTAGGCTGGATGATGAAGACATCCTTGCCCCGTACGTTCTCGTTGATTTCGACGCTGATCTCGCCATCGGAGAATTTTCCGACGGAGACGTCACCGAGAGGGATGTGCAGCTGGCGCACGATGCGCCGTGCCAGATCGGGGTTGGCGTTCCCCGTGAAGACCATCATCTTGGACACGCTGCAGTTCCTGCGGCTTGAGGTGGGTCTTGGAAGGAAAATGGCAGGGGCGGCTGGATTCGAACCAACGCATGGCAGGATCAAAACCTGCTGCCTTACCGCTTGGCGACGCCCCTGTATCTTGCAGAGTACTAGCTGTACTCATTCTCTGGTCAGGCTTGCCAGCGCCCGGTGCAACATGGAAGTGTTGCTGCCTTTGGCTACGAAGCCTGGAAGTGATGCTGGTAGCTGGCTAGCTACTGTATCAGCTTCGGTCTTATTTGGAAAGCTTCCAAATATGCAACCTCCAGTGCCGGTTAATCTAGCTGAAACAAATTTGTTTAGCAAGATCAAAGCGTTACGAATTTCTGGGTAACGCCTTTCGACCGTACTCTGGCAGTCGTTTCGACCTGACCACTTGAGAACGGCGCAAACTTTAATGGCGGGAGTGTCCCGTGTCAACAGCGGATCTGAAAAAATTTCTGCTGTACTTACAGAGACTTGCGGCACCGCCACGAGATACCAGGGTTCCGGCGGCGCGACGGGGGTGAGCTTTTCCCCCACGCCCTCGGCGAAGGCGGCCTGGCCGCGGACGAATACCGGCACGTCAGCGCCCAGGCGCAGCCCCAGCGCCGCCAGGTCGTCGAGGCTGACGCCCAGGCCCCAGAGGTGATTCAGGCCGAGCAGGGTAGTGGCGGCATCCGAGCTGCCGCCACCGATGCCACCGCCCATGGGCAGGCGCTTGGTCAGCCAGAGGTCGGCGCCCTGGCGGGTACCGCTTGCTTCCTGCAGCAGGCGAGCCGCGCGCAGGATGAGATTCTGTTCGGGGGCGACGCCCGGCAGGCCGTCGTGCAGGTGCAATTCGCCGTCGTCACGTCCGGCAAAGCCCAGGTCGTCGCCCCAGTCGAGAAACTGGAACAGCGTCTGCAGCTCGTGATAGCCGTCCGGGCGACGGCCGAGGATGTGCAGGAACAGATTGAGCTTGGCCGGCGCCGGCAGGGTGAAGGCAGGCGCCATGGTCATTTGCCCAGCTCGCGCGGCTGCCAGGTCTTCACCACCAGAATGACTTCCAGGTCCTTGCCGGTGAGCTTGAGGCGCTCGGGCAGGGTGTAGCCGTTCTGCTCGGTGTAGCGGGTGTATTCGACGGTCCAGCCGTCCTGTACCAGGCGCGCCAGGTGGCTGTCGGCGTCCAGGGTCAACTGGCTGCGACTGTCCGGCGCCGGCAGGCCACGCACCCACCAGAGCAGGTGCGAGACCGGCAGGCGCCAGCCGAGTTGCTGTTCCAGCAGGGCCTCGGGGGAATCGGCCTGGTAGCTGCCCTGGCCGGAGACATCGAGGGTGACGGCACCCGGACGCCCGGTGAGTCGGGTGGCGCCACGGCCGAGGGGGCCGGCCAGGCGGATGTCGTAGTAGTCCTGGCGCTGCAGCCAGAACAGGGTGCCGCTACCGGAATCGCGCGGGGCGCGGATGCCGACCTTGCCGTCGATCTGCCAGCCGTCGAGGGCGGCGATACGTTGCTTGTGGGCTTGCCACTGGGCGGCATTGCCCTGGCCTTCCACGGCCTCCTGGCGAGAGGTGCTGGCGCAACCGGCCAGCAGGGCGAGCAGGAACAGGGTGAAGAGGGTACGCACGCGGATCATCGGAGGGTTTCGCTTCCAGTCAGGCGTTTGAGGGTGCTGCGCAGGATGGCGTCATCGGCGTCGGCGTCGAGGCCCACGCGCCAGACCTTGCGCGCTTCGCTGCGCTTGCCCTGGGCCCAGAGCACCTCGCCCAGGTGGGCCGCCACTTCGGCGTCGGGGAAGCGTTCGTAGGCCTGGCGCAGATAGCGTTCGGCGTCGGCCAGCTGGCCCTGGCGATAGCGGATCCAGCCCATGCTGTCGAGGATCGCCGGGTCGTCCGGGCTCAGCTGGTGCGCCTTGTCGATCAGCTGGCGCGCCTCGGCCAGTCGCGGGGTGCGATCGGCCAGGGTGTAGCCGAGGGCGTTGAGCGCCATGGCGTTGTCGGGGTCGTGGGCGATGATGTAGCGCAGATCGGCTTCCAGCTGACCGAGATCGCCGCGCTTTTCCGCCAGCATGGAGCGGACATAGAGCAGGTTGAGGTCGTTGGGATACTGCTGCAGAGCCTGCTGCACGGTCTGGTCGGCAAGGGTGGTCTGGTCGGCACTGGCCAGGCCTTCGACTTCCAGCAGATAGAGCGGCACGGCGTATTCGCTCTGGCGCTTGCGGGCATCGGCCAGGCGTTGACGGGCCTCGGCGATGCGGCCGCTGCCGAGCAGGATTTCCGCCTGACGCTGTTGGGCGGCCAGGTAGTCGGTGCCCGGGCCGACCTGGGCGTATTCGGCCAGCGCCTGTTCGGGCTGGTCGAGTTCTTCGTAGCTGCGGCCCAGGTTGAGGTGCGCGGCGTCAACGTGGCTGCCGCGGTCGATCAGTTCTTTCAGATAGATCTGGGCTTCGCGCCAGGCCTGGGCTTCCAGGCAGACCAGCGCCAGGGAGAATCTCAGGTCATCGTCGTCCGGGAACTGAGTGACCAGTTCGGCGAATTCACGCTTGGCCTGGTCCAGGCGATCCAGCTCCACTAGCAGCCGGGCATGGGCCAGGCGCAGGCGGCGGTCTTCCGGATGCTGACGGATGCCGGCTTCGAGCAGCGGCAGGGCCTCGGCGCTGCGGTCCTGGCTCTGCAGCAGGCGCGCGCGCAGGAGCAGGGGCGCGACTTCGCGCTTGGCCGCCGGATTGCGCTCCAGCAGTTTCAGCGCCTCGTCGGGGCGGCCGTCCTGTTGCAGCAGCAGGGCCTTGCCGAACAGCAACTGACCGTTGTGCGGATACTTGGCCAGCAGCCGATCGAAACTCTTGAGCAGCCCGGCGCGGGTGGTCTCGTCGGTTTCCGCCGCGGACAGGGCGAGGAAGTCGAAATGGGTGTCGCCCTGGCCCTGGAGCACCCGCTCCATATAGGCCATGGACTCGTCATAGCGACCGGCGCGGGCCAGCATGATGGCGGCGGCGCGCTGGGCATCCAGGTTGTCGGGGGCGTTGCGCGCCCAGATCTGTGCGGTTTCCAGCGCCGGGGTATCGGCGCCCAGGTATTCGGCGATGCGGAAGGCGCGCTCGGCGATGCCCGGATCCTGGGTCGACTTGGCCTGTTCGACATAGTTGGTCAGGGCGATGTCAAATCGGTTGCGCTGGCCGGCCAACTCGCCGACCAGCAGGTCATAGAGGGTGTCTTCGCGAAAGGAACCGGCCGGTTGCGGCGTGCTGGTCTTGGCGGTGGGCGGCGGGATGGCGGCAGCGGGCGTCGGCTGGCGGCCGAGGTTCTGGCAGCCGGCGAGCAGCAGGGCGGTCGTCAGCAGCGCAAGGTATCTGGTCATAGGGTCGGGGCGGCCTTTTTACAGTCGGTCCATCATGCCACAAGAGTCGCCGTGGCCGCGTCGCGCATGCGCAGCGGCCGGCCGAAAGTGCGGTGGTCGAGGCTGTTGACGCCTTTTGCCCGGCAAGATTCATTCGCTCAGGCTATGACAGCGATTGGCCGACGTCTCGTCGCTGCTGGTTGTCGCCACCGCCCGCGCGTAGGACAATGTTCGGCTTTCCCAATCCGTTCGACTGCTTGCGTCCATGGCCTTTCTCGCGCTCGGCATCAATCACAAGACCGCCTCGGTTGAGGTGCGCGAACGCGTGGCTTTCACTCCGGAGCAGACGGTCGAGGCCCTGCGCCAGCTGGAGCAGGCTACCCACAGTCGCGAAGCGGCGATTCTGTCCACCTGCAATCGCAGCGAACTCTACCTGGAACTGGAGCCCAGCCTGGCGGAAGCCGTGCTGGCCTGGCTCGCCCAGTACCACCGGGTACCCCTGGAAGACCTGCGCGCCAGCATCTATCTGCACCAGGACGAGGCCGCGGTCCGCCACATGATGCGGGTGGCCGCGGGGCTGGATTCCATGGTGCTGGGCGAGCCGCAGATCCTCGGCCAGCTCAAGTCGGCCTATGCCGTGGCGCGTGAGGCCGGCACCGTCGGTCCGCTGCTGGGCCGGCTGTTCCAGGCCACCTTCAATACCGCCAAGGCGGTGCGCACCGACACGGCGATCGGCGAGAACCCGGTATCCGTGGCCTTTGCCGCGGTCAGCCTGGCCAAGCAGATCTTCAGCGACCTCAGCCGCAGCCAGGCGCTGCTGATCGGCGCCGGCGAGACCATCACCCTGGTCGCCCGCCATCTCCATGAGCAGGGCGTGCGGCGCATCGTCGTCGCCAACCGCACCCTGGAGCGCGCCAGTCACCTGGCGGAAGAATTCGGCGCCCATACCGTGCTGTTGGCCGACATTCCCGACGAGCTGGTCAACAGCGACATCGTCATCAGTTCCACCGCCAGCCAGTTGCCCATCCTCGGCAAGGGCGCGGTGGAGCGGGCGCTCAAGCAGCGCCGGCACAAGCCCATCTTCATGGTCGATATCGCCGTGCCGCGCGACATCGAACCGGAGGTGAGCGAGCTGGAAGACGTCTACCTCTATACGGTGGACGACCTGCACGAGGTGGTGGCGGAAAACCTCAAGAGTCGCCAGGGCGCCGCCCAGGCCGCCGAAAAGCTGGTGCTGGCCGGGGTCGAGGACTTCATGCAGCGGCTGCGCGAGCGCGCTGCGGTGGATGTGGTCCGCGCCTATCGCCAGCAGGGCGAGCAGATCCGCGACGACGAACTGGCTCGCGCCCAGCGCCAGCTGGCCAATGGCGCCGATCCCCAGGAAGCCCTGGCCGCCCTGGCGCGCAGCCTCACCAACAAGCTGATGCACGCACCGAGCGTACAGCTCAAGAAACTATCCGCCGAGGGGCGCATCGATGCGCTGACCCTGGCTCAGGAACTCTTCGCCCTCGACGAGGGTTTGGACAAGACATGAAGACCTCTCTGTTGCACAAGCTCGACGGTCTGCAGGACCGCTTCGAGGAGCTGACCGCGCTGTTGGGCGACGCCGAAGTCATCAGCGACCAGACCCAGTTCCGCGCCTATTCCAAGGAATACGCCGAGCTCGAGCCGGTCAGCCAGGCGTTCACCGAATACCGCAAGGTGCAGGCCGACCTGGAGGGCGCCCAGGCGCTGCTCAAGGACAGCGATCCGGATCTGCGCGAGATGGCCGAGGAAGAGGTCGCCAGCGCCAAGGCGCGGTTGCAGGAGCTGGAAGACGAGCTGCAGCGCATGATGCTGCCGCGCGATCCCAACGACGGCCGCAACGTCTTCCTGGAAATCCGCGCCGGTACCGGTGGCGACGAGGCGGCGATCTTCGCCGGTGACCTGTTCCGCATGTACTCGCGCTACGCCGAGCGCCAGGGCTGGCGCCTAGAGGTGCTCTCGGAGAACGAAGGCGAGCACGGCGGCTTCAAGGAAGTCATCGCCCGGGTCGAGGGCGACAACGTCTACGCCAAGCTCAAGTTCGAATCCGGTGCGCACCGGGTGCAGCGGGTCCCGGAGACCGAGTCCCAGGGCCGCATCCATACCTCGGCCTGCACCGTGGCGGTGCTGCCCGAGCCTGACGAGCAGCAGGCCATCGAGATCAATCCGGCCGATCTGCGCGTCGACACCTATCGCTCCTCGGGCGCGGGCGGTCAGCACGTCAACAAAACCGACTCCGCGGTGCGCATCACCCACCTGCCCACCGGCATCGTGGTGGAGTGCCAGGAAGAGCGCTCCCAGCACAAGAACCGCGCCAAGGCCATGGCCTGGCTGTCGGCCAAGCTCAACGACCAGCAGGATGCGGCGGCGCACAAGGAAATGTCCGACACCCGCCGGCTGCTGGTGGGTTCGGGTGATCGCTCCGAGCGCATCCGCACCTACAACTTTCCCCAGGGCCGGGTGACCGATCACCGCATCAACCTGACCCTCTATTCCCTGGGCGAGGTGGTCAATGGCGACGTCCAGCAGATCATCGACCCGCTGCTGCAGGAATACCAGGCTGACCAGCTGGCAGCGCTGGGAGACTGAAGCATGGCCACCATCGGCGCCCTGTTGCACGAAAGCCAGTTGCCGGATTCGCCCAGCGCTCGTCTCGACGTGGAACTGCTGCTGGCCGCCGCTCTGGACAAGCCGCGCAGCTACCTGCGTACCTGGCCGGAAAAACTGGTGCCACGCGAGGCCCTGGCACGTTTCCAGGCCGATCTCGAGCGGCGCCGGCAGGGCGAGCCGGTGGCCTACATTCTTGGGCAGCAAGGCTTCTGGTCGCTGGACCTGGAAGTGAGCGCCGACACCCTGATCCCGCGGCCCGACACCGAGGTGCTGGTGGAAACCGCCCTGGCGCTGCCCCTGGCCGACGAGGTGCGGGTACTGGATCTGGGCACGGGTACCGGCGCCATCGCCCTAGCCCTGGCCCATGAACGGCCACGCTGGCAGGTCAGCGGCGTGGATCGCATCCCGGCGGCGGTGGCGCTGGCCCAGCGCAATGCCCAGCGCCTGCGCCTGGGCAACGTCACCTTTCAGCCCAGTCACTGGTTCGCCGCACTCGCCGGGCAGCGCTTCGAGCTGATCGTCAGCAATCCTCCCTATATCGCCGGCAGCGATCGCCATCTCGACGAAGGCGATGTGCGTTTCGAGCCCCGTAGCGCCCTGGTGGCCGGGGCCGATGGCCTGGACGACATCCGCGAGCTGATCGGGGCGGCGCCCGCGCACCTGCAGCCGGGGGGCTGGCTGTGGCTGGAACACGGCTTCGACCAGGCCGCCGTGGTGCGCGAATTGCTGGTCCGCCAGGGTTTCGCCGAGGTCGAGAGTCGCCAGGACCTGGGCGGTCACGCGCGTATCAGTGGAGGCCGCTGGCCATGCTGAGCGACGGCGAACTGCTGCGCTACAGCCGGCAGATCCTGCTGGCCCAGGTGGATATCGCCGGCCAGCTGCGGCTGAAGGACGCCAAGGTGCTCATCGTGGGCCTCGGTGGGCTGGGTTCGCCGGTGGCGCTCTATCTGGCCGCGGCCGGCGTCGGCGAATTGCACCTGGCCGATTTCGACCGGGTCGACCTGAGCAATCTGCAGCGCCAGGTGCTGCACGACGAGAGTCGCATCGGCCAGGGCAAGGTGGATTCCGCCCTGCAACGCCTGGCGGCGCTCAATTCCGAGGTACGCCTGGTGCCGTGGCGCGAGGCGCTGGACGCCGACAGTCTGGCGGCGCGCGTCGCCGCGGTGGATCTGGTGCTGGATTGCTCGGACAACTTCACCACCCGGGCGGCGGTGAATGCCGCCTGCGTGGCCCAGGGGCGGCCGCTGGTGAGTGGCGCTGCCATTCGCCTGGAGGGCCAGCTCAGCGTCTTCGATCCGCGCCGCGCCGACAGTCCGTGCTACCACTGCCTCTATGGCGAGGGCAGCGAGGCCGAACTCAGTTGCAGCGAAGCCGGGGTGCTGGGTCCGGTGGTGGGTCTGGTGGGCAGTCTGCAGGCGCTGGAAGCGCTCAAGCTCCTGGCCGGTTTCGGCGAGCCGCTGGTGGGTCGGCTGCTGCTGGTGGATGCGGCAGGCAGCCGCTTCCGTGAATTGCGGGTCAAGCGCGATCCGGGTTGCCCGGTGTGCGGCGCCCGCCATGGCTGACGAGGCGCCGATCGGGGTCTTCGACTCGGGCGTCGGCGGCTTGTCGGTGCTGGCCGAGATACGGCAGCTGTTGCCGGCGGAAACCCTGCATTACGTCGCCGACTGCGGCCATATCCCCTATGGCGAAAAGACCCCTGCCTTCATCCGCGAGCGCTGCCAGCTGATCGCGGCGCGGCTGCACGCCCAGGGCGCAAAGGCGCTGGTGGTGGCCTGCAACACCGCCACCGTGGCGGCGGTCGCTGATCTGCGCGAACGCTATCCCCAGTGGCCCATCGTCGGCATGGAGCCGGCGGTTAAACCGGCGGCCGCGGCTACCCGCAATGGCCGGGTCGGGGTGCTGGCCACCACCGGTACCCTGCAGAGCGCCAAGTTCGCCGCCCTGCTGGACCGCTTCGCCCTGGGCGTCCAGGTGCTGACCCAGCCCTGTCCGGGACTGGTGGAACAGGTCGAGCGCGGCGATCTGCACGGCCCCGAGACCCGGCGTCTGCTGCAGGGCTTTCTCGAACCGCTGTTGGCGGCGGAGTGCGACACCCTGATCCTGGGCTGCACCCATTATCCCTTCTTGCGGCCCCTGCTGGCCGAGCTAGTGCCGCCGGAAGTCATCCTGGTGGATACCGGCGCCGCCGTGGCGCGGCGCTTGCAAAGTCTGCTGGCGGTGGCTGGACGCCTGGCCAGCGGGCCGGCCGGCCCGACGCGCATCTGGACGTCTGGCCCACCCACCGAGCTAGGCGCGGTGTTGCCGCAGCTCTGGCCGGCAGGGGCCGAGGTAAAGGCGTTCGTCTGACTTTTCTGCCCGGGTTTCGCTCGCCAAACGGTCGTCCAGCGACTAGCATCCGACCCTGTAGGTAAAAATGTCTAAGGCTGTGAACACCTTCACGTCTTGATGGTCAATGCTGGCAGTTCGTAAAAACTAGAAACATCCATAAGGGCACTCTCATGAACAACAAATTGCTTTCCCTTGCAGTGGCCGCCGCGCTTTCGCTGGATGGCATGGCGTCGGCACAGGCTGTGGAAATCACCGGGGCAGTCGGAGCCACCAGCCAGAGCGGCATGACCTATCGCATCGGTGCCGGTTGGAATTGGGACAAGAGCTGGTGGCAGAGCTCTACCGGCCGCCTGACCGGTTACTGGGATGCGGGCTACACCTATTGGGAAGGCGACAACGGGCGCTCTTCCGATCAGCATTCGTTGTCCTTCGCCCCGGTGTTCGTCTACGAATTCGGCCAGGGTCATGTGAAACCCTTCGTCGAAGCCGGTATCGGCGTCGCGGTCTTCTCCAGCACCAAGGTCGGCGAGCAGGACCTGGGTTCGGCGTTCAACTTCGAAGACCGTATCGGCCTGGGCCTGAAGATTGGCGACACCCAGCGCGTCGGCATTCGCGCGACCCACTATTCCAACGCCGGCATCAAGCAGCCCAACGATGGCATCGAGTCCTATGCGCTGTTCTACAGCCACACCCTCTGATCCAGGGCTGATATGAAAAAAGCCGGACCTAGTCCGGCTTTTTCGTATCCGTCTTGCGCGCCATGCCGCGGTAGGTGGCCAGCGCCCGCTGGCGACTTTCGCCAAGGTCCACCAGGGGGGTGAGGTAACGGCCCCCCGGGGTGTGCACGGCCTTGCCCTTGAGCTCGGCCAGTTCCGGTACCCAGGTGCGCACATAGTCGCCGCGGGCATCGATCTTGAGCGCCTGGGTGTGGGGATTGAACACCCGGAAATAGGGCACCGAGTCGGTACCGGTGGAGGCGCTCCACTGCCAGCCACCGTTGTTGGAAGCCAGGTCGCCATCGATGAGATGCTGCATGAACCAGCGCTCGCCTTCGCGCCAGTCGATCAGCAGGTTCTTGCAGAGGAACATGGCGGTCAGCATGCGCATGCGGTTGTGCATCCAGCCGGTCTGCAAGAGCTGGCGCATAGCGGCATCGATGAGGGGGATGCCGGTGCGCCCCTGTTGCCAGGCCGCCAGGCCCTCGGGGTCGTCGCGCCAGGGCAGGGCGGTCAGCTCCCGGTTGAACGGCTGGTGCCGCGATACCCAGGGATAGCCCACCAGCACGTGGCGATAGAATTCGCGCCAGAGCAACTCGGTGATCCAGGTGGCCGCGCCCTGCATACCGCCGCTGAGCAGGCCATCGTTGGCCCGAACCGCTGCCTGCAGGCACTGCCGCGGCGTCAGCACTCCCGCATTGAGATAGGCCGACAATTGGCTGGTACCGGGTTCTGAGGGGATGTCCCGCGCCTGGTGATAATCGCCCAGATCCTCCTGGATGAAGGCTTCCAGGCGCTGCAGCGCCGCCTCTTCGCCGGCCGGCCACAGCCGTTGCACTTCGGGCGAGGGGGTAGCGAAGCCCTCGACCGAGCTGGGCGACTCGTCGGCCTGGAGCGGGCCCTTCCGCTGCTTGCCGGGGACAGGCAGGGGCGCTGGCAGACCGGTTTCCAGGCGCGCCAGGCAGGTCTTCTTGAATTGGCCGAAGACCTTGAAATAACCCCCGCTCTTGGTCAGTACCGTTCCCGGCGCGAACAGCGTCTGGTCCAGATAGCGATGGGCGGCCAGCCCTGCCGCATCGAAGGCCTCTGCCACGGCGTCATCGCGGGCGGCTTCGTTGACGCCGTATTCGTCGTTGAAGTGCAGGTGTTCGATGCCCAGTTCCCTGGCCAGGTCGAGCAACACCTGGGGTGCCTGCGCCCAGCGCTCGGCACTGCGGATCAGCAAGGGAATGCCGAGGGACCTGAGCGTCTTGCCCAGGGCGGCGAGATTGCGCAGCCAGAAGTCGACCTTGACCGCGGCCTCGTCGTGCGCCTGCCACTGGGCAGGACTCAGCAGGAACACGGCCACCACCGACCCCTGCTCGGCGGCGGCGTGGAGAGCGGGGTGATCTAAGGTGCGCAGGTCGGTACGAAACCAGACGAGCTGACTCATGCATGCCGATCCTGACGCAGGAGTCCGGCACTCTGCAGGCGATCGAAAGCCTCGCCTGGACTGCGCGCCGGGGCGGCGTCGGCGGTGAGGGATTCGCCCAGGGCACCCAGGGTCAGGCAGGGGCGTGCATGGCGATTGGCAAAGGTCTGCAGCTGGCGACGCAGCTCGATGTCGGGCCGGCTGTCGCGGCAGAGAACCAGCGCCCGCGGGTCGAGCTGCTCGACCAGGCGATCGA
Source organism: Pseudomonas sp. Snoq117.2 (assembly GCF_900110545.1). Taxonomy (NCBI): domain Bacteria; kingdom Pseudomonadati; phylum Pseudomonadota; class Gammaproteobacteria; order Pseudomonadales; family Pseudomonadaceae; genus Pseudomonas; species Pseudomonas sp. Snoq117.2. Next base: position 377,905 of record NZ_FOED01000004.1, on the reverse strand, counting down.
GATTAGCCGCGGGAATCGACCATTCCACCACTTCGACGGGACAGTCCGTGGCGCTGATCAGCCAGGCGCAGAGCCACAGCGAGACATTCATCGGCGTCTCGTCGAGATTGAGCAGTACCAGCGGCGCACCGCGCAGGCTGTGCTGACTGTGGTAGATCCGCGCGCCCAGCTTGCTGCGCAGCCAGGACTGGAAAAACACCTGTTGCAGGCGACCGTCGTCGGTGGCCTGGCTGAGTCGCTCCAGTTCCCGCAGCAACGGCCACAGCAACTGATCCAGCAGCACCCGCGGCGGATAGAGGGAGGCGGCGCGGTTGTAGGCCTCATCGAGAACACGCGAGGCGAGCCGGCCAATGGCGTCCATCATCTCTTGGTGGATGCCCTGCCAGGGCGTATCGCTGGGCACCGCTGCCGGTCGTTGGTCGTCGAGCAGGCCCTTGACCTGGCTGACCGCCACACCGCGGGCGATCCAGGCGAGGATCTGCTGCACCCGAACCACATGGGCCTCGCTGTACAGCCGGTGTCCCTTGGGGGTGCGCTTGGGGACCAGCAGGCCGTAACGCCGCTCCCAGGCCCTCAGGGTCACGGCGTTGACGCCGGTACGCCGGGCGATTTCCCGGATGGGCAGCCAGCCTTCGTGCAAGGCGGACTGATAATCCTGCTCCTCGCCATTCGACGGTGAGGGCAAGGGAATGACGCTAGATGGCATTTCGCAGACTCAGACGTTCAGGGTGCGGTTGGAGATAGGCCTGCTCGTTCACATAACGATCCGGATGCTGGCGGAAGTGGTGCTTGAGCAGCGTCAGGGGCACGACCAGGGGGACGATGCCCTCGTGGTACTGCTCGATCAGCTGCTGCATTTCCTGCTTCTCGCTGTCGCTCAGGACCCGGCGCAGATAACCGAAGAGATGATAGAGCACATTGCAGTGAGTACCACGGGTAGCGCACTTTTTCAGTGCAGCCATCAGGCCGCTGAAATACTCCTGACCCAGCTCGTCCAGATTGCGCTGACCGATGCTGCCGACCAACTGCCCAAGGGCCCGTGCACGATGGGCATCGTGGGCCATGAGCTGGTACTTGTAGCGCGAATGATAGGACAGCAGCGCCCGCGCCGTCAGACCCTGTTGCAGCAGTTGCTGCCAATGGGCATGGGCAAAGACCCGCGTAACGAAGTTTTCCCGCAGCACCGCATCGTTCAGCCGACCGGCCTCTTCGACCGGCAGGTCCGGGCGTAGACGCATGATGGCTGCGGCGAACAGACCGCGGCCGTCGGTTTCACTGCCTTGGCCATTGGCGTGATAGACCTTGACCCTTTCCATGCCGCAAGAGGGCGACTTCTGCATGAAGATGAAGCCGGACAGGTCGGCGAGCTCGCCCGCCATCTTTTCCCCGTAGGCGGTCAGGGCGGCGGTCACGTCCAGGCTGGGATTCAAGGTGCCGACGGCGCGTGGCGCCTGGGAATCGCCCACCAGGCGGATGGGTTCGCGCGGCGTACCGAGGCCGATGGCCATCTCCGGGCAGACCCGGACGAAATCGAAATGCTCGGCGAAGGTCTGGCTGCAGAGCCGGGATTCCTTGTGTCCACCGTTGTAGCGGACTTCGTCACCCAGCAGGCAGGCACTGATGCCGAGGCGTGGACGGGGCAGGCTGGAAGAGGCGTTGGCAAGCATGGAGATCCCCTGTCGTGTGTTTTCTTGTACAAGGATTTCTATTTTGTACAAGTTTGGTGAAACTTTCGACAGGGGGCTTCGGCAAAAGATTCGCCTCAGGTTACAGACGGTATGCGCTTCGTCGCTTAGTCCAGACTACCCAGGAGCTGCTGCGCGGCCTCATGACCACTCAACCAGGCACCTTCCACGCGTCCGCTGGAGCACCAGTCGCCACAGACGAAGACGCCCATGTCGGGATCGGCCAGGGCGCCCCATTGGTGGGGTTGCGCGGGTCGCGCATAGAGCCAGCGATGGGCCAGGGTAAAGCTCGGCGCCGGCAGCGGGCAACCGATCAACTCGGCGAAGGCGCCATGCAGGCGTTCGATCACCTCTTCCTTGGAGGCGTCGAGATGCGCCTTGCTCCAGGCGCTGGTGGCGTGCAGTACCCAGGTGTCCAGGGTGGTGTCGCGTTCGGGCTTGCAGCGATTGCGCGCCAGCCAGTCCAGTTCGCTGTCCTGCACGAAGCAGCCTTCCACCGGGGTTTGCAGGGGCGTGGCGAAGGCCAGGGCCACCGACCAGGTCGGCTCCATGCTGACGCCGGCCACGGTGGCCGCCAGCTTGGGCACGCTGGAGAGCAGCGCCGTGGCCTGAGGCGCCGGCATGGCGATGACGACTTGGGCGAAAGGCCCGTGGGTCTCGCCGCTGGCGTCCAGCAGGTGCCAGTGCTGGGCCCCGCGAAAGACCTCGGTGATACGGCAGTCGAAGGTGACCGGCAGGTCGCCCAACAGATGGCGGGTGATGGCGCTCATGCGCGGTACCCCGACCCAGCGTGGCTGCTCGTCCTGGGACGGACTCAGGCGCCCGTCGCGATACTGGTAGAGCACCGGATTCCATTCGGCCGCGCAACCGGCCCGCCGCCATTCGTTGAGGGCGTCGATGAAGCGGCGATCGCGAGCGGTGAAATACTGGGCGCCCAGGTCCAGGGCCCCGGCTTCACTTCTCTTGCTGGCCATGCGGCCGCCGCTGCCGCGGCTCTTGTCGAAGATCTGGACCTGCTGCCCGGCGCGAATCAGCGTCTGGGCTGCGGCAAGTCCGGCTATTCCTGCGCCAACGATGGCGATGGGGGCAGTCATGATGGACCTCGCTTGTCTGACGATTCGCCCTTGTCGAACGTTTGCGCGTGCAAGGGCTCTACGGCTACGACTGGCAACCGTTCTGGATCTTTCGACCCACGACCATACCAAACAATCCTCTTCCCTTCGTTCAGATGCATCCGGGCGGCAGGGCAATACGAGAAGGAAGTGACGACATGCATATCCTGCTGACAGGTGGCACCGGATTGATCGGCCGCGCGCTGTGCCGCCAATGGGCGGCCGCCGGGCACCAACTCACCGTGCTCAGCCGCGACCCGGCACGGGTGGCGCGTGAGTGCGGACCCGGCGTGCGCGGCATCGCTCAATTGGAGGCGCTGGGCGACGAGCACCTGGATGCGGTGGTCAATCTGGCCGGCGCGCCCATCGCCGACAAGCCCTGGACCCGCAGTCGCAAGGCCGAGCTCTGGCAAAGCCGCATCGGCACCACCGAGCGGCTGATCGAATGGCTGCGTGGGCGCAGCCAGAAGCCCGCGGTGCTGCTGTCGGGCTCGGCCACCGGCTTCTATGGCGACAGCGGCGAGAAGCCGGTGAGCGAAGCGGACAGCCTGGCCGGCGCCGACTTCGCTGGCGAGCTGTGCCTGGCCTGGGAGCAGATCGCCAACGAGGCCGAGCAACTGGGTATCCGCGTGGTCAACCTGCGCACCGGTCTGGTGCTGGCCGCCGACGATGGCTTCCTGTTGCGCCTGTTGCCGCCGTTCCGCTTCGGCCTGGGCGCGCGCCTGGGTAACGGACGCCAATGGATGCCCTGGATTCATTTACAGGATCAAATCGGGGCCATCGATTTTCTTCTCAACCGCAGCGACGCCCAGGGTCCTTATAATCTCTGTGCCCCCGAGCCAGTGCGCAACCGGGACTTCACCGAGGCGCTGGGACGGGCCTTGCGGCGCCCGGCGCGATTGCTGATTCCCGCCTTCGCCCTGCGCCTGATGGGAGAGCTGTCCATCCTCTTGCTGGGTGGTCAGCGCGCCCGGCCCGAGCGCCTGCTCGCTGCCGGCTATGTCTTTCGCTATCCCGAGCTGGATGCGGCTCTGGCCGATCTGCTCGCCGCCAAGGATTCACGATGACTACCAACGCTCTGCTGCTCGCCAACCTGGGTTCGCCCGATTCGCCCCACGTCCCCGACGTGAAGCGCTATCTGAACCAGTTCCTGATGGATCCCTATGTGGTCGATCTGCCCTGGCCACTGCGTCGGCTGCTGGTGTCGCTGGTGCTGATCAAGCGGCCCGCCGCCTCGGCCGAGGCCTATGAGTCGATCTGGTGGGACGATGGCTCGCCGCTGATCGTGCTCAGCCGCCGCCTGCAGGAGGCCGTGCGGCCCCTCTGGCGCCATGGTCCGGTGGAGTTGTGCATGAGATACGGCGAGCCCTCGGTGGGGTCGGTGCTCAAGCGCCTGGCCAGCCAGGGCATCCGCGAGGTGACCTATGCGCCGCTCTATCCGCAATTCGCCGACAGCACCACCACCACCGCTATCGTCGAGGCGCGGCGGGTGATCGAGGCCCATCAGCTGCCGCTGACGCTGAAGATCCTGCCGCCGTTCTACGACCGCCCGGAATACCAGGCGGCGCTGGCGGCCAGCGTCGAGCCCTATCTCGAGGAGCCCTACGATCACCTGCTGCTGTCCTTCCATGGCCTGCCCGAGCGGCACATCCGCAAGCTGGTCAAGGATCGCAGCCACGACCTGCGCGCGCCTGACAGCAGCAAGGTCACCGCCAAGGCGCTGGCCGTCTGCTACCGCAGCCAATGCCAGCGCACCGCCGAGCTGGTGGCCAAGCGCCTGGGCATTCCCGCTGGCAAGTGGTCGGTGTCCTTCCAGTCGCGGCTGGGCAAGGACAAGTGGATCGAGCCCTATACCGAGGCGCGGCTGGACGAGCTGGCCAAGGCCGGCGTGAAGCGTCTGCTGGTGATGTGCCCGGCGTTCGTCGCCGACTGCATCGAGACGCTGGAAGAGATCGGCGATCGCGGCCGCGAGCAGTTCATCGAAGCCGGTGGCCGGGAGCTGGTGCTGATTCCCTGCGTCAACGACGACCCGGCCTGGGCCCGGGCGCTGGTGGAGCTGTGCGAAGAGGTGGCGGAGCTGCCGCCGCAGCCCATTGAGCAGCCCAGGATGCCGGCGTAACGGCATCCTGAGCTGGCCGTCAGAGCAGCGGACGCTCTGGCGGTTCGGCATCCTTCTTCCAGGCGTTGTGCCCGGGCAGGACCAGGTTGAGGCCGATGGCGATCAGGCCGCAGAGGGAGATGCCCTTTAGGCCGATCTCGCCGTTGCCGAAGACGATGCCGCCGATGCCGAACACCAGGGTCACGGACACGATCACCAGGTTGCGCGCCTCGGACAGGTCCACCTGATGGCGGATCAGGATGTTCAGGCCCACCACCGCGATGGAGCCGAACAGCAGGCAGAGGATGCCGCCCATGACCGGCACCGGGATGGTCTGCAGCGCCGCGCCGAACTTGCCGACGAACGCCAGCACCATGGCGAAGCCCGCCGCCCACAGCATGACCCGCGGATTGTGGTTCTTGGTCAGCATCACCGCGCCGGTCACCTCGGCGTAGGTGGTGTTGGGCGGCCCGCCGAACAGCCCGGCGGAGGAGGTGGCCAGGCCATCGCCCAGCAGGGTGCGGTGCAGACCGGGCTGCTTGAGGTAGTTCTTGCCGGTCACTCCGCCCACCGCGATCACCCCGCCGACATGCTCGATGGCTGGCGCCAGGGCCACCGGCACCATGAACAGGATGGCGCCCCAATGGAATTCCGGCGCGACGAAGGCCGGGATCGCCAGCCAGGGCGCGGCGGCTATCCCCTCGGTATGGACGATGCCGAAGACGAACGCCAGCGCGTAGCCGACGAAGACGCCCGCCAGAATGGGCACCAGGCGGAACATGCCCTTGCCGTAGATGGCCACCAGCAGGGTGGTGACCAGCGCCGGCATGGAGATCAGCATCGCCGTGGCATAGGGCACCAGCTGGGCGCTGCCGTCACCAGCCTTGCCCATGGCCATGTTGGCCGCTACCGGCGACAGACCGAGGCCGATGGAGATGATCACCGGGGCGATCACCACCGGCGGCAGCAGGCGGTCGATGAAGCCCACGCCGCGCACCTTCACCGCCAGGCCGAGGAAGGTGTAGACGAAGCCGGCCGCCACCACCCCGCCGAGCACCGCCGGCAGACCGAATTCAGCCTTGGCGGCGATGATCGGGGCGATGAAGGCGAAGCTCGATGCCAGGAACACCGGTACCTGGCGGCCGGTGACCAGATGGAACAGCAGGGTGCCGAAGCCTGCGGTGAAGAGGGCCACATTGGGGTCCATGCCGGTGATCAGCGGCATCAGCACCAGGGCGCCAAAGGCCACGAAGAGCATCTGGGCGCCCACCACGATCTCCCGCCAGAGCGGTTCCCGCGCGGTCACGCTCAGGCGTCCTTCTGCTTGGTGCCGAAGATCTTGTCACCGGCATCGCCCAGCCCCGGCAGGATGTAGCCGTGCTCGTTGAGGCGCTCGTCGATGGAGGCGGTGTAGAGGCGAACGTCCGGATGGGCTTCCTCGACCGCGGCGATGCCTTCGGGCGCCGCCACCAGCACCAGGGCGCGAATTTCCTTGGCCCCGGCCTTCTTCAGCAGGTCGATGGTGGCGATCATGGAGCCGCCAGTGGCCAGCATGGGATCGATGATCATGGCCATCCGCTGGTCCAGTTCACCCACCAGCTTTTCCAGGTAGGTGTGGGCCTGCAGGGTGGATTCGTTGCGGGCGAGGCCGACCACGCTGACCCGGGCGCTGGGGATCAGGCTGAGCACGCCGTCGAGCATGCCGATGCCGGCGCGCAGGATGGGCACCACGGTGACCTTCTTGCCGGAGATCTTTTCCACCTTGACGGTGCCGCACCAGCCCTCGATGTCCACCTCTTCCACCGGCAGGTCCTTGGTCGCCTCGTAGGTGAGCAGGGCGCCGACTTCCTGGGCCAGTTCGCGAAAGTTCTTGGTGCTGATGTCGGCGCGCCGCATCAGGCCGAGCTTGTGACGGATGAGCGGATGGCGGATTTCGTGAACGGGCATGGGATTCTCCAGAGACGGTAGGGCAGCGGATCGAGGACGGTTTCGGTACGACCGGCGGCCCGAAGGCCTGCCGCAGGAAGGGCAGGCGCACAAAAAAACCGCGGTACATTAAAGCATCCGACTCGAGGTGGGCAGTACCCTGCGACAATAGTAGCCGCCTGGCGGCGCTTGAGATCGGTCCGCGGTGTCTGTACCTTTGCCGCCTTTTATCCGCGCCAACCATCAGGCCGGCGCCCCGTCCCCCCGGAGAAGCCCCATGTCCGCCGATCTCGCCCACATCCGCCAGGTCATGCAGGAAGCCGATTGCCTGTATGACGAAGCCCAGGTCGAAGCGGCCATCGACCGGCTCGCCGCATCCATCACCGCCGATCTCGCCGAGCGTAATCCGGTGGTCTTCTGCGTCATGAACGGCGGCTTGATCCTGACCGGCAAGCTGGCCACCCGGCTGAATTTCCCGCTGGAGATGTCCTATCTGCACGCTACCCGCTATCGCAACGAGACCACCGGCGGCGAGCTGTTCTGGAAGGCCAAGCCCGAGGTGTCCTTCATCGATCGCGACGTGCTGATCGTCGATGACATCTTCGACGAGGGCCACACCCTCAAGGCCATCATCGACTTCTGCCGCCACGCCGGCGCTCGCGAGGTCCATACCGCCGTGTTGATCGACAAGACCCACGACCGCAAGGTCAAGGGCCTGGAGGCCACCTACGTCGGCCTGCCCTGCATCGATCGCTACATCTTCGGCTACGGCATGGACTACAAGGGCTACTGGCGCAACGCACCCGGCATCTATGCCGTGAAGGGGCTGTGACCGCGCGGCTGTTCGATCAGGCGCTGTTCGCCGACCTGCTCCGGCAGGCGGCGGTCAGCCCGCGACGGCGCGCCCATCACAACCTGCACAGCATGGATGAGCCCTGCCATCGCCTGGTGGTGGGGATGTGCGAAGACAGCTACATACCGCCCCACCGCCATCTGGATCCGCGCAAGGCCGAGAGTCTGCTGGTGCTGCAGGGCCGGCTGGGGTTGCTGACCTTGGGCGAAGACGGACAGGTGCTGCTGCGCCGCGAGCTGTCCCAGCGCGCCGGTTGCCCGGGCGTCGATCTCGCCCCCGGGCACTACCATGCGCTGGTTGCCCTGGGGGGCGACTGCCTGTTCTTCGAATGCAAGGCCGGGCCCTTCGTGCCGCTGGGCGAGGGTGAACGACCGGCCTGGGCCCCGCTGGAGGGCGCACCCGACGCCGAGCGCTATCGCAGCTGGATGCGCGCTCAATTCGATTGAACTTTCGACCAGGGTCGCGGTATCACCACGGTTTGTCACTGGCGGGCAGGCGAGGGGCAGGGTTAGAATCGGTCCTCCTTTTCTCCAAAGAATCCCCCAGCACAGGTAGCCAAAGGATGCGCAAGGATAAAAAGCAGGTCATCGGTGAAGCGATCAGCGACGAGCAGATCAGGCTGTTCCTCGATGTCGAACCGGCGGACGATACCCCCGCGTCTCTGCACAAGCTGGTCAAGGCCTATCGCGGCCTGCGTCCGGACGATTTCGAGCGCTTCGTCGGCTTCTTCGTCGAGGCCGGCTACGACCTGGATGCCCGCAACGACCAGGGCGAGGACTTCATCGAACTGATCCGCAGCCATCGTCAGGCCGAGCCCTACATTGACGCCCTGCGCGCCGCCCACGCCTAAATGGCCGCATAAAAAAACCCCGCCATGGCGGGGTTTTTTTTGCCTGGTGAACGGGCCGCCTGAGCGGCCCGTCGGCCATCAGGCGTCGCGGTTGCGGGTCAGCAGCGCGGGCTTCTCGCTGCGCGGCCGGCTTGGCATCTCTTCCAGCTGCTCCAGGGTCGGCAGGCGATCGGCACGCGACGGCTTGTGCACGATCTTCGGCTGCGGCTTGTTCGACGCCCGCTCTTCCGTGGCATAGGCGCGTGGCTCGCTGGGCGCGGCTTCATAGGGCCGGGCGGCACGGGGCTGGCCGTTCTGACCACGACGCTTGCCGGGCTGCTGCTGTTGCTGGCTGCGCGGACCGCGGGCAGCGCCCTGGCCCTGACCCTGACGGGGCTGACCCTGGCCGCCGGTCGTGGCGGCGCGCGGCGCGTTGCCGCCGTTGCCACTGCGCGGACCCTTGCGGCCCTTGCCCTGGTAGGGGCTCACGTAGTCGACGCTGTTGCCGAAGTTGTCGTAGGCGTCATCCAGAAATTCTTCCGGATCACGATTGCGCGGCTGCTGCACAACGGCCTGGCCGGGTTGCGCATTGGCCTGACCGGCGTCATCGCGATCGCGGCGGTCGCGACGATTGCGGGAACGACCCTTACGCTCGCCCTGGGGCTGGGCGCCGGACTGCTCGCTACCGGCGGCCTTGCCCTGGTTCTGGCCCTGATTCTGGCCTTTGCCTTCGCTGCGCGCCGGCTTGTCGGCCTTCTTCTGACGATTCTGCTGCGGCTTGCCACGGGGTTCGCGCGGGGCGCGCACTTCCGGCTGCTCGGGCGGCACGGACTGCGGATCGAAGCCCTGCATGTCGCCATCCGGAATGCTCTGCTTGGTCAGGCGCTCGATGGCCTTGAGCAGCTTCTCTTCGTCCGGCGCCACCAGCGAGATGGCTTCGCCACTGCGACCGGCCCGGCCGGTACGGCCGATGCGGTGCACATAGTCTTCCTCGACATTGGGCAGCTCGAAGTTGACCACGTGGGGCAACTGGTCGATGTCCAGGCCGCGGGCGGCGATGTCGGTGGCGACGAGGACGCGAACCTCGTTGCTCTTGAAGTCGGCCAGGGCCTTGGTGCGGGCATTCTGGCTCTTGTTGCCATGGATCGGCGCGGCCGGCAGGCCATGCTTGTTCAGGTATTCGGCGAGACGGTTGGCGCCGTGCTTGGTGCGGGTGAACACCAGCACCTGTTCCCAGGCACCCAGGGTGATCAGGTGGGCGAGCAGGGCGCGCTTCTGGTTGGCCGGAATGCGGAACAGCCGCTGTTCGATGCGCTCGACGGTGGTGTTCGGCGGGGTGACCTCGATCCGCTCGGGATCCTGCAGCAACTTGCCGGCGAGGTCGGTGATGTCCTTGGAGAAGGTGGCCGAGAACAGCAGATTCTGGCGCTGCGCCGGCAGGCGGGCCAGGACCTTCTTCACGTCATGGATGAAGCCCATGTCGAGCATGCGGTCGGCTTCGTCCAGCACCAACACCTCGACGGCGGACAGATCGACGCTCTGCTGACCGGCGAGGTCCAGCAGCCGACCCGGGCAGGCGACGAGGACATCGACACCCTTGGCCAGGGCGGTGACCTGCGGCTTGAGGCCGACGCCACCGAAGACGCAGGCGCTGCGCATGGGCAGGTCGCGGGCATAGACCTTGAAGCTGTCGTGCACCTGAGCCGCCAGTTCGCGGGTCGGCGTCAGTACCAGCACGCGGGGCTGCTTGGCCACATAGTGGTGACCATCGGGATGACCGTTGGGGAACAGGCGCTCGAGCACCGGCAGCGCGAAGCCGCCGGTCTTGCCGGTGCCGGTCTGGGCAGCCACCATCAGATCGCGACCCTGCAGGACGGCCGGAATGGCGCGTTGCTGAACAGGCGTGGGATTCGTGTAGCCAGCGTCTTCCACGGCGCGGGCAAGGGCCTCGGAGAGACCGAGGGAAATGAAGGACATGCGGGGTTCCTGTCTCTGTCGGCGTCCCGCCGACGTGGGGGCGCGGTTGCGCTGCCGGTTGACGTCCGAAAGGTTTCGGACGTCTCGCCCACCCTCATCATCCTGCGCTGGATGAAGAGTCGGGCGATGACCGGTAGCGGTAATCACGATTGGGCGAAGTCGCCGCCAGTTCGCCTGGCCGACTTCAAAAACCGAGGTTTCGCCAGATGGCGATACACGGCTCCGCTTGGTTCAGGGTGTAGAAGTGCACACCAGGTGCCCCGCCTTCGAGCAGTCGCTCGCAGAGGGCGGTCATGACTTCTTCGCCAAAGGCCTGGATGCTCTGGGTATCGTCACCGTAGGCTTCCAGTTGCTTCCGCAGCCAGCGTGGCAGTTCAGCGCCACAGGCATCGGAGAAGCGTGCCAACTTGCTGTAGTTGGTGATCGGCATGATGCCAGGGATCACCGGGGCTTCGACTCCCAGTTTGCGGACACGTTCCACAAAATGGAAGTAGCAGTCGGCGTTGAAGAAGTACTGGGTGACCGCGCGGTCAGCACCGGCCTCCATCTTGTACACGAAATTGCGCACGTCGTCCGTAAAGCTGCGCGCCTGCGGATGGGTTTCCGGATAGGCGGCGACTTCGATATGGAAGTGATCGCCGGTCTCCTCGCGGATGAAGGCGACCAGATCGCTGGCATAGCGCAATTCGCCACCGCCAGACAGGCCCATGCCGGACGGCAGGTCGCCGCGCAGGGCGACGATGCGGTTGATGCCGGCTTCCTGGTACTGCTGCAGCAACTCGCGCAGCTTGGCCTTGCTGTCGCCGACGCAGGACAGGTGCGGCGCGGTCGGTACCCCGACCTCGTCGTTGAGCTGGCGCACGGTGCGATAGGTGCCGTCGCGGGTGGAACCGCCGGCGCCGTAGGTGCAGGAAAAGAACTCCGGCCCGTGGCCAGCCAGCTGCCGCGCCGTGGCGATCAGCTTCTCGTGGCCCGCTTCGGTCTTGCAGGGAAAGAATTCGAAACTCAGACTGGGTTTCACGGCGTCTCTCTCGTGAGCAGCCTCCCGCTCCGGGGAGCGGGAGGCTTGGCCATCAGTAACGGTAGCTGTCGGGCTTGAAGGGGCCTTCCTGGGTCACGCCGATGTACTTGGCCTGAGCCTCGGTCAGGCGGGTCACCACGCCACCGAAGCCCTTGACCATTTCCAGCGCCACCTCTTCGTCGAGCTTCTTGGGCAGGACCATGACGGTGACGTTGGCGGTCTTCTCGGCGACCGGCAGGTCGGCGAACTTCTCCTGGTACAGGTGGATCTGCGCCAGCACCTGGTTGGCGAAGGAACCGTCCATGATGCGGCTGGGATGGCCGGTGGCATTGCCCAGGTTCACCAGACGGCCTTCGGCCAGCAGGATCAGGTAGTCGTCGTTGGTCGGATCGACGGTCAGGCCGGTGCGGTGGATCTTGTGCACCTGCGGCTTCACCTCTTCCCAGCCCCAGTGCTGGCGCATGAAGGCGGTGTCGATCTCGTTGTCGAAGTGACCGATGTTGCACACCAGGGCACGCTTCTTCAGTGCCTTGAGCATGTTGGCGTCACAGACGTTGACGTTGCCGGTAGTGGTGACGATCAGGTCGATCTTGCCCAGCAGGGCGCGATCCACGGAGGCTTCGGTGCCGTCGTTCAGGCCGTCGACATAGGGCGAGACCAACTCGTAGCCGTCCATGCAGGCCTGCATGGCGCAGATCGGGTCGACTTCCGAGACCTTGACGATCATGCCTTCCTGGCGCAACGAGGCAGCCGAACCCTTGCCCACGTCGCCGTAGCCGATCACCAGCGCCTGCTTGCCGGAAAGCAGGTGGTCGGTGGCACGCTTGATGGCGTCGTTGAGGCTGTGGCGGCAGCCGTACTTGTTGTCGTTCTTGCTCTTGGTGACCGAGTCGTTGACGTTGATCGCCGGGACCTTGAGGGAGCCGTCCTTGAGCATGTCCAGCAGGCGGTGCACGCCGGTGGTGGTCTCTTCGGTGATGCCGTGCACGCGTTCCAGCACCTGGGGGTACTTGTCGTGCAGGATCTGGGTCAGGTCACCGCCGTCGTCCAGCACCATGTTGGCGTCCCAGGGCTGGCCATCCTTGAGGATGGTCTGCTCGATGCACCACTCGTATTCGGCTTCGGTCTCGCCCTTCCAAGCGAACACCGGGATGCCGGCGGCGGCGATGGCGGCGGCGGCCTGGTCCTGGGTGGAGAAGATGTTGCAGCTGGACCAGCGCACTTCGGCGCCCAGGGCCACCAGGGTCTCGATGAGCACGGCGGTCTGGATGGTCATGTGGATGCAGCCGAGGATCTTGGCGCCGGCCAGGGGTTGTTCACCGGCGTACTTGCGCCGCAGACCCATCAGGGCGGGCATTTCCGATTCGGCGATGATGACTTCGCGACGACCCCAGTCAGCCAGGGAGATGTCGGCGACCTTGAAATCGTTGAAAGCGGCAGGCGTGAGGACAGCGCTCATTGAAGAGTCTCCATTCGTTAGGTGCGAATGGGCGCCGTTGATGCGTTCTGATAACGCTCCGCTCGAGCCTGACAACGTCTGGCGTCATGCCCGCCGAGGGTCCGCGCCAGCGGCGGGTCGGCTAGGATGGGATAACGCAGCGTGCTGCAGCGCCCCTCGAACGGAAGGCGGAGCGGCCTGGTGGCCGCGATGCGCGGGCAGTATAACGAGGATCGCGATAAACCCAAAGGGTGGCGCTCTGCCTCAGGTCCGGCGGAATCTACCGCGCGCACCCCGATCTGATGCTCAAACCCCCCGGAAATTCAAGGAGCCCTGATGAACTTCCATACCCGCAAGTGGGTGAAACCCGAAGACCTCAACGCCAATGGCACCCTGTTCGGCGGCAGCCTGCTCAAGTGGATCGACGAGGAGGCGGCGATCTACGCCATCGTGCAGCTGGAAAATCCCAAGGTGGTGACCAAGTACATCTCGGAGATCAATTTCATCAGCGCCTCGCGTCAGGGCGACATCATCGAACTGGGCATCACCGCCACCGAGTTCGGTCGTACCTCGATCACCCTGAGATGCGAGGTGCGCAACAAGATCACCCGCAAGAGCATCCTCACCATCGACAAGATCGTCTTCGTCAACCTGGACGAGGAAGGCAATCCGGTGCCCCACGGCAAGACCCGGATCACCTACGTCGAGGACAGGTTCAAGGACTCGCCCTGAGCCCCCCACGGGTCACGTCCAGTCGGCGCCGCTCGGCCCAGTAGAGCAGCAGCTCGCGCAGCTGGGAGAGTTCGATCGGTTTGCCCATGTGGCCGTCCATGCCGGCCTCCTGGGCGCGATCCTTGTGCTCGGCGAGGATATGGGCGGTCAGGGCCACCACCGGGGTGCGCGAGCGGTGATTCTGCTGTTCCCAGGCGCGTAGCCGGCGGGTGGCGCCGAAGCCGTCCAGCAAGGGCATCTCGCAGTCCATCAGGATGAGGTCGTAGGTGTTCTGCTGGAGCTTCTCGAAGGCCTCCAGGCCGTTGCTCACGGTGTCAGGTTCGACCCCGAGTTTCTTGAGCATGCCGCGGATCACCTTGACCGAGATGCTGTTGTCTTCGGCCACCAGCACGCGGAAGTCGCTGGGAATGCCGCTGGGCTGTTCCTGGGGCTCGGGTTCGCTGGCCCGCTGGCCACGGCGCGACAGCTCGTCGGCCAGGGTGGCCCTGAGGGTATAGCCGGCCACCGGCTTGGCCAGCACCCGCTTGATGCCGGCGTTGCGGGCGATGACCTTGCTCGGCGCATTGCTCAGGCCGGTGAGCATGATCAGCAGCAGGTCGTGGTTGAGATTCTCGTCTTCGTTGATGCGCGCGGCGAGCTGCATGCCGGTCATGCCCGGCATCTGCTGATCGAGCAGCACCACGTCGAAGTATTCCCGCAGGTGCGACTGGGTGCGCAGCAGGGCCAGGGCCTCGCGCCCGGAGGCGGCGGTGACCGCCTGCATGCCCCAGGCGCTGCACTGCTGCTGCAGGACCTTGCGGCACAGTTCGTTGTCATCGACCACCAGCACCCGCACGTCCTGCAGCGGATAGTCGCTGTCGCCGCGCGACAGCACCAGGGCCTGGGCCGGGATGGGCAGGCTGATCCAGAAGCTCGACCCCCCCTCGGCGTTGTTCTGGATGCCGAAGTCGCCCTGCATCAACAGCACCAGCTGGCGAGCGATGATCAGGCCGAAATCCAGGCTGTCGGTATCGCCGGTGAGGAAGTCGCGGCTGTTGAGGTGGGTGGACAGCAGCTGGCGACTCAGCGCCGCGTCCAGCGGGGTGCCGCTGTCCTGCACCGAGATGCGCAGGCGCGGCGCCTGGCCGGTGGCCTCTTCCAGGGAGATCACCAGCAGGATCTCGCCTTCTTCGGTGCGCTGGAAGGCGTTTTCTAGCAGGTTGAGCAGGATCTGGCGCAGGCGGGTGGGATCGCCGATGAAGCGCCGGGGTACCTGGGGCTGGATGAAGCTGAGCAATTCGACGCGGTGTTCCTCGGCGCGGGGCCGGAAGATGTCCAGGCAGTCGTCGAGCAGGGCATTGAGGTCGAAGGTGACCTCTTCCAGTTCGATCTGGCCGCTTTCCAGGCGGGTGATGTCGATGATCTCGTTGATCAGATTGAGCAGCTCGGCGCCGGCGCTGTGAATGGTCTGCACATAGTCGCGCTGCTTGGCCGACAGAGCGGTGCCCTGCAGCAATTCGGTCATGCCCAGCACGCCGTTCATGGGGGTGCGGATCTCGTGGCTGATGCGCGAGAGGAATTCGGCCTTGCCCTTGAGCTCCGCATGGTTGGCCACGCGATCACGGGTACGGGTGAAGTGCTCTTCGCGCAGGTAGCGGCGGCGCTCCTCCAGGGCCAGGGTGAGCAGGATGCCGCTGAACATGCAGCTGGCGATCAGGCCGCGGCCCATCCACACCGGGGGGTTGGCATAGCCGGCCAGAATCGGCAGCGCGATCAGCCCGGCCAGGGCCAACAGGGCACAGCTCACCACCAGCAGGCGGGCATAGCGGGCGCCCTGGTGCCAGCGCTCCACGGCGATGCCCAGGCAGGCGAGCAGGGCCAGGCCGTTGACGGCCATCAACCAGTCGCCGACGTAGATATCGCCGGCGGCGATGCGACCCACCGCGGCCAGGCCGACCACGGCCAGCAAGACTCTGACCAGCTGACGCATCCAGGGTGGCAGGCGCCGCCAGCCAAAGAAGGCGCCGATCAGATTCAGCCCGGCGGCGCTGCAGGCCAGCACCGACAGATCGGTCAGCAAGGGCGCCTGGCCCTTGAAGCTGCCGAGCAGGAACTTGCTCAAGCCGAACAGGTTCAGCGCCACGCCCACCAGCATCACCAGCAGCAGGGTCAGGGCACTGGTAGCACGACTGCGGTGATAGAGCAGCTGGACGCCGTTATACAGCGCCAGCATCGCCAGGCAACCCAGCAGTACGCCGAACATCACCAGGCGGTGAGTGACCTCGGCTTCGGCACTGCTGCTCAGGGTCAGGGCGATCCGCAGCGGCTGGGGCGATTCGAACCTCAGGAAGAGGTCGAGCGGTTCATCGCTGTGCGGAATCGGAAAGACGAAGTCGCGACTGACCTGCTGCGGATTGAGCAGCGGTCGCGACAGGCCATCGCGGATCTCGCTGAGCAGTTGGTCGTCGCGGTAGGCGAAGAAGTCGAGATAGCCCACATTGGGCGAAATGATGCGCAGCAGACGCTGTTGCGTATCGGGCTGGATACGGGTGTGCAGCCAGAGCGCGCCGGTGCCGGCGGGGCGGTGGGCCTTGGCGGCGGTCAGCGGCTTGAAGGCGGACAGGCGGTCGCGGACGTCGTCGAGCGAGAATTCGCCGGTGACGTCCTCATACTGCGCCCAGCCCGCATCCGGCGTGTTCTCGGCCTGTACGGAGTTGGCCACCAGCAGCAACAGCAGCCAGCTGATCACAAAGCCTATGGCGATCCAGAGCCGGTGCACGAGAGTTCCCTTCGCGAATGCGGACGTCGAGTATAGATCAGCTAGTCACGTCTGTTGACGTAACAGTGTAACAGGCTGATCCCTTGGGCGAGCTTCAGTGTCGCTCGCGAGCGATGGCGCGGTAGCCGATGTCGCTGCGGTGGAAGCAGCCATTCCAGGAGATTTCCCGGGCTAGCACAGAGGCGTTCTGCTGGGCGGCGGAGACCGTTTCGCCCAGGGCCGTGGCGCACAGCACCCGACCGCCGGCCGTCACGACCTGACCGTCGCGCAGGCTGGTGCCGGCGTGGAACACCTTGCCCGGCAGGGCCGCGGCAGCTTCGAGACCGGCGATGGCATCACCCTTGGCATAGTCACCTGGATAGCCGCCAGCGGCCAGGACGATGCCCAGGCTCGGGCGCGGATCCCAGCAGGCTTCGATCTTGTCGAGGGCCTCGGCCAGGGCGGCTTCCACCAGCAGCACCAGGCTGGACTGCAGGCGCAGCATCACCGGTTGGGTCTCGGGATCGCCGAAACGGCAGTTGAATTCGATGACCTTGGGCGCACCGCTCTGGTCGATCATCAGACCGGCGTAGAGAAAGCCGGTGTAGACATTGCCTTCGCGGGCCATGCCGGCCACGGTGGGTTCGATGATTTCGCGCATGACCCGGGCGTGGACCTCGGGGGTCACCACCGGCGCCGGGGAGTAGGCGCCCATGCCGCCGGTGTTGGGGCCGCTGTCGCCGTCGCCGACGCGCTTGTGGTCCTGGCTGGTGGCCATGGGCAGCACGTTCTTGCCGTCGACCATGACGATGAAGCTGGCTTCCTCGCCGTCGAGGAATTCCTCGATCACCACCCGCGCCCCGGCATCGCCGAAGGCGTTGCCGGAAAGCATGTCACGCACGGCGTCCTCGGCTTCGGCCAGGGTCATGGCGACGATCACGCCCTTGCCGGCGGCCAGGCCATCGGCCTTGATCACGATGGGCGCACCCTGCGCGCGCAGATAGGCCAGGGCCGGCTCCACCTCGGTGAAGTTGGCATAGGCGGCGGTGGGGATCTGGTGCCGGGCCAGGAAGTCCTTGGTGAAGGCCTTGGAGCCTTCCAGCTGGGCCGCGCCGGCGGTGGGGCCGAAGCAGGGCAGGCCGCGGCGGCGGAACAGATCGACCACCCCGGCCACCAGCGGCGCCTCGGGGCCGACGATGGTCAGCTCGACGTTGGCGGCGGCGAAGTCGGCCAACTGGTCCAGGGCCAGGACGTCGAGGGCGACGTTCTCGCACTTGGCCTCGGTGGCGGTGCCGGCGTTACCGGGGGCGACATAGACCTTGGTGACCCGGGTGTCCTGGGCGACCTTCCAGGCCAGGGCGTGTTCGCGACCGCCGCTGCCGATGATGAGTACGTTCATGAAGCTTTCCTCTGGGCGGACCGCACGTGGCCATCCGCCGTTGACGATGGAGTCGACGCCGAAGGCCCGATGCCTTCGGCGGAGCGGGCCTTAGTGACGGAAGTGGCGCATGCCGGTGAAGACCATGGCGATGCCGGCTTCGTCGGCGGCGGCGATGACCTCGGCGTCGCGCATGGAGCCGCCCGGCTGGATCACCGCGGTGATGCCATTGGCCGCGGCGTTGTCGATGCCGTCACGGAAGGGGAAGAAGGCGTCCGAGGCCATGACCGCCCCGGCCACGGCCAGACCGGCGTGTTCGGCCTTGATGGCGGCGATGCGTGCCGAGTTGACGCGGCTCATCTGGCCGGCACCGATACCCACGGTCTGCTGACCCTTGGCGTAGACGATGGCATTGGATTTGACGAATTTGGCCACCTTCCAGGCGAAGATCAGGTCTTGCAGCTCCTGCTCGCTGGGCGCGCGCTGGGTCACCACCTTGAGGTCGTCGGCGGTGATCATGGCGATGTCGCGGCTCTGCACCAGCAGACCGCCGTTGACGTGCTTGAGGTCCAGGCCGGGCTTGCGCTCGGCGGGCCATTCGCCGCATTCCAGCAGGCGGACGTTGGCCTTGGCCGCCACCACCTCGCGGGCCTCGGCGCTGACGCGCGGGGCGATGATCACCTCGACGAATTGACGTTCGACGATGGCGCGGGCGGTCTCGGCGTCCAGTTCGCGGTTGAAGGCGATGATGCCGCCAAAGGCCGACTCGCTGTCGGTGGCATAGGCCAGTTCATAGGCCTGGCGGATGTCGCTGGCCACGGCCACGCCGCAGGGGTTGGCGTGCTTGACGATGACGCAGGCCGGCGCGTCGTAGCTCTTCACGGTTTCCAGGGCGGCGTCGGTGTCGGCGACGTTGTTGAAGGACAGTTCCTTGCCCTGCAGCTGGGTGGCGGTGGCCACGCAGGCTTCGCTGGCGTGCTCGACATAGAAGGCGGCCTGCTGGTGCGGGTTCTCGCCGTATCTCATGTCCTGCGCCTTGATGAACTGGGCGCTGAAGGTGCGCGGGAAGGCGGCGCGGCCTGCGGTGGACAGGGTCTCGGCCTGCTGGTCGATGCTGCCCAGGTAGTTGGCGATCATGCCGTCGTAGGCGGCGGTGTGCTCGAAGGCCTTGAGCGCCAGGTCGAAGCGCTGGGCATAGGTCAGGCCGCCGGCCTTGAGGTCGTCGAGGATGGCCGCGTAGTCGCTGGCATTGACCACGATGGCGACGTCCTTGTGGTTCTTGGCCGCGCTGCGGACCATGGTCGGCCCGCCGATGTCGATGTTCTCGATGGCGTCGGCCAGGCTACAGCCGGGCTTGGCCACGGTGGCGGCGAAGGGGTAGAGATTGACCGCGACCAGGTCGATCGGACGGATGCCGTGTTCGCTCATCACCTCATGGTCGACGCCACGACGACCGAGGATGCCGCCGTGGATCTTGGGATGCAGGGTCTTGACGCGACCGTCCATCATCTCCGGGAAGCCGGTGTAGTCGGCGACTTCCACCGCCGGGATGCCTTCGTCGCGCAAGAGCTTGTAGGTGCCGCCGGTGGACAGGATTTCCACGCCGATGGCCGCGAGTTCACGGGCGAAGTCGACGACGCCCGTCTTGTCGGACACGCTGATCAGCGCACGGCGGACGGGGAGGCGAGAGGTCTGGTCGGTCATGGTCATGTCCATCAGGAGGAAGAAGACCGCCGGTCAAGCCCCCTGGGCCGCCGGCGAGGAGGCGGATCAGAGCAGGTCGTACTGCTTGAGCTTCTTGCGCAGGGTGCCGCGATTGAGCCCGAGCATCTCCGACGCCTTGGTCTGGTTGCCCTTGACGTAATTCATCACGCTTTCGAGCAGGGGTGCTTCCACTTCGCAGAGCACCATGTTGTAGACGTCGGTCACCGGCTGCCCATCGAGGTGGGCGAAGTAATTGCGCAGCGCCTTTTCCACGCTGTCGCGCAGCGTCTGGCCTTCCTGCAGGGGAGCGGTCAGGTGCTGCTTGAGGTCGCCGTTGTCACTCACGGGCGCTGTTCCAGTCAAAGTCTCGGTCATCGAATTCATGCCACCTGCTTCCCGGTCGGGGGCTGCGCGAAGAACGCGCGAATGCTGGCGTGCTGGGCTTGGGTGTCTTGCAGTCGGTTGAACTGGGCGCGCGATTCCGCGGCGCCCGGCCGGTCGGCCAGGTACCAGCCGACGTGCTTGCGGGCGATGCGCACGCCCATTTCCGGGCCGTAGAAGGCGTGCAGGGCGTCGAGATGCTCCAGCAGGATGGCCTCCACCTCGGCAGCGCTGGGCGCCGCCAGGTGTTCGCCGGTCGCCAGGTAGTGGGCGATCTCGCGGAAGATCCAGGGCCGACCCTGGGCGGCGCGGCCGATCAACAGGCCGTCGCAGCCGGTGTGTTCGAGCACCTTGCGGGCCTTTTCCGGGCTGTCGATGTCGCCGTTGGCGAACACCGGGATGTCGACCGCCTGCTTGATGGCGGCGATGGTGTCGTACTCGGCGGCGCCGAGGAACCGGTCGTCGCGGGTACGGCCATGCACGGCCAGGGCCTGGATGCCGGCCGCCTCGGCCAGCTGCGCGATGCGCAGGCCGTTGCGATTGTCGGGACTCCAGCCGGTGCGGATCTTCAGGGTCACGGGCACGTCCACTGCCGCCACCACGGCGGCGAGGATCTCGGCCACCAGGGCCTCGTCCTTCATCAACGCGGAGCCGGCGGCCTTGTTGCAGACCTTTTTCGCCGGACAGCCCATGTTGATGTCGATGATCTGGGCACCCAGTTCGACATTGCGCTGGGCCGCTTCGGCCAGCATCGCCGGATCGCCGCCGGCGATCTGCACCGAACGCGGTTCCTGCTCGCTGGCGTGGATCAGGCGCAGCCGCGACTTGCGGCTGTCATAGAGCCGCACGTCACTGGTCACCATTTCCGACACGGCCATGCCGGCGCCGAGTGCCAGGCACAGGCGCCGGAAGGGCAGGTCGGTGACCCCGGCCATGGGCGCGAGAATCAGCGGATTGGGCAAGGTATAAGGGCCGATGCGTACCATCGACATATCTTTTTCCCTGGCGAATAGGCGACTGTTCCGCCTGCGCCGGAAACCGGCCGCGGACAGGGGCTGCTGTGCTTGAAAAGGGTTGGGAATGATACCCGCTCGCCGCCTCGGGATAAAGCGCGAGTTGGCTAGTTTATGAGCAATTCACCCTGGGGCTACTCCGGCGAGAAGAAGCTCAGACTGTAGTTCACCGCCCGCGGGCCGGGGTCGAGAATGTCCAGCGCGATGTGGATCGGCGTCTGCGGCGGCATCTCGTCCTGGCCTTTCAGTTCGCCATTCAGGTATTCGCCCGGCTTGAAACGGCGGCTGGCGAGCAGCTGGCCGTTGAGGTCGGCGAAGCGCAATTCCAGCATCGGAAAGGGCTGCGAGAAGGGCGCCCGGTTGTAGAGGATGGCATCGACGCGCAGGGCGCCGGAGAATTGCGGATGGCTGCGCACTACCAGGTTGCTGCTGCGGATCTGCTGGACATCGACCTTGGACGGCACCTTGCAGCCCAGGCTGGCACAGGCCTGGACGAACAGCGGGCGATAGCTGTCCTGCCGTGCCAGTTCGTCGAAGTGGTAATAGACGTACTGGCCGGCCAGGCCGAGCAGTGCCAGCAGGCAGAGCAGTAGCCACAGCAGGCGGCGCCCCCAGTGTGGGCGCTGCTGGTGACTGTCCAGTTGCAGCGGTTCGTCGTGCAGGTCCAGCAGCGGATCGTCCTGCCATTCCGGCTCGCTGCGCAGGACGCCCGCGGACTTGGCCGCCGGCGCCTCGTCGTCGCGGTCGCGGTCGGCGCTGAGAGGTTCGGCTGCGGGCTCCTGCCAGTCGTCGAGGCGGCCCAGGCCGGGTTCGGCGCGTTCGTCTTCGTCGGCCTCGACCCGGCCGAGTGCCGGCTCCTGGCGCTCGGCCGGGGCGGCGGTGAGGGGCGCGGGCGGCGTGGCCGGGGCCGGTTTCAATGGGGTGCGCAGGGCCGTGAGCGGGGCCGCCGGCGCGACGGCAGGCAAGGGGCTGATGGCCGGCTCGGGCTCGGGTTCCGATGCGAATGCAGGTTCCGGCGCAAGCGCTGGTTCCGGTTCGGCGGCGGTGAGGGGCACAGACAGCGGTTCGGGCTCGAACGCCACTTCGGGCTCGGTCGGCAGGCGCAGGGATTCCGGCTCGGGTTCGCGTGCGGCGGATAGGGCGCCAAGCGAAGGCAGCGCGAAGGCCTCCTCGTCTTCCTGGAGGCGGCGGGCAGCCAGGCCTTGGGCCGGTGCCGGTTCTTCCCGCGGCGTGGTGACGGCAGGCGGCGCGGCGATGGCGGGAGGCGCAGTCGGCGCGCGGCGCTGTTCTTCCAGGGCGCCCAGGCGAGCAACCTCGGCGTCCAATTCCAGATGGCTCAGGTCCAGTTCGTCATGGGGCCAGGCCGCTTCACTGGGCGTCGGCGCCGGCATGGGCGGCGCGGGCACGGGTTCCGGTGCCGTCAAAGGCGCGGCCTGATTGCTGGCGTTGAACACTTCCAGGCAGACGCCACAGCGTACGTCGCCATCCGCGGCGGCCAGGTGTTCCTGGGTGACGCGGAAGCGGGTATGGCAATGCGGACACTGGGCGACGAGGGATTCGGTCATGGCGAGGCGACAGCCAGGGAATTTAAGCGCGCTAGTGTACCCGAAGGCCCAGGCGAAAGAAGGGGCTCCACCGGGCCGCCGGGTAAGCGGCCTGGTGGAGCCTTGGCCGATCAGCGGCGGCGGGTCCCGCTGATGCGCACCCAGCCGTCCAGGGTGGCGGTGGGCTCCAGGTCGAAGCAGCCGGCGTAGGCGGCGCGCACGTCCTCGGCCTGCTCGGCGAGGATGCCGGAAAGCGCCAGGCGCCCGCCGATGCGGGTCAGACGGGTGATTTGCTCGGCCAGGCCGACCAGCGGACCGGCAAGGATGTTGGCCACCACCACGTCGGCCGGCTCGTCTGGCAGATCGGCGGGCAGATAGAGCGCAAAGCGTGCCGGGTCGATGCCGTTGCGATTGGCGTTCTCCCGCGAGGCTTCCAGGGCCTGGACGTCGATGTCGGTGCCCACGGCGCGCTCGGCGCCCAGTAGCAGGGCGGCGATGGCGAGGATGCCCGAGCCGCAGCCGAAATCCAGCACCTGCCGACCTGCGACCGGTTCGCCGTCCAGCCATTGCAGGCACAGCGAGGTGGTGGGATGGGTGCCGGTACCGAAGGCCAGGCCCGGATCCAGCAGCAAGTTGACCGCCTCGGGTTCCGGGGCCTCGTGCCAGCTGGGCACGATCCACAGCCTCTGGCCGAAGCGCATGGGCTGGAAGTTGTCCATCCAGCTGCGCTCCCACTCCTGGTCTTCCAGGCGCTCCACCTCGTAGGTCAGGCCGTTGGCCAGCAGCTGCACGCGCTGTTCCAGGGCCGCGGCGTCGGTGTCGCCTTCGAACAGTGCCAGCAGGTGGGTCTGGGACCACAGCGGGGTGGTGCCCAGATCCGGCTCGAAGATCGGCTGGTCTTCGGCGTCCATGAAGGTCACCGAGACCGCGCCCAATTCGAGCATGAGGTCTTCGTAGGTTTCCGCCTGGGCGGGGGTGAGGGCGAGGCGGACTTGCAGCCAGGACATGGTGGGCTACCTGAATCGGGTCAAAGCGGGGAGGGTAAATGAAAACGGGCTGCCCGAGGGCAGCCCGTTTACTAGGTAAGAAGCCGACGGGGCGAGCGAGCTAGGTCAGGCAAGGCGGAAATCGCCGAGGAAGCGCAGTTTACACAGCGTAAATGAGCATTCCGAGGCGATTTTCAACGCAGCCTGGCCGACGCGCAGCCGTCACGTCCTCAATGGCGCATGCCGAGCTTCTTCTCCAGGTAGTGGATGTTCACCGCGCCCTGGCCGAAGGCCTGGTCGCGGGTCAGCATCCGGTGCAGATCGGCGTTGGTCTTGATGCCGTCGACGATCAGCTCGTCCAGGGCGTTGCGCATCCGGGCCATGGCCTCGTCGCGGGTCTTGCCCCAGGTGATCAGCTTGGCGATCAGCGAATCGTAGTTCGGCGGAACCTTGTAGCCGCTGTACAGGTGCGAATCGACCCGCACGCCGTTGCCGCCCGGGGCATGGAAATGCTTGACCAGGCCCGGGGAGGGCATGAAGGTCTTGGGGTCTTCGGCGTTGATCCGGCACTCGATGGCGTGACCGGTGATCTTAATGTCTTCCTGCTTGATCGACAGTTTGTTGCCAGCGGCGATGCTGAGCATCTCCTTGACGATGTCGACACCAGTGATCATCTCGGTCACCGGATGCTCCACCTGCACGCGGGTATTCATCTCGATGAAGTAGAAGCGGCCGTCTTCGTAGAGGAATTCGAAGGTGCCGGCGCCCCGGTAGCCGATGTCGATGCAGGCCTTGACGCAGCGCGCCAGGACTTCTTCACGGGCCTTTTCGTCGATCTGGGGCGCAGGCGCCTCTTCGATGACCTTCTGGTGGCGGCGCTGCAGCGAGCAGTCGCGATCGTAGAGGTGCACGGCATTGCCCTGGCCATCGGAGAGCACCTGGACTTCCACGTGACGCGGATTGCCGAGGAACTTCTCCATGTAGACCATGGAGTTGCCAAAGGCGGCGCCGGCCTCGGTCTGGGTCAGCTTGATCGACTTGATCAGCTCGGCTTCGTCCTCCACCACGCGCATGCCACGACCACCACCGCCACCGGCGGCCTTGATGATCACCGGATAGCCGACTTCGCGGCCGATGCGCAGGCACTCGGCCTCGTCATCCGGCAGGGCGCCATCGGAGCCCGGTACGGTGGGTACGCCGGCCTGCTTCATGGCGTTCTTGGCGGAGACCTTGTCGCCCATCAGGCGAATCACGCTGGCGGTGGGGCCGACGAAGGCGAAACCGGACTGCTCCACCTGCTCCGCGAAGTCGGCGTTCTCGGCGAGAAAGCCGTAGCCGGGATGGATGGCGGTGGCACCGGTGACTTCCGCGGCGCTGATGATGGCCGGGATGTTCAGGTAGGACAGGGGCGAGGGGGCCGGGCCGATGCACACCGATTCGTCGGCGAGGGACAGATGCATCAGTTCGCGGTCGGCGGTGGAATGAACCGCCACCGTCTTGATGCCCAGCTCCTTGCAGGCACGCACCACGCGCAGGGCGATTTCCCCGCGGTTGGCGATCAGGACTTTTTCCAGCATCGTGGGCTCCACGGGCTTAGACAATGGTGAACAGCGGCTGGTCGAATTCGACGGGCTGACCGTTCTCGACCAGCACCTGGCCGATGGTACCGCTGGCTTCGGCTTCGATGTGGTTCATCATCTTCATGGCTTCGACGATGCACAGGATGTCGCCTTTCTTCACCTGCTGGCCGACTTCGACGAAGGCCGGGGTGGTGGGCGAGGACGCGCGGTAGAAGGTGCCGACCATGGGCGAGCGAGCCACGTTACCGGTCAGTTGCGGAGCGGCGGCTTCGGCAGGAGCGGCGGCGGCCGGCGCAGCGGCCGGAGCCGGAGCGGCGACCGGCGCGGGGGCAGCGGCGTAGACGGTCTGCATGCCTTGGTTGCGGCCGGTGTTGCGGCTGATGCGGACGGACTCTTCGCCTTCGCGGATTTCCAGCTCGTCGATACCGGACTCTTCCAGCAACTCGATCAGTTTCTTGACTTTACGGATGTCCATTGGCGTTGGCTCTCCCCTCGGGTTCAGGTGATGTTCTGGATATTGAATCGCGCTCAGCCGCGGGCGGCGAGCTGTTCGCAGGCGGCTTCCAGGGCCAGGCGATAGCCACTGGCACCGAGCCCGCAGATGACACCGACCGCCACGTCGGAAAAATAGGAGTGGTGGCGGAAGGCTTCGCGCTTGTGCACGTTCGACAGGTGCACTTCGATGAATGGGATGCTCACCGCGAGCAAGGCGTCACGTAGCGCGACGCTGGTATGGGTGAAGGCGGCCGGATTGATCAGGATGAAATCCACCCCTTCGTCGCGCGCGGCGTGGATGCGTTCGATCAGCAGGTGTTCGGCATTGCTTTGCAGATACTGCAGGCGATGCCCCGCCGCGGTGGCGCGGGCTTCGAGATCGGCATTGATCTGGGCCAGGGTGGCACCGTAGACGCCCGGCTCGCGGGTACCCAGCAGATTCAGGTTGGGCCCGTGCAGTACCAGCAGATGCGCCATAGCCACTTGCCTCGCGATTTCGCAACCAGATTGGCCGCGGACTATGCCGCAACCGGAGGTGACTGTCCAGTCGCTAGACGTTTGCCGGAAATGCCCGCACGTTGGGCGAAATTCTTTTAATCGCTGGCGATAAGCCTTTTTGCTTCGCCCAGTCGGGCGAGAAAGCCCGCGGCGTCGATTTCGCCGACGATGCGTCCCTTTGCCTGTTCCTGGCCGTTGGCCGCATAGAACAGGATCGCCGGCGGGCCGAACAGGCCGTGCTGCTGCAGCCACTGCCGCTGTTCCCGGGTGCTTTGCGTCATATCGAAGCGGATCAGCTCGAAGTCCTTGAGTTGTGCCTGGACTTCGGGGTTGCCGAATACCTCGCGCTCGATGATCTTGCAGCTGATGCACCAGTCGGCGTAGACGTCTACCAGCACCGGTCGACCGCCGCCGAGACTGCTGGTTAGAGCAGCCGGATCGCTGAGGTTGCGCATGCCGTCGGGGTGCGCAGCCACTCCAGGCGCCGTCGAGTCACCCAGGGGCCGCAGCGGATCGCTGGCGCCGTGCAGGGCACCGATACCCGCCGCCACGCCATAGACCACCAGGGCCAGCCCGGCCAGTTGCAGCAGACGCTGGCGGGGCGGCTTGGGCACCCATTCCAGGGCCCCGAGAAACAACCCGACGCCGGCGGCCAGCAGGCCCCAGGCGGCCAAGGCCAGAGGTCCTGGCAACAGCCGTTCGAGCAGCCACAGGGCCACCGCCAGCAGCAGCACGCCAAAGGCGTTGCGCATGCCCACCAGCCAGGCGCCGCTGCGTGGCAGCAGGGCGCCGCCACCGGCGGCGATGAGGACCAGCGGGGTACCCATGCCCAGGCCCAGGGCGAACAGGGCGAGTCCGCCGCCAAGCCAGTCGGCGGTGCTGCTGATGTAGAGCAGCAGGCCCGCCAGGGGCGCCGAGACGCAGGGCGAGACGATCAGGCTGGAGAGCACGCCCAGGGTGGCCGCGCCGCCGAGGGAGCCGCCGCGGGTGCCGCTGGCCAGCTGTTCCAGGCGCTCGCGCAGGGCCGCCGGCAGGCGCAGTTCGAAAAGGCCGAACATGGCCAGGGCGAACAGCAGGAACAGCGCGGCGAAGGGAATCAGCACCCAGGCCGACTGCAGTTGCGCCTGCAGATTGAGACTGGCGCCAAAGACGCCCATGAGCGCGCCCAAGGCCGCGAAGCTCAGAGCCATGGGCACCACGTAGGCCAACGCCAGCAGCAGGCCACGACCCGGACGCGCCTTGCCGGCCAGCACCACCGCCGAGACGATGGGCAGCATCGGCAGGACGCAGGGGGTGAAGGTCAGCCCCAGCCCGGCGAGGAAGGCCAGCAGGAGTCTGTTCCAGCCGACCTGATCGGGGGCAGGGGCGCTGGCCGCCGGGCTCGCCGTGGGCAAGGCCGCGGAGCTGGCGATATCCAGGATGCGGGTTTCCGGTGGATAGCAGAGACCTCGGTCGGCGCAACCCTGGTAGGTGACCGTGATCCGACCGCCGCGGCCGGGCGCGAGGGGCAGGGGGATGTCGACGCCGGCGTGATAGACCTGGACATCGCCGAACCATTCATCGTGCTTGGGCTCGCCGGGCGGCAGGACCACCGGTGCGCTCAGCAGGCCGGGATCGGCGTCGAAGGCGAAGCGCTGCCGATAGAGGTAGTAGCCCTCGGCTATGGTGAAGCGCACCAGGGGGCGGCCCTCGGCATCACGGCGCTGCTCCAGGCGAAAGGCCTGATCCACCGGCAGGAATTGCTGGCCGCCGCGCTGACCGTCCAGGCCCAGCGTGGCGGTCGGGCGCGGTGCATCGAACAGGCCGGCGGCGGCGGGCAGGGTCAGCAGCAGGGTGAGCAGGAACAGCAGGACACGCATGGGCTTCTCGATGATCGGCAGCGGCCGATCATAGCAGAGGCACCCGGCCCGCCAGATCAGTCCTGGCCGTACTGACGCACGCAATTGCGTCCCGCATGCTTGGCGGCATAGAGGGCTTCGTCCGCCTGCTTGGCCAGCGCGGGCATCTCCTGGCCGGGCTGCAGCTGCGCCACGCCGGCGCTGAAGGTGCAGCTGAGTTCCTTGGGCGGTGCCGGATAGTGGATCTCGGCGAAGCGCTGGCGGATCTCGTCGATCAGGCGGGTGGCGGTGGCCAGGTCGGTGTCGGGCAGCACGACGGCGAATTCCTCGCCGCCATAACGGCCGATATGGTCGGACTTGCGCAGGCGCTGCTTGAGAAACAGCGCCAGGCTCTTGATCACCCGATCGCCCATGGGGTGGCCGTAGTGGTCGTTGACCTGCTTGAAATGGTCGATGTCCAGCATGGCGAAGGTGATCGGCCGCTGGCTGCGCCGCGCGCGGAAGCAGGCGTCTTCCAGCAGTTGCAGGGTATGGGTGTGGTTGTACAGCCCGGTGAGGCTGTCCTGGACGATGCGCGCCTGCAGGCTGCGCGCCCGGGCGGCGCGGGTGCGCACCGTGGCGATCAGGTGGCGCGGCTTGATCGGCTTGGTGAGGAAGTCGTCACCGCCTTCGCTCATGGCATCCAGCTGCTTGTCGAGATCGTCCTCGGCCGACAGATAGATGATGGGCACGCTGACATAGCGCTCGTGCTGGCGGATGACCTTGGCCAGCTCGGTGCCGATGCACTCGGGCATGTACATGTCGAGGATGATCAGATCGGGGGCGAATTCCGCCAGGTGCGCCATCACCGCCCCGGGTTGCATCAGGGTGCGGGTGACGATGCCGGCGCTGTTGAGCGCCATTTCCGTGGCCATGGCCTGGGCGCGGGAATCGTCCACCACCAGGGCGCGGATTGGATCGTAGTAGACGGTGCGGGTGAGGGTCTCGATCTTTTCCAGCAGCCGCGCCGAATCCAGGGTGCCGGTATAGAACTCCTGGCCACCGGCGCGCACCGCCGCCAGGCGAAAGGGCGTATCGGCCTCCTGGTGGCTGTAGAACAGCACCGGCAACTTGCGTTCGAGACCGGTCTGGGCCTCCAGCGCCAGCTGGATGCCGGCGCCGGCGCCGCCGAAGTCCACGTCCATGACGATGACCGCCGGATGGCGACTGTCCATCATCGCGCGGAAGTCGTCGGCATGGTGGACGATCTGGATGGTGACGCCGAAGTACTCCATCTGCTGCGCCAGGCGCTCGGCACGCTCGCTGTCGAGCAGGGCGATGTAGATCGGCTTGCGCAGCGGCGGCAGGCTGGTGGTTTCCAGCTGGTCGCCCTGGCGCAGCCCGGTGCGCGACAGGCTTTGCATGGCCTGGCTGAGTTCGGTGATGGCTTGGCTGTTGAGGCGGCCGCGATTGGCGGCGACCTGGGCCAGGGAGGCGCCGATGGTCTCGGCGAGCTCGGCATGGCCCTGCTGCTCGAAGCGCTTCGCGTATTGCAGCAGGCGCGCATTGGCGTCGGTCAGTTCGGCCAGGCTGCCGGCCGTCCATTCGTCTCGTTGCAGCCGCTGCCAGATCTCCAGCACCTGACGCGACTGGTGGATGACCCGTTGCGCGAAGTGCAGCTTGAGGCGGTCCCGGCTCGGATCATCTGGTTCGCTCACGAATTGTTCCGTCATTCTTGAGGTGGTGGCCCTATGCTACCAATTGCTGGCTGGCAGGGGAGAGGCGGTACCCTGGTTAGCGGCGGCGATGCCGCTCGCATGGACACTGTCGGTCGCTTCTGGAGTAGCGTTTGTCGCCTGTTACCCTAGGCTCGGAGGCGGCTGCCCAGGTGCATTGCGCCCGAGCGGCCTGCGAGGGCTGCGCAACCGGCGCCGCGGGCAGGGGTCCAAGCGCCGACACCTTTGAAATCATTGCAAGGAATTGCCCATGCGGGAGTGGAACTTGAGATCGGGATGGCTCCGGCTGGTAGCAGCGCTCGTCGCGCTCTACCTGCTGGTCAGCCTGGCGATAGGCTGGTACTGGAGTCGTGAGCCGGATTTCTTCCCGGTGCAGCAGCATGCCCAGGAGGCGGCCGCGGCCAGCGGGCGCAAGCTGGTGCTTGGCTACACCACGGTCGAGACCCTCAAGCAGGTGGCCGGTACCCTGCTGGACAAGCCGGGTGGCTATCTCTCCAACGACATCTTCCCGCCGGGCCTCTGGCTCGACGACATGCCGTCCTGGGAATACGGCGTGCTGGTGCAGACCCGCGACCTGGCGCGCGCCCTGCGCAAGGACTTCGCCCGTTCCCAGTCGCAGTCCACCGAGGACGTCGACCTGGCCCAGGCCGAGCCGCGCTTCAACTTCGACAACCACAGCTGGGCCATGCCCTCGTCGGAATCGGAATACCGCGCCGGCATCGCCTCCCTGGACCGCTACCTGGCGCGCCTGGGTGGCCAGAATGCCCAGGGCCAGCCCACCGCCTACTTCTATTCGCGTTCGGACAACCTGCGTAACTGGCTGGGTGATGTCGAGACCCGCCTGGGCTCGCTGTCCCAGCGGCTGTCCGCCAGCGTCGGTCGGGTTCGCCTGGACGCCGAGGTGCGGCCGAACCAGGACATCCCCGCCGGCCAGGTGCCGGAGGTGCACGAGCAGCGCGTCGAGACGCCCTGGCTACAGATCGACAACGTCTTCTACGAGGCCCGCGGTCAGGCCTGGGCGCTGTCGCACATCCTGCGCGCCATCGAGGTCGACTTCGCAGACACCCTGGCGAAGAAGAACGCCACGGTGAACGTGCGCGAGATCATCCGCGAACTGGAAGCGGCGCAGCAGCCGGTCTGGAGTCCGATGATCCTCAACGGCAGCGGCTTCGGCATCCTGGCCAACCACTCGCTGGTGATCGCCAACTACATCTCCCGCGCCAACGCCGCCATCATCGACCTGCGCCAGTTGCTGGAACAGGGCTGATGACGCCGGACGCTCGCGAAGCGGCGCATCGCGCCGCCTCCGACCGGGAACGGGTGGTCTGGGTCGATCGCGACGACCGCATCCAGGGTGAATTGCCGCGGGCGGAACTGCGTGCCCGCGGCCTGATCGGTCGCTGCACCTTCATCCTCCTGTTCAATGATGCCGGCGAACTCTGCGTGCACCGGCGCACCCTGAGCAAGGCGCTCTACCCGGGCTACTGGGACGTCGCCGCCGGCGGCATGGTGGCGCCGGGCGAGAGCTATGCGGAGTCCGCCGCTCGCGAGCTGGCCGAGGAACTGGGCGTCAGCGGCGTGCCCCTGCGCGCCCATGGCACCTTCTATTTCGAGGAGCCGGGCAATCGCCTCTGGGGCGGCGTGTTCAGCGCGCGCTGGAACGGTCCGTTGCGGCTGCAACCGGAAGAGGTACTGGAGGCGCGCTTCCTGGCCCCGGCGGCCATCCTCGACGACGCGCGTCAGCGACCTTATTGCCCGGATTCGCTGCAAGCCCTGCAGCTGGCGCTCAGCCGCGCGGATGTCGCATCCCTGCCTTAATTTCTCGCATTCGCGCCTTAGCATCCGCGGACGATGCTGCTACATTGCGCGGCCCCGGACCAGCGCGGCCCGTGCCGGTCGGCGCTGCGTCCAAGGCTTCCTCCAGGCGCCCGGCGCCTGAACCCGACTGGGAGGACCGTCCCTTGAGCAAGAAAACCTCGTCGCTGTCGGATCTCAGCCGTCTGGTGTACTCCACCGACGTCGGCCGCATTCGCCCCGAAGAACCCCAGGCGCCGGCTCCGGCGGGCGACGGCATCGCCCGGGTGCGCCGCGAGACCAAGGGCCGTGGCGGCAAGACGGTGACCACGGTCAGCGGCGTGCCCCTGGGCGAGGAGGAGCTCAAGGACCTGGCCAGCGCGCTCAAGCGCCGCTGCGGCACCGGCGGGGCGCTCAAGGATGGCGTCATCGAGATCCAGGGCGACCATGTCGACCTGTTGCTCGGCGAACTCGAAAAACGCGGCTTCAAGACCAAGAGATCGGGCGGCTAGGCCAGGCCTTCCAGCCTCCGCGTACAACTTACCGCCCCTGGCGGCGGTCCATCCAAAGCAAGATTCCATACAGGAGATTCCCGCGAATGTCCCCACGACGCACGCGCAAAGATGACGGCAGCCAGTGGACCGTGGCGGACAGCCGCAGCGTCTATGGTATTCGCCACTGGGGTGCTGGCTACTTCGCCATCAGCGATGCCGGCAACGTCGAAGTCCGCCCCCACGGCCCGGACGGCCAGCCGATCGACCTCCATGTGCTGGTCGGCCAGCTGCGCGAAGCGGGGCTGTCGCTGCCGCTGCTGGTGCGTTTCCCCGACATCCTCCAGGGCCAGGTGCGCCACCTGACCGGCGCCTTCGATCGCAACATCGAGCGCCTGGACTACCAGGGTCGCTACACCGCCCTCTATCCGATCAAGGTCAACCAGCAGGAGGCGGTGGTGGAAAACATCATCGCCACCCGTGACGTCTCCATCGGCCTGGAAGCCGGTTCCAAGCCGGAGCTGATGGCGGTGCTGGCGCTAGCGCCCAAGGGCGGCACCATCGTCTGCAACGGCTACAAGGACCGCGAATTCATCCGCCTGGCGCTGATGGGCCAGAAGCTGGGCCACAGCGTCTTCATCGTCATCGAGAAGGAATCCGAGGTCCCGCTGGTGATCGAGGAGGCGGCCGAGCTCAAGGTCACGCCCCAGGTCGGCCTGCGGGTGCGGCTGTCGTCTCTGGCGTCGAGCAAGTGGGCCGACACCGGTGGCGAGAAGTCCAAGTTCGGTCTCTCCGCCGCCCAGCTGCTGTCGGTGATCGAGCGCTTCCGCGCCGCCGGCCTGGAGCAGGGCGTGCGCCTGCTGCACTTCCACATGGGCTCGCAGATCGCCAACCTGGCCGACTACCGCCAGGGCTTCCGCGAAGCCATCCGCTACTACGCCGAGCTGCGCGCCCTGGGTCTGCCGCTGGACCACATCGACGTCGGTGGCGGTCTGGGCGTGGACTACGACGGCACCCACTCGCGCAACGCCAGCTCGATCAACTACGACATGGACGACTACGCCGGTACCGTGGTCGGCATGCTCAAGGAATTCTGCGACCAGCAGGAGTTGCCGCATCCGAACATCTTCTCGGAAAGCGGTCGCGCCATGACCGCCCACCACGCCATGCTGGTGATGCAGGTCACCGACGTCGAGCGCCACAACGACAGCGTGCCGGCCAGCGAGCGCTTCGAAGGCAAGGCCGAGGTGGTGCAGTGGCTGGCCGAACTGCTCGGCGACACCGATCCGGAGATGGTCACCGAGACCTACTGGCGCGCCACCCAGTACGTCAGCGAAGCCGCCGCCCAGTACGCCGCCGGCACCCTGAGCCTGAGCGACAAGGCCCTGGCCGAGCAGTGCTACTTCGCCATCTGCCGCCGTCTCTACAACCAGCTCAAGGCCCGCCAGCGCTCCCACCGCCAGGTGCTCGACGAACTCAACGACAAGCTGGCCGACAAGTACATCTGCAACTTCTCGGTGTTCCAGAGCCTGCCCGACACCTGGGCCATCGACCAGATCCTGCCCATCGTGCCCCTGACCCGCCTGGACGAGGAGCCGGTGCGCCGCGCCGTGCTGCAGGACCTGACCTGCGACTCCGACGGCAAGATCAAGCAGTACGTCGACGAGCAGAGCATCGAGACCAGCCTGCCGGTGCACGAGGTGCGCGAGGGCGAGGACTATCTGCTGGCGGTGTTCCTGGTGGGCGCCTACCAGGAGATCCTCGGCGACATGCACAACCTGTTCGGCGACACCGATTCGGTGAACGTCTACCAGGACGCCGACGGCAGTGTGCGCCACGGAGGCATCGAGACCCACGACACCATCGAGGACATGCTCAGGTACGTGCACCTTTCGCCCGAGGAGCTGATGACCTACTACCGCGACAAGGTCGCCAGTGCGCGCCTCACCGCGCGCGAGCGCACCCAGTTCCTCGACGCCATGCGCCTGGGCCTTACCCGTTCCTCCTACCTCGCCGGCTAAGAAGCCGCTCACGATCTGCTGCGCGTCGGCCAAGCGGCGTTGAAAATGCCTTCGAAATGCTCATTTACTATCTGTAAATTCCGCTTTCTCAGGCATTGTCGTCTTGCTTGGCTCTAGCTCGCGAGATCGTGAACCGCTTCTGACGAAGCGAACCCTGACGGCCGGGCGGGCTCTATAGCCTTGCCGTCAGGATGGAGGAGGCAGGTATGAAGTGGCGCTTGGCGCTGTTGCTGGTGGGCAGCCTGGTATTGGCCGGCTGCGGCAAGGTCAATCAGGAAAACTATTCCCGGCTCAAGGCTGGCCAGACCAAGGCCGAGGTGGAGCAGATCCTGGGTGCACCCACGGAATGCGCGGGCGCCCTGGGCGTCACCACCTGTACCTGGGGCGATCGCGGCTCCTTCATCAGCGTGCAGTATCTCAACGACAAGGTGGCGATGTTCGCCGGGCAGGGTCTGCGATGAAAACCTCTACCAAGATTCTACTGCTGGCGGGTGCTGCCGGGCTGCTCGCGGCCTGTGCCAGTGGCCCGCGCGAGGTCCCGCCGCTCACCGCGGGCAATGTCGATCTGCAGCGCTACCAGGGGCACTGGTACGAAGTGGCGCGGCTGCCGATGTTCTTCCAGCGCAAGTGCGCCCAGTCCGAAGCCAACTATCACGTCATGGCCGATGGCTCGGTCGCCGTGTTCAACCGCTGCCGCACCCTGGACGGCAAGGTGCAGGAAGCCACGGGCACCGCCACCCCGATCAAGCCGGGCGTGACCGATCGTCTCGAAGTGCGCTTCGACACCTGGTTCAGCGGCGTCCTGCCCAACGTGGCCAAGGGACCCTACTGGATCCTCTATGTCGACGACGACTACAAGACCGCCCTGGTCGGCAGTCCGGATCGCAAGTACCTCTGGTTGCTGGCGCGCAAGCCCGAGATCTCCGCGGCGCAGAGCGAGAAGCTGCTGCGCATCGCCCGCGAGAAGGGTTACAACCTCAATCGTCTGGTCTGGCGCGAGACCGACGCCCATATGCCCTAGGCCACAGGAGCTCTCCGTGAAACTCTGGACCGATGCCTTCACCGACAACGGCTTCATGCCCAAGCGCCACGAATTCGACGTGGCCGACTTCGGCGCCCACGGCGACAACATCTCGCCTGCGCTGCAGTGGTCCGACCTGCCGGCTGATACCAAGAGCCTGGCGCTGACCGTCTACGATCCGGATGCCCCCACCGGCAGCGGATTCTGGCATTGGGTGGTGGTCAACATCCCGGTCGGCACCCAGGGCCTGGCGGAAGACGCCGGCCGCGCCGATGGCTCGGGCCTGCCGGCAGGCGCCCTGCAACTGATCAACGACTACGGCACCCGCGGCTTCGGTGGCGCGGCGCCGCCCAAGGGTGACAAGCCGCACCGCTACATCTTCCAGCTGCATGCGCTCAAGGTCGAGCAGCTGCCGGTGCCGGCCGACGCGACCAATGCGGTCGGCCGCTTCATGATCCACCTCAACCAGCTGGCCGCGGCGACCTACACCGGTCTCTACGAGATCAAGTAGGACAAAGCACGGACGGGCTAGAACTCGTCCGTCGAGGCCGCCAGGCGGATGCCGGCGGCACGCATCTCGGCCAGGAAGGCTTCACCCTGGGCTTCGAAGCCTGGCACCGAATG
The DNA here is from genome assembly GCF_900110545.1 of Pseudomonas sp. Snoq117.2. Classification (NCBI taxonomy): domain Bacteria; kingdom Pseudomonadati; phylum Pseudomonadota; class Gammaproteobacteria; order Pseudomonadales; family Pseudomonadaceae; genus Pseudomonas; species Pseudomonas sp. Snoq117.2. The sequence goes on along the minus strand of NZ_FOED01000004.1, from coordinate 342,414 downwards.
ACTGCAGTCGGTCAACAGCACCAGGTCCTGGCGCCGCTCCACCGGCCAGAATTCCAGCAGGTCGCGCAGGGTGCTGGCCACGCAGTGGGACAGCGCCTCGCCCGCCACCAGCAGGGTATCGGCCGTCTGTAGCCGGGCGATCAGCCCGGCGTCGACGGCGGTGCCCGGGTCCGCCGGGTCCAGCACCTCGGCGCGCAGGGCCGAATAGTGTTCGGTATGGGGATTGCCGCCCTTGGCGATGAACTCCACCAGGCGCCCCTGCTCTCGGCCCCAGGCATTGAGCGCCTGGTGGACATCCTCCTGCACCCCATGGCCCCAGCCGCCTACCAGGCAGTGTTCCGGCCAGATCACCAGGCGATAGCGACCGCCAGCCTCCAGCGCCTGCACATAGGCCAGCGCCCGGGCACGCTCGCTCGGCTCGCGGGTCTGCCAGCGACCATCGGCCACCTCGCCCGCGCTGATCTGGGTAAAGGGCGCCGGTGGCTGCCCGGCGGCGTCCTGCCAGCCGTGCGGATGGGCGATGTGCAGCGGCTGGTGGGAATCCAGGGTGACATGCACCGCGGTGAGCCGAGGCCCGAGGCGCTCGATCAGGGCGGCGACGCGCTGAAGGCCGGCTACCGCGCCCGGTACCGGCAGGGCCGCACCCGGCAGGTCGCAGAAATCGTTTTGCGGATCGATCAGCAGCAACTGCAGCTTGGCGTGGGACATGGCGATCTCCTTGGGCGACTGGCCGTCGATGGTGCGGGTGCCGCTGGACGCGAGGCAAGCCCGGGCAGCGTGGAAACCCGGTAAGGTGCAGGTCTATGATGAAGGGGCCGACCCTGCCCCGCGGAGCGCGACATGCTGAATCTGTACCCGGAAATCAAGCCTTACGCCCGCCACGAGCTGGCCGTCGAAGCCCCCCATGTGCTCTATGTCGATGAGAGTGGCTCGCCCGACGGTCTGCCGGTGCTGTTCATCCACGGCGGACCCGGCTCCGGATGCGATCGCCTGAGTCGGCGTTTCTTCGATCCCAATCTCTACCGCATCGTCACCTTCGATCAGCGTGGCTGCGGTCGCTCCACGCCCTATGCCAGTCTGGAAAACAACAGCACCTGGCACCTGGTCGAGGACATCGAGCGCCTGCGCGAGCACCTGGGTATCGAGCAATGGGTGCTGTTCGGCGGCTCCTGGGGATCGACCCTGGCGCTGGCCTATGCCCAGCGCCATCCCGAGCGGGTCCGCGCCATGATCCTGCGCGGCATCTTTCTCTGTCGCCCGGTGGATCTGCACTGGTTCTACCAGGACGGCGCGAGCCGGCTCTTTCCGGATTTCTGGCAGGACTATCTGCACCCCATCGCCGAGGAAGAGCGCGGCAATCTCATTCAGGCCTACTACCGGCGCCTGACCGGTCCGGACGAGCTGGCGCAGATGTCCGCGGCGCGCGCCTGGTCGTGCTGGGAAGGCCGCACCGTGACCCTGAGGCCCAATCCCGACGTGCTGGAGAAATTCAGCGAGCACGCCCTGGCCATCGCCCGTATCGAATGCCACTACTTCGTCAACGACGCCTTTTTCGAACCCGACCAGCTCCTGCGCGACATGCCCAGGATCGCCCATATCCCGGCGGTGATCGTGCACGGTCGCTATGACATGGTCTGTCCCCTGGACAATGCCTGGGCCTTGCACCATGCCTGGCCGGGCAGCGAATTGCAGATCATCCGCGACGCCGGCCATGCGGCCAGCGAACCAGGCATCTGCGACGCCCTGGTGCGGGCGACCGACCAGATCGCCCGCCAGCTGCTCGATCTGCCCCAGGAGGCCGAGTGAAGGCATTGCTGCAACGGGTCGCTCGCGCCAGCGTCGAGGTGGCGGGGGATACGGTCGGCGCCATCGGCCCGGGCCTGCTGGTCCTGGTCGGCATCGAGCCGGCGGATGACGAGGCCGCCTGCGCCCGGATGCTCAAGCGCCTGCTGGAGTACCGGGTGTTCGCCGACAGCGAGCAGCGCATGAATCTGTCGCTGCAGGACGTCGGCGGCGGGCTGCTGCTGGTCTCGCAGTTCACCCTGGCCGCCGATACCCGTAGCGGGCGGCGGCCGAGCTTTTCCACCGCCGCACCGCCGGCTCAGGGCGAACGGCTGTTCGATCACCTGGTGAGCCTCGCCCGTGACCTGCATCCCGAGGTCCAGACCGGTCGTTTCGGCGCCGACATGCAGGTTTCCCTGGTCAACGACGGACCGGTGACATTTTTATTGTCGATTTAGTGAGGGCGCCCCTTACAGCGCCCTGCCAAGTGTCTATGATTGCGCAGTTCGAGTTTGAACGGTCGTCCAACTGGGGAATCATTGACCCTTGCGGGAGTCGGACCTCTGCCTATCCGTTTCGCGACCACCGGTCGCCGAACGTATTCGTACGCTGATTTAGGAGGCTGCGTGTTATCTCATTCCAAAGTTAAGCCGGGCAAGCAGGGCTTCGCCCTGATCGGGCTCTCCGTCGCACTGGGTCTCTTCAGTGCCCAGGCCCTGGCCTTCAGCCTGGACGACGTGGCCGCCAAAGCCAAAGAACTCTCCGGCCAGAAATTCGTCGCGCCCAAGAGCAACCTGCCCGCATCCTTCAGCGGCATGAAGTATGCCGATTATCAGCAGATCACCTTCAATCAGGACAAGGCCTACTGGAAGGATGCCAAGACGCCCTTCCGGCTGAATTTCTATCACGAGGGCATGCACTACAGCGTGCCGGTGAAGATCAACGAGGTCACCGCCAACAACGTCGAGGAGATCAAATACGATCCCTCGATGTTCAACTTCGGCAACCTGCAGATCGACCAGGCCCAGCTCAAGGATCTCGGCTTCGCCGGTTTCAAGGTGCTCTATCCGCTGAACAAGGCGGACAAGCATGACGAGCTGATGACCATGCTCGGTGCCAGCTATTTCCGCGTGATCGGCAAGAACCAGGTCTATGGCCTGTCCGCCCGTGGCCTGGCCATCGACACCGCCCTGCCGTCCGGCGAGGAATTCCCGCGCTTCACCGAATTCTGGGTCGAACAGCCCCAGTCGGATCGTCGCAACCTGGTGATCTATGCACTGCTCGATTCGCCGCGGGCCACCGGTGCCTATCGCTTCGTGCTGACGCCTGGCAAGGACAGCACCGTCGACGTCGAAGCCAAGGTGTTCCTGCGCGACAACGTCAACAAGCTCGGCATCGCGCCGCTGACCAGCATGTACCTGTTCGGCCCCAACCAGCCGAGCGCCCAGGTCAACTACCGGCCGGCGCTGCACGACTCCAATGGTCTGGCGATCCATGCCGGCAATGGCGAGTGGCTGTGGCGTCCGCTGAACAACCCGCGCCGCCTGTCGGTCAGCACCTACACCATCGAGAATCCGCGCGGCTTCGGTCTGTTGCAGCGTGGTCACGAGTTCTACAAGTACCAGGACCTGGACGAGCGTTATGACAAGCGTCCCAGCGGCTGGGTAGAGCCCAAGGGCGACTGGGGCAAGGGGCACGTCGAACTGGTGGAAATCCCCACCCCGGACGAGACCAACGACAACATCGTGGCCTTCTGGACGCCGGACACCCTGCCAGAGAAGGGCCAGCCGATCGATGTCAGCTATCGCCTGCACTTCACCACCGACGAACCCAACCTGCACACCAAGGACCTGGCCTGGGTCGCCCAGACCCGCCTGTCCACCGGCGACGTGCGTCAGTCCAACCTGGTGCGCCAGACCGATGGCAGCCTGGCCTACATCATCGACTTCGAAGGGCCGAATCTCGACGATCTGCCCGAGGATTCGCAGGTCGGCTCCCAGGTCAGCCTGGACGCCAACGGTGAACTGGTCGAGAACTCTGTGCGCTACAACCCGGTTACCAAAGGCTATCGCCTGACCCTGAGACTCAAGGTCAAGGATCAGACCAAGCCGGTGGAAATGCGCGCCAACCTCGCCCAGGGTGACAAACCGCTCAGCGAAACCTGGACTTACCAGCTACCTGCCAATGAATAACACCACCCGCGATACCTCGGTCGCCGCTGCTGGCGACTACCTCGAACACCTGCCGTTGCCCGCCGGGCAACGGCAGGTGCTGGACCAGACGGCCGACGTCGAGTCGCTGCACCGGCAACTGGCCGGTGCCCGCGGCGAAGGTGCCCAGGGCGCCGACGCGGTGATCGCTTCCACCGAGGCACGCCTGGCCGCCGGTTGGGACGATACCCTGGACGATGGCGAGCTGCTGGGCAGCGATGCCCAGGGTCGGGTGTTCATCAAGGCCACCCCGCCCATGACCCGCTCCATGATGGTGCCCGATCCCTGGCGCACCAATCCCGTGGCGCGGAGCTGGAAGCGCCTGCTCGGCCGCAAGGACCATAGTCGCTGGCAACCCGATCCGGAAGCCGATGCCCATGCGCACTGGCGCAAGGTAGGGTCCTTCCGGCGCTTCATCCTGTTGATCCTGATGCTGGTACAGACCGGCATCGCCACCTGGTACATGAAGGCCGTGCTGCCCTATCAGGGCTGGGCGCTGGTCGATCTCAGCGAGATCTACAGTCAGGGCTGGGGCGAATCCATTCGCCAGGTGCTGCCCTATGTGGTGCAGACCAGCATCCTGCTGCTCTTCGCCTTGCTGTTCTGCTGGGTGTCCGCCGGTTTCTGGACCGCCCTGATGGGCTTCTGGCAACTGCTCAGCGGGCGCGACAAGTACAGCATCTCGGCCAGCTCCACCGGTACCGAGCCGATTGATCCCCAGTCGCGTACCGCCCTGGTGATGCCCATCGCCAACGAAGACGTTCCGCGGGTCTTCGCCGGTCTGAGAGCCACCTACGAGTCGGTCCGTGCCAGTGGCGAGCTGGAGCACTTCGACTTCTTCATCCTCAGCGACAGCAACGATCCGGACAAGTGCGTGGCCGAAGAGAAGGCCTGGCTGGAGCTGTGCCGCGAGGTCGGTGGCTTCGGCCACATCTTCTATCGCCGCCGTCGGCGTCGGGTGAAGCGTAAGAGCGGCAACATCGACGACTTCTGCCGTCGCTGGGGCAGCCAGTACAAGTACATGGTGGTGCTCGACGCCGACAGCGTGATGAGCGGCGAGTGCCTGGCCAGTCTGGTCCGTCTGATGGAAGCCAATCCCCGTGCCGGCATCATCCAGACCGCGCCCAAGGCGTCCGGCATGGATACCCTGTACGCGCGCCTGCAGCAGTTCGCCACCCGGGTGTACGGACCGCTGTTCACCGCCGGCCTGCATTTCTGGCAGCTGGGTGAATCCCACTACTGGGGTCACAACGCGATCATCCGGGTCAAGCCGTTCATCGACCATTGTGCTCTGGCTCCGTTGCCAGGCACGGGCTCCTTCGCCGGCGCGATTCTCTCCCACGACTTTGTCGAAGCCGCGCTGATGCGCCGTTCCGGCTGGGGCGTGTGGATCGCCTACGACCTGCCGGGCAGCTACGAAGAGTTGCCGCCCAACCTGCTGGACGAACTCAAGCGCGACCGCCGCTGGTGCCATGGCAACCTGATGAACTTCCGGCTGTTCCTGGTCAAGGGCATGCACCCAGTGCACCGTGCGGTGTTCCTGACCGGGGTGATGTCCTACCTGTCGGCGCCGCTGTGGTTCCTCTTCCTGGTGCTGTCCACGGCGCTGCTGGCGATCCACAAGCTGCTGGAGCCCCAGTACTTCTTCCAGCCACGGCAGCTGTTCCCGGTCTGGCCCCAGTGGCATCCCGAGCAGGCCATCGCGCTGTTCTCCACCACCCTGATCCTGCTGTTCCTGCCCAAGCTGCTCAGCGTGGTGCTGATCATCGCCAAGGGCGCCAAGGAATTCGGCGGGGGACTGCGACTGTTCCTCTCCATGATGCTGGAAATGCTCTTCTCGGTGCTGCTGGCACCGGTGCGGATGCTGTTCCACACGGTGTTCGTGACCGCCGCCTTCCTCGGCTGGTCGGTGCAGTGGAATTCGCCTCAGCGTGACGACAACGACACGCCCTGGAGCGAAGCCTTCCGTCGTCATGGTTCGCAGATGCTGCTCGGTCTGATCTGGACCGCCGGCGTGGCCTGGCTGGATCCGCGTTTCCTCTGGTGGCTGTCGCCCATCGTGGTGTCGCTGATCCTGTCGGCGCCGGTGTCGGTGATTTCCAGCCGTACCAACCTGGGGCTGGGCAGTCGCCGGCATCACCTGTTCCTGATCCCGGAAGAGTACGCTCCGCCGCGCGAGCTGGTGGCGACCGACGAGTACCTGCACCTGAACAACCGCAACGCCCTGACCAAGGGCTTCCTGCGCGCGACTGTCGATCCGGTGCTCAATGCCCTGGCCATCGGCATGGCCCGCGGTCGCCACGGCAAGGTGGTGGAGCCGGCCCGCCGGCTGCGCGAAGAGCGGGTGGCGCGGGTCCTGGCCGCTGGTCCGGAGAAGACCAAGGGCGACGACCAATGGCGCCTGCTCAGCGATCCAGACGGCATGGCGCAACTGCACCTGCAGGTCTGGAAAGCCGAGGAGCATCGCAACTGGCGCGAGGCCTATGCGACCCTGCGACCGCGCTCTCACAGCGACTCGGCGGCGGATGCCGCGGCCAGTCCAGCCAGCCTGACCCCGCGGCCCGCCTCCTGAGGAGGCGCTCCGCGCATGAAAAAGCCCCGGTGTCGCGAGACACCGGGGCTTTTTTTGTCCGTGAATCGAGCTAGAACAGGCGGGCGAGGAGGGCGGGTACGGCGTTCTCGACGCGCAGGATGCGCTCACCGAGCTGCACGGGCGCCAGGCCGGCTTCCTGTAGCTTCTCGACCTCATAGGGTATCCAGCCACCCTCGGGGCCGATCGCCAGCGTCACGGGCTCGCTGAGGGCGCGTGGGCAGGCGGGATAACTGCCCGGATGGCCGACCAGGCCGCGGGTGCCGGCTGCCAGTGCGGGCAGGCGGTCCTCGACGAAGGGCTTGAATCTCTTTTCGATCAGCACCTCCGGCAGCACCGTGTCCCGCGCCTGCTCCAGCCCCAGACGCAGTTGCTCCTCGATAGCCGCAGGTTCGAGAAAGGGGGTCTGCCAGAAGCTCTTTTCCACCCGGTAGCTGTTGAGCAGCACCAGGCGTGCGACCCCCATGGCGGACACGGTCTGCAGCACCCGGCGCAGCATCTTGGGGCGGGGCAGAGCGAGCAGCAGGGTGAGCGGCAGCTTGGCCGGCGGTGGCTGGTCGAGGGTGACGGTCAGGCAGGCCTGGCCGGTGTCGAGGGACTCGATCTGGCCGATACCCATCAGCCCATCCAGCAGGCCGACGCGCATCCGGTCACCCGCGGCCGCCTGATGGACCTCGCGCAGATGGGCGAGACGGCGCGGATCGCGCAGCACGACCCGGTCAGCGGCCGTGAAGTCGGCCGCTTCGAGCAGGATCAGATTCACGGGCGTTCGGCGGGCGGCTGGGCTTCAGGGCTGGCGTCTTCGTCGGCCAGTGGGCGCTCGCGCTTCTGCACGAAGCGACCGAACAGCAGGCCGATCTCGAACAGCAGCCACATGGGCACGGCCAGCATGGTCTGGGAGAAGACGTCCGGCGGCGTCAGGATCATGCCGACCACGAAACAGCCGATGATGACGTAGGGACGGATCTTCTTCAGGTAGGCCACATCGACCACGCCGATCCAGATCAGCAGCACGGTGGCCACGGGAATCTCGAAGGCCACGCCGAAGGCGAAGAACAGCGTCAGGATGAAATCCAGATAGGCGTTCAGGTCCGGCATCATCATGGCGCCTTCCGGCGTGATGCTGCTGAAGAAGTGGAAGATGATCGGGAACACCAGGAAGTAGGCGAAGGCCATGCCGGCGTAGAACAGCACGATGCTGGAGATCAGCAGCGGGATGGCGACTTTCTTCTCATGGCGATAGAGCCCGGGCGCGACGAAGCCCCAGACCTGGTGCAGGATCACCGGCATGGCGATGAACAGCGACACCACCAGGGTCAGCTTGAAGGGCGCCAGGAAGGGGGAGGTGACGTCCGTGGAGATCATGGTCGCGCCTTCGGGGAGGACGCGGCGGATCGGCTCGGAGGCGAAGGCATAGATCTTCTGGGCGAAGTAGAACAGGCCGAGGAAGATCAGAAAGGTCGCCAGCACGCATCTGAGGATGCGGGTGCGCAATTCGGTGAGGTGCGAGACCAGGGGCATTTCCTGGTCATCGTGATCGGAAGGCTTGTCGCTCATGGTGCTCTTGGCGGCGTCTGGGGCGGATCCTGCGGGCGTTCGGCAACCACGTCCTGGGGCATGGGCGGAGCAGCGGCAGCGGGCGGCGTCTGGGCTTCCGGGGTGGAAGCGGCAGGCTTGGGCCGGTTGTCGCGCTGTTCCATGGACAGGATATGCTCGTTGCGCAGCTGCTGGCGAATTTCGTCAGCGCCGATCTCGCGCTCCACTTCCTGGCGGATGCTGTTGAAGCTGCGCCGCAGGCGACCGATCCACAAGCCTGCGGTGCGCGCCGCGCCTGGCAGGCGTTCCGGACCCAGCACCAGCAAGGCGACGAACCCCACCAGCATCATTTCGGGAAAGCTGATTCCGAACATGGGTGGGCCTTAGTCCTTGCGCACCACCGGCTCTTCGACCTTGCGGTGCTCGGCATCGAAGGTCTGGGGGCGATTCAGCGGGGCGTTGGGGTTGGCCGTGCTGGCGGTGGGCGCCGGCTGTTCGGTCTTGTCGTCCTCGTCGGTGTGCATGGCCTTGCGAAAGCCCTTGATGGCCTCGCCCACGTCGGAGCCCAGATGCTTCAGGCGTTTGGTGCCAAAGACGATCACCACGACGAGCAGGATGACGAGCCAGTGTTTCCAGTCGAAGATACCCATGGTCTTTCCTCGTTGCGAAGCTTGGGGTCAGGATTGAGTGCGGGCGGCCTTTTCGGCGTGCCCGGAGAGGCCGAAACGACGATCCAGTTCGTCCAGCACGGCCTGGGGATGCTGGCCAAGGGCCGAGAGCATGATCAGGCTGTGGAACCAGAGATCGGCGGTCTCGTAGATGACGTCGTCGTACTGCTGACTGATGGCGGCGTCCTTGGCGGCGAGAATGGTCTCGACGCTCTCTTCGCCGACTTTTTCCAGGATCTTGTTCAGGCCCTTGTGATAGAGGCTGGCCACATAGGAGGAGTCCGGAGCGGCCTGCTTGCGTTCTTCCAGCACCTGCGCCAGGCGCGCAAGGGTGTCAGTCATGGCCGTGCCCTCCGGCATAGATGGCTTGGGGATCCTTGATCACCGGGTCGACGGTTGCCCACTGGCCATCGCGCAGCACGCGATAGAAACAGCTTTCCCGGCCGGTGTGGCAGGCGATGCCACCCAGTTGCTCCACCTGCAGTACCACCACATCGGCGTCGCAGTCCAGGCGCAATTCGATGACGCGCTGCACGTGACCGGATTCCTCGCCCTTGCGCCAGAGGCGATTGCGCGAGCGCGACCAGTAGACCGCACGGCCTTCGGCGGCGGTCAGGGCCAGGGATTCGCGGTTCATCCAGGCCATCATCAGGATGCGCCCCGAGGTGGGGTCCTGGGCAATGGCCGGTACCAGGCCGTCGCTGTTCCAGTGGATCTCGTCTAACCAGTCGCTCATGAGTCTGTTCAATACTACGAATTAGGGTACTTGGCTCTGTCCGAAAAATGCTTGCGCTCGGTCATGCGGCGTTAAAAATCCGTTCGGAATGCTCATTTACCGTTCGTAAACTCCGCTTCCTCACGGATTTTTGCCTTGCCTGACCTTCGCTCGGCGACTTTTCAAACAGGCCCTAGCCTCGCATAAGACGCAACTCGAATACAGCGGCAGGGCACCAGTGGCTGAGGGCGTGTATTTCGCCCGATAAAAATGACAGGACGGTTACAGCTTAAGGAGTTCAGCGCCTGATCACCAGAACCAGGCCACCGACCAGCATGGCCCAGGCGGGCCAGGCATGGGGCTGGGGTTCGAGGCCCAATTGGGCGGCACCGACCAGCAGGACCGCGCCGATGACCCGCACGATCCAGTCGTCGTTGCGTCTGCCCCAAGGGTTGGGTGGATCCTTGCGATGCGGCTGGGTGATGCGTTCCAGGGTATCGCGGGCCATCTGCGCCAGATGCGGGATCTGTTCCAGTTGCTGCTGGATGTTGCGGGCGACCTGCGGCGGACTCAGCCGCTTGCGCATCCACTTTTCCAGATAGGGCTTGGCGGTGGACCAGAGGTCCAGGTCCGGATAGAGCTGGCGACCCAGCCCTTCGATGTTGAGCAGGGTCTTCTGCAGCAGCACCAGTTGCGGCTGGATCTCCATGTTGAAACGGCGCGCCACCTGGAACAGCCGCAGCAGCAGCTGGCCGAAGGAGATGTCCTTGAGCGGCTTCTCGAAGATCGGCTCGCAAACGGTGCGGATGGCCGCTTCCAGTTCGTTGACCTGGGTGTTGGCCGGTACCCAGCCAGAGTCGATGTGCAGCTGGGCGACCTTGCGGTAGTCGCGCTGGAAGAAGGCCCAGAGGTTGCGCGCCAGGTAGTCCTGGTCCTCGGGGGTCAGGCTGCCGATGATGCCGCAGTCCACGGCGATGTAGAGCGGATCCCAGGGCTTGGCGGTGCTGACGAAGATGTTGCCCGGGTGCATGTCGGCGTGAAAGAAGCTGTCGCGGAACACCTGGGTGAAGAAGATCTCCACGCCGCGCTCGGCCAGCAGCTTGAAGTCCGTGCCCTGGTCGCGCAGGGCGGCCAGATCGGTCACCGGGATGCCGTAGATGCGCTCCATGACCAGCACCCGCTCGCGGCACCAGTCCCAGTACACCTGGGGCACGTAGAGGCGCTCGGAACCCTCGAAATTGCGTCTGAGCTGGCTGGAGTTGGCCGCCTCGCGCAGGAGGTCCAGTTCGTCGTAGATGGTCTTCTCGTAGTCGCTGACCACGTCCATCGGATGCAGGCGGCGGGCTTCGGCGGAGAGCTTTTCAGCGGTGCGCGCCAGCAGGAACAGCCAGGCGATGTCCTGGCTGATGATGTTCTTCAACCCGGGCCGCACCACCTTGACCACCACTTCCTCGCCGGTGCGCAACTGGGCGGCATGGACCTGGGCCACCGAGGCCGAGGCCAGCGGCTGGTGATCGAAGCGGGCGAAGGCCTGCTTGATGGGTACGCCAAGCTGGGACTCGATGAGCGCCACGGCCTTTTCCGGCGGAAAGGGCGGGACCTTGTCCTGCAGGAACATCAGTTCGTCGGCGATATCCTCGGGCATGAGGTCGCGCCGGGTGGAGAGGATCTGGCCGAACTTGACGAACACCGGTCCCAGACCTTCCAGCGCCAGGCGCAGGCGGGCACCGCGCGGCAGGGTCTTGCTCGGCCGCGGCAGCCAGCGCCAGGGCAGCACGTAGCGGGTGGCGCGCAGGTACCAGGGCAGCGGCAGGGCGTAGACGATGTCGTCCAGCCGATAGCGGATCACCACGAAGAAGATCCGCAACAGGCGGTTGAGGGCAGCGAACAGCTTCATTCGTCGGGGTTATCCCTGGCGTTGCGGGCGGTGCCCAGGCGGGCGAGGCGAGCGTCGAGACGATCCACGTCCAGGCGCAGGGCATCGATCTCGGCGAAGCGGGCCTCGCCTTCCAGGCGGCCGACCAGCTGACGACTCTCCTCGTTCAGCCAGTTGGACAGCGTCAGCTGCAGACTGTCACGCGTCTGTTCGCCGAGTGCCTGGCTGCGTCGGGCCAGATCACCCAGGAGTGCGGCTGGCAGCGGGCCGAGCCAGCGACTGACTTCGTGCTGCCAGTCCAGCTCCAGCTTCTGCAGGATGTCGGACAGTTCGATCAGCAGGGCGCTGTCGCCCTCCAGGCGCACGTCCGGCTGGTGCAGCACGCGCTGCTTGTCGCGGGCCAGAGCCAGTTCAGCGAGGCGCGTCGCCGGGGCGCTGAGGGTGCAGTCGATGTCGCCCTCGTGATGGGCGGCGAAGTGCAGGCCGTCACCCGCGGGCAGGATGTACAGGCGCAGCGCCGGTTGCCGGGGCTGGACCGCGATCACCCGTCCGGTCAGGCCGGCCAGGCGCGGCAGCGCTACCGGATCCAGCGCCAGCAGCGGATTCAGGCCACGCTCCAGTGCGGCCAGCAACGCCTGGGTGACGAGGGCCATCAGGGCTTGATGCCGCGATGCAGGGCGACCACGCCGCCGGTCATGTTATGGAAGGTGACCCGGGCGAAGCCGGTCTCTTCCATCATGGCCTTGAGGGTCTGCTGATCGGGGTGCATGCGGATCGATTCCGCCAGGTAGCGATAGCTTTCGGCGTCACCGGCCACCAGCTTGCCCATCAGCGGCAGGAAGCCGAAGGAGTAGGCGTCATAGGCCTTGGATACCAGTGGATTGGTGGGCTTGGAGAATTCCAGCACCAGCAGCCGGCCACCGGGTTTGAGCACGCGCAGCATCGAGGCCAGGGCCTGGTCCTTGTGGGTGACGTTGCGCAGGCCGAAGGCGATGGTGATGCAGTCGAAATGGTTGTCGGGGAAGGGTAGCTTCTCGGCATCCGCCTGGACGAAGCGCACATTGCTGGCGACGCCTTCGTCGAGCAGGCGATCACGACCGACCCGGAGCATGGAATCGTTGATGTCGGCCAGGACCACCTCGCCGGTGGGGCCGACCAGACGGGCGAACTGCTTGGTCAGGTCACCGGTGCCGCCGGCGATGTCCAGTACGCGGTTGCCGCGGCGCACGCCGGACAGTTCGATGGTGAATCTCTTCCACAGCCGGTGGATGCCCGCCGACATCAGGTCGTTCATCACATCGTACTTGGCCGCCACCGAATGGAAGACCTCCGCGACCTTGTAAGCCTTCTGGCTCTCCGGGACGCTCTGGTAGCCGAAGTGGGTCTGGGATTCGGCCTCGGGGCCTTTGCGCGGATCGCTCATGGGGCTACACCTGGGACAGGGACAAGAGGGCATTCTAGCAGGCCGATCGCCCGGGATGTCCGGCTAAAACGGGGGCTGACCGCTCGGTTCTCGCGATTGGCGACGTGGCGGGCCCTCGCTATAGTCAGGGCCCCTTATCCGGAGTTCCCCGATGTCCCAGATCACCATCGAACGCAGCCATTCGCTCGGCCTGGAAGGCGCTCGCCAGAAAGCCGACCAGCTGGCGGAAAAACTCACGCGCGACTATGGGGTGGCCTGCGCCTGGGAAGGCGATACCCTGACATTCACGCGCAGCGGCGTAGACGGGCGGATCGAGGTCGGTGAAGACCGGGTGCGGGTACTTGCGACCCTGGGCATGATGTTCTCGATGCTCAGTGGCCAGATCGAAAAGGAAATCGAGCGCAAGCTGGACAAGGCCCTGGCGGCCTGAGCCAGCGCTAGAGCATCAGCTTGACCGCGCTGACGTGCGGGTCCCGCGTCTTGCCGGCGCGGGCCAGTTGCTCCAGGTAGTCGGCCCAGAGCGCGTCGCGGCGACTGCCCAGTTCATAGAGATAGTCCCAGCTGAACAGGCCGCTGTCGTGGCCGTCGTCGAAGGTCAGCTTGATGGCGTAGCGGCCCGCCGGTTCCACGGCGCTGATGCCGACCTGCTGCTTGCCCCACTGCAGTACCGGATTGCCGTGACCCTGGACCTCGGCCGAGGGCGAATGCACGCGCAGGAATTCGGCGGGCAGCTCGAAGGTTTCCGCGCCATAGCTGACGCTGAGGGTCTTGGAGGCCTTGTGGAGCTGGATGGCGGTAGCGGTACGCATGCTGAGGTTCTCTGGGCGGCGATTCAGTCTTTGCTTGAGGCCAACGCGGCCCTGACGGTCCGCCGATGTGGCCGCTCCTACCAACCGCTGTAGGTTGGGTTGAGCGCAGCGAAGCCCACCATGGGTTCAGGGCGCAGGCAACGTTGGGCTTCGACTATAGAGCTGTCTCAACCCAACCTACGGTCTGTTGCAGCCATGGCCGCGATCAACCAGGCATCAGGCCTGCCGTCACAGTATATAGCGCGACAGGTCTTCGTCCTGGGCCAGTTCGCCCAGATGGCCGTTCACATAGGCCGCGTCGATGACGATGGGTTCGCCATTCTGCTGGCCGGCGAGATCGGCGGCGCTGAAGGACACCTCTTCCAGCAGGCGCTCCAGCAGGGTATGCAGGCGGCGGGCACCGATGTTCTCGGTCTTCTCGTTGACCTGCCAGGCGATCTCGGCGATGCGGGTGATGCCGTCGGCGGCGAATTCCACCAGCAGCCCCTCGGTCTTGAGCAGTTCGCGATACTGCTCGGTGAGGGAGGCATGGGGCTCGGTGAGGATGCGCTCGAAGTCCTGCGGGGTCAGCGCCTTGAGTTCGACGCGAATCGGCAGACGACCCTGCAGCTCCGGTACCAGATCGCTGGGCTTGGACAGGTGGAAGGCACCCGAGGCGATGAACAGGATGTGGTCGGTCTTGACCATGCCCAGTTTGGTGTTGACGGTGCAGCCCTCGATCAGCGGCAGCAGGTCACGCTGCACCCCTTCGCGGGAAACATCGGCACCGCTGGTGTTGCCACGCTTGGCGACCTTGTCGATCTCGTCGATGAAGACGATGCCGTGCTGCTCGACGGCTTCCAGGGCGCGGCCCTTGAGTTCTTCCTCGTTGACCAGGCGCGCGGCTTCTTCGTCGCGCACCAGCTTGAGCGCTTCCTTGACCTTGAGCTTGCGCTGCTTGGTCTTGCCCTTGTGCATGCCGGCGAAGAGATTCTGCAGCTGGCTGGTCATCTCCTCCATGCCGGGCGGCGTCATGATCTCGACGCCAGCGGGGGCATCGGCCACCTCGATGTCGATTTCCTTGTCGTCCAGCTGGCCTTCGCGCAGGCGCTTGCGGAACAGCTGACGGGTGTTGCTATCGGTGGCGGTCGGCTGGGGTTCGTTGCTGAAGCCCACCGAAGGCCGCGCCGGCGGCAGCAGGGCATCGAGGATGCGCTCTTCGGCGGCATCTTCGGCGCGATGGCGGTTACGCACCATTTCCTGTTCACGCAGCATCTTCACCGCGGCATCGGCCAGGTCACGGATGATGGACTCGACGTCGCGGCCGACATAGCCGACCTCGGTGAACTTGGTGGCTTCCACCTTGAGGAAGGGGGCGTTGGCCAGCTTGGCCAGACGCCGGGCGATCTCGGTCTTGCCCACACCCGTGGGGCCTATCATCAGGATGTTCTTGGGCGTGACCTCGGGGCGCAGCTCGACGGGCAGCTGCATGCGCCGCCAGCGGTTGCGCAGGGCGATGGCCACGGCGCGCTTGGCGTCGTCCTGGCCGATGATGTGGCGGTTGAGTTCGTGGACGATCTCGCGGGGGGTCATGGACATGGGCAGTCTCTAAACCGGATCACGCCTGGGGCGCGTCCAGCTCCTCGATGGTCAGGTTGCGGTTGGTGAACACGCAGATGTCACCGGCGATATTCAGCGAGGTCTCGGCGATCTCGCGGGCACTGAGGTCGGTATGCATGAGCAGGGCGCGGGCGGCGGCCTGGGCATAGGCGCCACCGGAGCCCATGGCGATCAGGCCTTCTTCGGGTTCCACCACGTCGCCGTTGCCGGTGATGATCAGGGAGGCGTCCTTGTTGGCGACCGCCAGCATGGCTTCCAGGCGGCGCAGGGCACGGTCGGTGCGCCAGTCCTTGGCCAGCTCGACGGCGGCGCGGACCAGATGACCCTGGTGCTTTTCGAGTTGCGCCTCGAAGCGCTCGAAGAGGGTAAAGGCGTCGGCGGTACCGCCAGCGAAACCGGCCAGCACCTCGCCCCGGTACAGCCGCCGGACTTTCTTGGCATTGCCTTTCATGACGGTGTTGCCCAGGGAAACCTGGCCGTCGCCGCCGATCACGACCTTGCCGTTGCGGCGTACAGAAACGATGGTGGTCAAGGGAATCTCTCCGCGTTGCTTGGGGCATCGGCCCCGGTTACGCGGAGATATGGGGATGGCCGCGGCGCCCTTCAAGCATCACGGCGAGGGGATTCGCCGGGCGAGAGCCGGTTCACGGCCTGGCGAGCTAGCGCCAGACCAGGCGAAAAAACCTGAGGACCCGGAGTTATAGGCATTCCAGAGGTCTTTTCACACCGTCTGGCCGACGCGCGGCAGGCCGTGGGCAGACTCCTAGTGACCGCGGCGTTGCTGCAGCAACAGATTCTTGAAGCCGCTGCCGGCGAGCTGTTTCTGCGCCTGGGTCAGCTGATCACGATCGCTGTAGGGACCGACCAGTACCCGGTACCAGGTGTCGTCCTTGACCTTGCCCGACTCCACCCGCACGTCCTGGCCGAGCATGATGATCTGGGCGCGGACCCGGTCGGCATCGGCCTGGGTGCGGAAGGAACCGGCCTGGAGGAAGAACAGGGTTACCGGCGGCTGGGCCTTGGTGGTGGCTTCCTTGGGCGGCGTGGCGGCCGGCTGGCCCGGGGTGGTCGCGGGCGTGGCCGACGTCGCGGTCGCCGGCTGGCCGGGTTGCGCCGGGGTCGCGGCGGCATCCGCTTTGGCCGGGGTGGTCGGCTTGGCGGCCGGATTGCGCGGCACGGCGTCCGGCGGCACGATCACCTCGGATTCGGGCAGCAGGGTATAGAAATCGTACTTGGGCTTGATCGGCGTGGGCGGCGTACCCTCGGTCTTGCCGGTAGCGGTCGACGACTTGCCATTGCCCGCCGTGGCGGCCGGGCGGCCTTCTTCCGGCTTGGCACGCTGCACCGCCTTGTTGCCTGGTTCGAGCTTCATCAGGAACACCACGAAGGCGCCGATGGCCAGACCCGACGCGAGCCAGACCCAGCCGGGCAGGGGCTGTTTCTTGGGAGCCGAGGTGTTGCGACTGGCGCCGCGCTTGGGTGGGGCTTTCTTGGCCATCAGGCGGTGATCCGTCTCTTACATGCGTTCCAGGGTATGCAGACCGAGCAGTTCCAGGCCCTGCTTGAGGGTGCGTCCGGTAAGGGCGGCCAGGCGCAGGCGGCTCTGGCGCAATTCGGGGTCCTCGGCGGTCAGGATCGGGCAGTTCTCGTAGAAGCTGGAGAACAGCCCGGCCAGGTCATAGAGGTAGCTGCACAGCAGGTGCGGGGTGCCCTTGTCGGCGACGCTGGCGAGGATCTCGCCGAATTGCGCCAGGCGGCCGCCCAGGTCCTGCTCCTGCGGGGCGTCCAGGCGGATGCGGCCGGTGGGCTCGCTCTGCCCGGCCTTGCGCAGCACGCTGGCGACCCGGGTGTAGGCGTACAGCAGGTAGGGCGCGGTGTTGCCCTCGAAGCTGAGCATCTGCTCGAAGTTGAAGCTGTAGTCGCTGGTGCGGTGCTTGGACAGGTCGGCGTACTTGACCGAGGCGATACCCACCACGCGGCCGATGTGGCGCAGTTCGTCTTCGCTGAAGGGTGTCTCGCCACGCTCGGCGCGTCCGGCATTGCGCTCCTTGACCAGTTGGTAGGCACGCTCTTCGGCTTCGTCGAGCAGGTCGACCAGCTTAACGGTGCCGCCATCACGGGTCTTGAAGGGGCGGCCATCGGCGCCGTTCATGGTGCCGAAGCCCATGTGTTCGAGTTGCATGGCCGGATCGACGAAGCCGGCGCGACGCGCCACCTCGAAGGCCATCTGGAAGTGCAGGGCCTGGCGCTGGTCGACGAAGTAGAGCGCGCGATCGGCCTGCAGCTGGCGGCTGCGATAGCGCATGGCGGCCAGGTCGGTGGTGGAATAGAGATAGCCACCGCCGGCCTTCTGCACGATCACCGGCAGCGGATTGCCCTCGGCGTTCTTGAATTCGTCGAGGAAGACGCAACGGGCGCCGTCGCTTTCGGTAAGCAGTCCGGCGGCCTCCAGATCGGCGACCACCTGGGCGAGGTCGTCGTTGTAGGCGCTCTCGCCCTTGACGTCAGCTGGGGTCAGCTTGACGTTGAGGCGGTCATAGACCTCCTGGCAGTGGGACAGGGAGACGGCGTTGAAGCGCTCCCAGAGGCGCAGGCAGTGGGCATCGCCCGCCTGCAGCGCCACTACCAGCTCGCGGGCCCGCGCGGCGAACTCCGGCGAGGCGTCGAAGCGGCCCTTGGCCGCGCGGTAGAAGACCTCCAGGTCGGCCAGCTCGCCTTCGGCGGCCTGGGGCTGTTCTTCCATGTAGGCCAGCAGCATGCCGAACTGGGTACCCCAGTCGCCGACGTGGTTCTGGCGGATCACCTCGTCGCCGAGGAATTCCAGCACCCGCGCCACGGCGTCGCCGATGATGGTGGATCTCAGGTGGCCGACGTGCATCTCCTTGGCCAGGTTCGGCGAGGAGAGGTCCACCACCACGCGCTGGCGTGGGTCGTGCGTGGGTACGCCCAGTTGCGGATCGGCGAAGGCCGCATCCAGCCGCGCGGCCAGTTGCGCGTGATTCTGGAAGAAGTTGAGGAAGCCGGGGCCGGCGATCTCCACCTTGCTCACCGCCGGATCGGCGGGCAGGGCGGCCAGCAGCTTCTCGGCCAGGTCACGGGGCTTGGCGCGGGCCGGCTTGGCCAGCAGCAGGGCGACGTTGCTGGCGAAGTCGCCGTGGCTCTTGTCCTTGGTGTTCTCGACCTGGATGGCCGGCGCCACGTCGGCCGGCAGGGTGCCGTCGGCGATCAGGCGGTCGAGGGCGTGCTGGATGAGCTGGCGGATGCTGTCTTTCATGGTCATTGGCCTTCGGCGTGCGCCGGGCGCGCACTGCGATGAAAACCCGGCATTATCCGTGGCGAGCCCGGCCTTGCCAATGGTAAGAGCCTGTTCAACGTCTCGCGAGCTAGAGCCAAACAAGGCGGAAATGCCTGAGGAAGCGGAGTTTACGAGTGGTAAATGAGCATTCCGAAGGCATTTCTAACGCCGCTTGGCCGACGCGCAGCAGACGCTGAACAGGCTCTAAGCCAATGCCGCTAGAAGAGATCGATGGGATCCACATCCAGCGACCAGCGCACCTGGCGGGCTTCGGGCAGGCTTTCCAGCTGGACGACCCAGATGCCCAGCAGCCGGTGCAGAGGCGCACGGCTGCTGCTCTGCAGCAGCAGCTGGGCGCGATGGCGACCGGCGCGCCGCTCCATGGGCGCCGGTACCGGGCCGAGCAACTCCACCTGGGGCAGGGCGAGATTGACCGCCAGGCCTTCGGCGACGTGATAGGCCGCTTCGAGAAAATTCTCCACCTGATCCTGGCGATGGGCATCGGCGCGCAGCAGCGCCAGATAGGCGAAGGGCGGCAGACCGGCGGCGCGGCGCTCCTGCAGCGCCTGGCGGGCAAAGGCCGGATAGCCTTCCTCGGCCAGCTGCACCATCAGCGGATGATCGGCCAGGTGGGTCTGGATCAGCACCTGGCCCGGTTCCTCGGCGCGCCCGGCGCGCCCGGCGACCTGGACGATCTGCTGCGCCATGCGCTCGCTGGCGCGGAAGTCGGCGGAAAACAGCCCACTGTCAGCGTCCAGCACGGCCACCAGGGTCACCTTGGGAAAGTGGTGCCCCTTGGCGAGCATCTGGGTGCCGACCAGGATGCAGGGCACCCCGCTATGAATGGTGCGCAAGAGCTTGCCCAGGGCGTCCTTGCGCGCGGTGGTGTCGCGGTCGATGCGCAGCACCGGGATGTCTGGAAAGAGCAGCTGCAGGCGTTCCTCGGCGCGCTCGGTGCCGGCGCCCACCGGGCGCAGGTCGAGCTTGCCGCAGGAAGGGCAATGACGCGGCGGCGCCTGGCGGTGATCACAATGATGGCAGCGCAGCTCGCCGGAGCCGCGGTGGTAGGTCATGCGCGCATCGCAGCGCGGGCACTGGGCCAGCCAACCGCAGTCGTGGCAGAGCAGGGTAGGGGCGAAGCCCCGTCGATTGAGGAACACCAGCACCTGCTGGCCGCGCTCCAGGGTCGCGCCCATGGCCTTGAGCAGTGGCTGGGACAGACCGCTGTCGAGCGGGCGACTGCGCACGTCCAGGCGCTCGAAGCGTGGCGGCTGGGCGCCGCCGGCGCGCAGTGACAGGCGCAGGTGGGCATAGCGCCCCTGATCGGCGTTGTGCAGGCTCTCCAGCGAGGGAGTGGCCGAGCCCAGCACCACCGGCAGATTCTCGAAGCGTGCGCGGACCACGGCCAGGTCACGAGCGTGGTACCTGAGGCCTTCCTGCTGTTTATAGGAGGCGTCGTGTTCTTCGTCGACGATGATCAGCCCGGGGTGCTTGAGCGGGGTGAACAGCGCCGAGCGGGTGCCCACCACGATATCCAGTTCGCCATCGCGAGCGGCCAGCCAGATGTCCATCCGCTCGCGATCGGTCAGCGCCGAGTGCAGCAGGGCGATGCGCGCATTGAAGCGCTGCTCGAAGCGGCCCAGGGTCTGGGGGCCCAGGTTGATCTCGGGAATCAAGAGCAGCGCTTGGCGTCCCGCTTCCAGAGTGGCGCGGATCAACTGCAGATAGACCTCGGTCTTGCCGCTGCCGGTCACCCCTTCCAGCAGATAGCAGTGGAAGCCGCTGCCGGCGCGGACCGCTTCGTAGGCCAGGCGCTGCTCGCCGTTGAGCGGCAATTCGGCCTGGGCGAGCCAGGAGCCCTGGTGCCGGGTCGGCTGGTGATAGCGAGTCTCCACCTTGACCAGGCCCTTGGCCTGGAGGAGGTCGAGACTGTCCTTGACCAGGCCGAGCTGGCCGAGCAATTCGTGCAGCACCCCATGGGGATGCTGGCGCAGGGTCTTGAGCGCCTCACGCTGGCGCGGCGCCCGGGCCAGGCGTGGATCTTCCGGGCGGGCATCGGGCTGGGCGATCCAGAAACGCTGCAGCCGGCGCTCGGCCGGCTCCCCCTGACGCAAAAGGGCAGGAAGTGCCCAGCTCAGGGTGTCGCCGAGGCTGTGCTGATAGTACTGGGCGGACCACTGGCAGAGTTCGAACAGGGCGCTGGGCAGCGGCGGGCGCTCGTCGAGCAGTTGCAGGGCCTTGCGCAGCTTGTCCAGCGGCACCTCGGTTTCCTGGGCCACCTCGATCAGCACCCCGACCACCTCACGGCGACCGAAGGGCACCCGCAGTCGCACGCCGGGGCGCAACTGCTCCTCCACCGCGCCCTTGGGCGGCAGATAGTCGAACAGGCGGCGCAGGGGGGAAGGCAGCGCCAGGCGCAGGATCAGAGGCACGGCAGGGCTCGCAGACGTAAAGCCCGATGGTAGCAGACAGGCGGTGAGGGGGCTGCTTGCGCCTCCTATCCGCTCTGGTATGATTTGCAGCCCAAATCTGTGCGGTATCCGGCAATGGCGCCGGGTGGCGGCACAGCTAGACCCCGAGGATAGTTCCATGAAAGCTGATATCCATCCGCAGTACGATGCCATCGAAGCCACCTGCAGCTGTGGCAACGTCATCAAGACCCGCTCGACCCTGAGCAAGAACATTCACCTGGACGTCTGCTCCGAATGCCACCCGTTCTACACCGGCAAGCAGAAGGTCCTGGACGCTGGCGGCCGTATCGATCGCTTCAAGCAGCGCTTCGGCGTGTTCGGCAGCAGCAAGTAATGCGCTGCCGTCGACCATCTCTGCATGGCTCGACACTGAAAAAGGCGTCCCTCTGGGGCGCCTTTTTCGTTTCTACCCTGGCAACTGCACCTCTGGCCCTGGCCGCGGCGTGCCCCTTGCTGCCGGACGGCCAGGAGGTCGAGGTGCGGCAGGTGGTGGACGGCGATACCCTGCGCCTGGTCGATGGTCGCTCCGTGCGCCTGATCGGCATCAACGCACCGGAGCTGGGCAGGTCCGGCGGCACGGCGCAGCCCTATGCCGAGGATGCACGTCGACGCCTGCAGGCGCTGGTGGACGCCAGTGACGACCGCCTGCGCCTGGTCCCGGGTCGCGAGGCGACCGACCACTACGGTCGTACCCTGGCCCATCTCTATGACCGCCAGGGCCGCAATCTCGAAGCCCAGTTGATCGCCGAGGGTCTCGGCTACGCGGTGGCCATCGCGCCCAATACCCGACTGGCCGGCTGTCAGGTCGCGGCGGAAGGCGCGGCGCGCAAGGCTCGACTCGGTGTTTGGAAAAAGGACCCCACCCTTTCCGCCACGCATATCCAGGAGAGTGGTTTCGCCGTGGTGCAGGGGCGCCTGCAGGGGATCGAACGCAACCGGGGCGGACTCTGGCTGCAGTTCGACGGCGATCTGGTGGTCAATGTGCCGAATCGCTTTGTGGATGCCTTCGCTGAGCTGCCACTGCAGCAATGGATCGGGCGCCAGCTCGAGGCACGGGGCTGGATCGTCGATCGCAGCCGTCGCCAGGAAGCGGGGCGGGCACGCTGGCAGCTGACCCTGAGCGATCCGCACATGCTGGGTTTGCGGGTTGAATCGTTTTAGCCGAAAGTCGTATTGCGATTGATTTCAGGCATATGGCCGATTGCTTGTGGCACCTTGAGTCTTTGCGTATTCTCGCCCGACCCAAGACCCACACCACGCGGATATACCAATAATGTCTGATCTCAAAACCGCCGCCCTCGAATACCATGCTCAGCCGCGTCCCGGCAAACTCAGCGTCGAGCTGACCAAGCCCACCGCGACCGCTCGTGACCTGTCCCTGGCCTACAGCCCCGGCGTCGCCGAACCTGTCCGCGAGATCGGCCGCGATCCCGAACTGGCCTACCGCTACACCGGCAAAGGCAACCTGGTCGCCGTGATCTCCGACGGTACCGCCATCCTCGGCCTGGGCAACCTCGGCCCGCTGGCCTCCAAGCCGGTGATGGAAGGCAAGGGCGTGCTGTTCAAGCGCTTCGCCGGTGTGGACGTCTTCGACATCGAGGTCGACGCCGAGAGCCCCCAGGCCTTCATCGACACCGTCAAGCGCATCTCCATCACCTTTGGTGGCATCAACCTGGAAGACATCAAGGCGCCCGAGTGCTTCGAGATCGAGCGCGCCCTGATCGAACAGTGCGACATCCCGGTCTTCCACGATGACCAGCACGGCACCGCCATCGTCACCGCCGCCGGCATGCTCAACGCCCTGGAAATCGCCGGCAAGCGCCTGGAAGACGCCAAGATCGTCTGCCTGGGTGCCGGTGCCGCCGCCATCTCCTGCATGCGCCTGCTGGCGAGCATGGGCGCCAAGGTCGAGAACATCTACATGATCGACCGTCAGGGCGTGGTCCACAGCGGCCGCAACGACCTGAACCAGTACAAGGCGGCCTTCGCCACCGAGACCAGCAAGCGCACCCTGGACGACGCCCTCGAAGGCGCTGACGTCTTCGTCGGTCTGTCCGGCCCCAACCTGCTGTCGGCCGAAGGCCTCAAGCGCATGGCGGCCAACCCTATCGTCTTCGCCTGCTCCAACCCGGATCCGGAAATCACCCCCGAGCTGGCCCACGCCACGCGCGACGACGTGATCATGGCCACCGGTCGTTCCGACTATCCGAACCAAGTCAACAACGTCCTGGGCTTCCCCTTCATCTTCCGTGGTGCCCTGGACGTCCGCGCCCGGGTCATCAACGAAGAGATGAAGATCGCCGCCGCCCTGGCCCTGCGCGACCTGGCCAAGCTGCCGGTGCCCAAGGAAGTCTGCGCCGCCTACAACGTCGACAGCCTGAGCTTCGGTCGTGAGTACATCATTCCCAAGCCCATGGATGCTCGTCTGATCACCCTGGTATCCGATGCCGTGGCCAAGGCCGCCATCGAGACCGGCGTGGCCACGCTGCCCTACCCGGCGAACTATCCGCTGAAGTCGGTGGATGACGTCTTCGCCAAGTAAGGCCCGAAGCAATAAAAAAACCCCGCCACGGCGGGGTTTTTTATTGGCTGGAGATCAGAAGATGTCCATGGGCACGTTTTCGCTGGAGGGCAGCGGCGTGCCGGGCGCCACGCCGGGCGGCAGTTCGTCCAGGCTCGGCGGGGTGTCCTCGCTCTTGAACAGCTCGAAATAGGCGTTGGGCGTGCCGGGCGGCGCGGCGCGACCGGTGGTGGGGTCGACGCGGATGGAGACGATGCCGTCCGGTTCCTTGAGCTGATGCGGCGGCTTGTCCTTGAGCGCGGCACCCATGTAGCTCATCCAGATCGGCAGGGCCACGGTACCGCCGAATTCCTGGCGGCCCAGGGTCTCGGGTTGGTCGAAGCCGGCCCAGACCGTGGTCACGTAGTCACCGTTGTAGCCGGAGAACCAGGTGTCCTTGGATTCGTTGGTGGTGCCGGTCTTGCCGGCCAGGTCGTTGCGGCCCAGTTCCAGCGCCTTGCGGCCGGTGCCGCGCTTGATCACGTCCTGCAGCATGCTGTTCATGATGAAGGCGTTGCGCGGATCGATGACCTGGGGGGCGAACACCGGCGCCGGATTGGCCGGGTCGGCGGCGGCGGTGTCGGCCGCCGGCGTGACCTCGACGCCCGGCGCGGTCGTGGCCTGCGCCTGCTGGGGCACCCGTGGCGCGGCCATGCGATAGACCACCTTGCCGTCGCGATCGGTCACGTGATCGACCACGTAGGGTGTCACCTTGTAGCCCTCGTTGGCGAACACCGACCAGCCGGTGGCCACTTCCAGCGGCGTCAGGCCCGGGGTGCCGAGAGCGAGCGACAGGTTGCGCGGCAACTGGTCGCGCTCGAAGCCGAAACGACTGACGTAATCCAGCGCATAGTCGATGCCGATGGCCTGCAGCACCCGGATGGACACCAGGTTGCGCGAGCGATAGAGGGCCTCGCGCAGGCGGATTGGGCCGAGGAAGGTGTTGTTGTCGTTCTTTGGCCGCCAGGCTTCGTCGGGATTCTCGTCCATGAAGACGATGGGCGCATCGTTGACCAGGCTGGCGGCGGTAAAGCCCTTCTCCAGCGCAGCGCTGTAGATGAACGGCTTGAAGCTGGAACCGGGCTGGCGCCGGGCCTGGGTGGCGCGGTTGTAGTTGCTCTGCTCGAAGGAGAAGCCGCCGATCAGGGCGCGAATGGCGCCATCCTGGGGGTCGAGGGAGACCAGGGCGCTCTGCGCCTTGGGAATCTGCGAGAACTTCAGGCTGCCATCGTCCTGGCGCTGCACCCGGATCAGGTCGCCGACCTTGACCACGTCGGCCGGACCGTTCGGGCGTGGCCCCAGGCTGTTGGCGCTGAGGTAGGGGCGTGCCCATTTCATCGAGTCCCAGGAGACCGCCTCTTCCTTGCCCTCGCGGGTCAGGACCAGGATGCCGCTCTTTTCCACCTGGGTGACCAGGGCCGGATCCTGACCGCCGACGATGCGCTGCTTCTGGATCAGCGCGGTCCATTCGGCGCGGCTGCGATTGGGCCACTGGGCCTCGGGGCCGCGATAGCCGTGCCGGCGGTCGTAATCGGTCAGGCCGTCACGTACGGCTTCGAACGCATCCGTCTGCAGCCGGCTGTCGATGGTGGTGTAGACCTGGTAGCCATCGGTGTAGGCATCGCCACCATAGCGACCAACCATTTCCGCCCGTGCCATCTCGGCGATGTAGGGGGCGTTGAGCTCAGGCACGGCGACGTGATGATAGGCCTCGAGCGGCTCGGCGATGCCGGCCTGGTAGGCCGCCTGATCGATATAACCGAGCTTGAACATGCGTTCGAGAATCCAATTGCGTCTTTCCAGGCTACGCTCAGGATTAGCGACCGGGTTGTAACGCGACGGCGCCTTGGGCAGACCGGCGATCATCGCCATCTGGGCGACGGTCAGGTCCTTGATGGACTTGCCGTAGTAGACCTGGGCGGCGGCCTCGATGCCGTAGGCGCGGTTGCCCAGGTAGATCTTGTTGACATAGAGCTCGAGGATCTCGTCCTTGGTCAGTTGGCGCTCGATTTGCAGCGCCAGGAGGATCTCGGTGAATTTGCGCGAGAAGCTGCGCTCGCTGGTCAGGAAGTAGTTCTTGGCGACCTGCATGGTAATGGTGCTGCCACCGGTCTGGATGTGTCCGGTCTTGACCAGCTGGCTCACTGCCCGTGCCAGGCTTTTCACATCCACGCCATAGTGATTGGCGAAGTTGTCATCCTCGGCGGAGAGCAGGGCATGGATGAAATCGGGCGGTATCTCGTTGAAACGCAGCGGCGAGCGGCGCATTTCGCCGAATTCGGCGATGAGTTTGCCGTCCGCGCTGAACACCCGCAGAGGGATCTGCAGTTGCACGTTACGCAGGGCATCGATGGAGGGCAGGCTGGGGCTGAGGTAGAGGAAGGCACCGCTGAGACCCAGCAACAGGCTGCAGACCAGGGCGACCAACGACCACCAGAAAAATTTCAGAACACGCATCAAGAGACTTTTCGAATGGAAAGAAGGAAAGGGCGACAGGTGACGGTCAGCCTACACGGCGTCGCCATTATAGGCGCGTTTGGCGGTTGGCCGCTATTTGCTCGGGTGTCAAGTCTGTTATCTAATGCCCGTCCGCGGAAGACCACCGTCGCTCATAGGGAACTGATGTGCTAGGGCTATTCAGAAAGAAGGCGAATACGCTGCTGGGTATCGACGTCAGTTCGACATCCGTGAAACTCATCGAGTTGAGCCGTGCAGGCGGGCGCTACCGGGTGGAAGCCTATGCGGTCGAACCTCTGCCGGCCAATGCCGTGGTGGAAAAGAACATCGCCGAGCTGGAGGGCGTGGGCCTCGCCATCGGCAGGGTGCTGGTCAAGGCGCGCAGTTCCGCGCGCAGCGCCGCCGTGGCTGTCTCTGGCTCGGCGGTGATCGCCAAGACCATCGAGATGGATGCCGGCCTCACCGACGACGAGCTGGAAAACCAGATCAAGCTGGAAGCTGACCAGTACATTCCCTATCCGCTGGACGAGGTCGCCATCGACTTCGAGGTGCAGGGGCCGTCGCCACGCAACGCCGAGCGCGTCGAGGTGCTGCTGGCCGCTTGCCGGAAGGAAAACGTCGAGGTCCGCGAAGCGGCCCTGGCGCTGGCCGGCGTCTCGGCCAAGGTGGTCGACGTCGAGGCCTATGCCCTGGAGCGTGCCTACCAGTTGCTGGCCAATCAGCTCGGCGGCTATGTCGACGACCTGACCGTGGCGGTGGTCGACATTGGCGCCACCATGACCACCCTGAGCGTGCTGCACAACGGCAAGACCATCTACACCCGCGAGCAGCTGTTTGGCGGCCGCCAGCTCACCGAAGAGATCCAGCGCCGCTACGGCCTGTCGGTGGAGGAGGCCGGTCTGGCCAAGAAGCAGGGTGGCCTGCCTGACGACTACCAGAGCGAGGTACTGACGCCCTTCCGCGAGGCGGTGGTGCAGCAGGTGGCGCGCTCGCTGCAGTTCTTTTTCGCCGCCGGGCAATACAATGATGTGGACTACATCTTGCTTGCTGGAGGAACCGCGTCAATTTCCGGACTCGACCGCTTGATCCAGCAGAAAATCGGCACCCCCACGGTCCTGGCCAATCCCTTCGCCGACATGACCGTCAGCAACAAGGTCAATGCGGCGGCCCTGGCGGGTGACGCCCCGGCGCTGATGATCGCCTGCGGCCTGGCCATGAGGAGTTTCGACTAGATGGCCCGCATCAACCTCTTGCCCTGGCGGGAGCAGCTGCGCGAAGAAAGGCGCAAGCAGTTCCTGGTGATCCTGGGCGGCATCTTCGTGCTCTCGTGCGGCGCTGTGTTTCTCGGGGATCAGTACCTGTCCGGCGAGATCGCCCGTCAGGAGGCGCGCAATGCCTTCATCCAGCAGAACATCGCCCAGCTGGACGTGCGCATCAAGGAGATCAGCGAGCTCAAGACCCGGCGCCAGCAACTGCTGGCACGGATGAAGATCATCCAGGACCTGCAGGGCAACCGCCCGGTCATCGGCCACGTCTTCGATCAACTGGTGCGCACCCTGCCGGACGGCGTGTACTTCCGCGAGCTGAAGATGCAGGGCGACACCCTGTCCATCAGCGGCGAGGCGGAATCCAACAACCGGGTCTCCAACCTGATGCGTAATCTGGACGCCTCCGACTGGTTCGCTTCGCCTACGCTGATCGAGGTGAAGGCCACCACCGCCGGGGCGGTGGATCAGGCCAACACCTTCCAGCTCACCGTCAAGCAGACCCAGCCCGGCGCTCCTGCTCCGGCCCCGCTCGCCAAGGGAGGCAAACCATGAGTCTCGCCGATTCCCTGGCCAGCCTGCGCAAGGTCGACATCAACGAACTCAGCCTGGAGAACCTCGGTTCCTGGCCCAAGCCGGTCAAGGTCATCGCCTGCCTGCTGATCGTGCTGGTGGTGCTCCTGCTCGGCTATCAGTTCCATCTCAGCGACATGCAGGCGCAGCTGGACAGCCAGCGCACTCAGGAAGAAACCCTCAAGCAGCAATACGCCAGCAAGGCCTTCCAGGCCGCCAATCTGGATGCCTACAAGCAGCAGATGGTCGAGATGGAAGAGTCCTTCGGCGCGCTGCTGCGGCAACTGCCCGGCGATACCGAAGTGCCGGCGCTGCTGGAAGACATCACCCGCACCGGTCTGGGCAGTGGTCTGGAGTTCGAGCAGATCAAGCTCCTGCCCGAGGTGACCCAGCAGTTCTATGTCGAGTTGCCGATCCAGATCACCGTGGTGGGCAATTATCATGACCTGGCGACCTTCGTCAGCAGCGTCTCCAGCCTGCCGCGCATCGTCACCCTGCACGACTTCGACCTCAAGCCGGTGGATGACCGAAACGCCAATGGCGGCGGCACGGTATCCGGGACCGGTGGCAAGTTGCGCATGAACGTCCTGGCCAAGACCTATCGCTACAACGACAAGGGGCTCGGCAAATGAGGACGCCTCTGTTGCTCTGCCTGCTGACCGGCGTGCTGGTCGGCTGCGGTTCCAGCGATACCAGCGATCTGCAGGCCTTCATGGACGAAACCCGCGCCAAGCCGCGCGGTTCCATCGAGCCGCTGCCGCAGTTCCGCGCCTACGAACCCTTCACCTATGCCGCTGCGGCGCTGCGCAGCCCCTTCCAGGCGCCGGTACGCATCGACCCCACGGTGCGCCAGCGCGGGACCGGCAACATCAAGCCGGACGTGAATCGGCCGAAGCAGTTTCTCGAAGGCTTCAACATCGAGACCTTCAGCATGGTGGGCATCCTGGCCAACGCCAGTGGCCGCTATGCGCTGGTCAACGGCGCCGGGGGCGTACATCGCGTCAAGGTGGGGGACTACCTGGGCCGCAATGACGGGCGCATCACCAAGATCACCGACGGTGAGATCGACGTGATCGAAATCGTCCCGGATGGCGAGGGTGGCTGGCTGGAACGGCCGCGCACCATCACCTTGAAGGAAAAGACTTAATGGGCGGGGCAAGTACAGTGAAGACGAATAGCGCAAGACGGCTGGGACTGGGATTGGCCTTGTTGCTGGGTAGCCTGGCCGGCCAGGTCCTGGCCGCCGATCTGCAGGCCTTGAACGTCGCCTCCCTGCCCGGGGATCGCATCGAACTCAAGCTGACCTTCGATCAGCCGGTGCCGATCCCCAAGGGCTACACCATCGAGCAGCCGGCGCGGATCGCTCTGGACCTGCCCGGCGTGGCCAACAAGCTGGGTACCAAGAGCCGCGAGCTGGGCAATGGCAATGCCCGCAGCGTGACGGTGGTCGAGGCGGGCAACCGGACCCGGCTGATCATCAACCTCACCAATCTGGCCAGCTACGACACCCGTGCCGACGGTCGCAACCTGTTCGTCACCATCGGCGGTACCGCGGGTCGCCAGGCGGCCGGCGCCCAGGCCAACCTGACGCCGAACCTGCCGCGCGCCGCGGCGCCGGCCACCGTGACCGCGCCGTCGTCCGCCCCGCTGCCCAGCGCCGTCACCCGCACGCCACTGCCGCCGACTCAGGCCACTTCCACCGTGGCGGCCATGACCGCGCCGCGGCCGCAACTGCGCGGTAAGGCGATCCGTCATCTCGACTTCCAGCGGGGTCCCCAGGGCGAGGGCAACGTGGTCATCGACCTGAGCGAGACCGGCATCAACCCGGACATCCAGGAGCAGGGCGGCAAGATCCGCCTGACCTTCGCCGGCACTCAGTTGCCTGAGGAGTTGCGGGTACGGCTGGACGTCAAGGACTTCGCTACCCCAGTGCAATTCGTCAACGCCTCGGCTGACAGCGGTGGCGCCTCCATCGTCATCGAACCGACCGGGACCTACGACTACCTGGCCTACCAGACCAACAATCGCCTGACCCTGAGCGTCAAGCCGCTCACCACCGAGGAAAAGGAAAAGCGCGCAGCCGATCGCTTTACCTACACCGGCGAAAAGCTGTCGCTGAACTTCCAGGACATCGACGTCCGTTCGGTGCTGCAGCTGATCGCCGACTTCACCAACCTCAACCTGGTGGCGAGCGACACCGTGCAGGGCAACATCACCCTGCGCCTGCAGAACGTACCCTGGGATCAGGCGCTGGACTTGATCCTCAAGACCAAGGGCCTGGACAAGCGCCAGATCGGCAACGTGCTGCTGGTCGCGCCGGCCGACGAGATCGCTGCGCGTGAGCGCCAGGAGCTGGAATCCCAGAAACAGATCCAGCAGCTCGCTCCCCTGCGGCGCGACCTGATCCAGGTCAACTATGCCAAGGCCGCCGACATCGCCAAGCTGTTCCAGTCGGTGACCAGTGCCGACAAGACCGCCGACGAGCGTGGCTCCATCTCGGTGGACGAGCGTACCAACAGCATCATCGCCTACCAGACCCAGAATCGCCTGGACGAACTGCGGCGCATCGTCTCGCAGCTGGACATCCCGGTACGTCAGGTGATGATCGAGGCGCGGCTGGTGGAAGCCAATGTCGACTACAGCAAGCAGCTGGGCGTGCGCTGGGGCGGCAATACTCGCCAGGGCAATTTCTCAGTCTATGGCAAGGATGGCGCGACGACCGTTGATAGCACCACTAACCAGGCTTTCCTGCCTGGAACCAGCACCATCGGTAACGTCACCGCCGCCACTGGCCTCGCGCCCACGCCCTTCGTGGACATGGGCGTCTCCGGCAGCACTTCGGGCATCGGCATCGGTTTCATGGCTGGTGGTCAGATGCTCGACCTGCAGCTGTCCGCTCTGCAATCCAGCGGCAATGGCGAGATCATCTCCCAGCCCAAGGTAGTGACCTCGGACAAAGAAACCGCCAAGATCCTGCGCGGTACCGAGATTCCCTACCAGGAAGCCAGTTCCAGCGGTGCCACCAGCACCAGCTTCAAGCAAGCCGCGCTGTCGCTGGAGGTCACGCCGCAGATCACCCCGGACAACCGCATCATCATGGAGGTCAAGGTCAACAAGGATGCCCCTGACTACCAGAATGCGCTCAATGGCGTGCCGCCGATCAGCAAGAACGAGGTCAATGCCAAGGTCCTGGTGAGCGATGGCGAGACCATCGTGCTGGGCGGGGTGTTCTCCAACACCCAGACCAAGTCCACCACCAAGGTGCCGATGCTGGGGGATATCCCCTATGTCGGCCGGCTGTTCCGCCGGGATTCGGTCACCGACAGCAAAGTCGAGCTGCTGATCTTCCTCACGCCGCGTATCATGAACAACCAGGCGATAGCGGTTGGTCGATGACATAAGTGCGTAATCTGTTTCTCGTAGGACCGATGGGCTCGGGCAAGAGCACCATCGGCCGGCTCCTGGCGAAGGAATTGCGGCTGCCGTTCAAGGATTCCGACAAGGTAATCGAAGAACGTACCGGTGCCGACATCCCCTGGATCTTCGATGTGGAAGGCGAGCAGGGCTTTCGCGAGCGCGAACGCGCCGCGATCGCTGAGCTGTGCGCGGAGAACGGCCTGGTGATGGCTACCGGCGGGGGTGCCGTGCTGCGCGAAGACAATCGTCAGGCGCTCAAGCGTGGCGGGCGGGTCATCTACCTGCATGCCTCCATCGAGCAGCAGATCGAGCGCACCTCCCGGGATCGCAATCGACCGCTGCTGCAGACCGCCGATCCCGCGGCGGTGCTGCGCAATCTCATGGCCATGCGCGATCCGCTGTATCGGGAGATCGCCGACATCATCATCGAGACCGACGAGCGGCCACCCCGGATGGTCGTGCTGCAGATACTCGACCGTCTGAAAGCCCTGGCACCGCATTAAAGCCGCGAGCGTTCTGCGCTATGCTAGGCGCCCTTTGAATCAAGGTGACGGCATGCGGACTCTTCACGTCGAGCTCGGTGAGCGCAGCTACCCGATCTACATCGGCCAGGGCCTTCTGGATCGACCGGAATGCGTCCTGCCCCATCTCGCCGGGCGCAAGGTGGCGATCGTCACCAACGAAACCATCGCGCCGCTCTATCTGGAGCGTCTGCTGCGCACCCTGGGCGATCGCCCGGTCAGCTTGATCGTGCTGCCCGATGGCGAGGCGCACAAGAACTGGGAGACCCTGCAGCTGATCTTCGACGGCCTGCTGCAGGATCGCCATGATCGCAAGACCACCCTCATCGCCCTGGGCGGCGGGGTGATCGGCGACATGGGCGGTTTCGCCGCGGCCTGCTATCAGCGCGGAGTGGACTTCATCCAGGTGCCGACCACGCTGCTGTCCCAGGTCGATTCCTCGGTGGGCGGCAAGACCGGCATCAACCACCCGCTGGGCAAGAACATGATCGGCGCCTTCTACCAGCCCAAGGCCGTGGTCATCGATACCGACAGCCTGGCGACCCTGCCGGCGCGCGAACTCTCGGCGGGTCTGGCCGAGGTCATCAAGTACGGCCTGATCTGCGACGAGCCCTTCCTCGGCTGGCTCGAAGAGCATGTCGAGGCGCTGCTGGCACTGGATCAAAGCGCACTCACCGAAGCCATCGAGCGCTCCTGCGCGGCCAAGGCCCAAGTGGTGGGCAGCGACGAGCGCGAGTCGGGTCTGCGGGCGATCCTCAACCTCGGCCATACCTTCGGTCACGCCATCGAGACCCACCAGGGCTATGGCGTCTGGCTGCACGGCGAGGCGGTTGCCGCCGGCATGGTCATGGCGCTGCAGATGTCCCTGCTGCTGGGCTGGCTCAGTGCCGCGCAACGCGACCGCGCCATTCGCCTGCTGGTTAAGGCCAAGCTGCCCGTGGTACCGCCGGCGGACATGCAGCCGGCCGATTTCGAACGCCTCATGGCGGTGGACAAGAAGGTCCTGGATGGACAACTCCGGCTGGTACTGCTCAGTGACCTGGGCCAGGCCGTGGTGACCGCCGACTTCGCCCGCGACATTCTCGAGCAGACGCTGCGTACCGATTACCAAGCGCTGACCGCCCAGTAAGGAGAACAAGAGAGTCCCATGTCCAATCTGCACGCCGACGAAGCCTTCCTCGGTCACTATCAGTTCACTCACGACCCGTTCGCCGCCCGCGTTCCCGGTTTCAAATTCTTTCCGGCCCAGCGCAAGCCGGTGCTGGGCCAGTTGCATCACCTGGCCCGCTACAGCCAGCTGCTGCTGGTGGTCAGTGGTCCCGAGGGCAGTGGCAAGACGCTGCTGCGCCAGGCGCTGGCGGCCAGTACCAAGAAGGAGGCCGTGCACTGCGTGGTGATTTCCGCGCAGAACGGCGGTGACGCCCGCACCGTGCTGGCCCAGGTCGCCAAGGGCGTTGGCGCCGACAGCCAGACGCCGGCGGCCATTCTCGCGCAGGCGGCGGAAGTGCGCCTGGCGGGGCAGGAGGTCTACATCCTGGTGGATGACGCCGAGGCCCTGGCCACTCCCGCGCTGGAAGCTCTGCTGGAGCTGGCCGGGGGCAGCGAAAAGGAGCGCCTGCACGTCTTCCTGTTCGGCGAAGCGGAAGTGGTGATGCGCCTGGAGGACATTGCCCAGGGCGAAGAGCGCTATCACGTCATCGAGTTGCTGCCCTACAGCGAGAGCGAGGCCGAGGAGTACCTGGCCCAGCGCCTGGAAGGTGCCGGCCAGGGCCTGGAGATCTTTACCGACGAGCAGCTCGCGACCATCCACGAGCGCTCCGGCGGCTGGCCCGGTCGGCTCAACGAAGAAGCCCGGGATGTGCTGGTGGCCGGCATGAGCGCCCGGCGCAAGAAGGCCGCGGCACCGGTGAAAGGCTCGCGCAATCTGCTGGCGGCCCTGCCGCGCAAGCACCTGGTCATTCTCGGGGTGGTGGTGCTGGCGGTAGGCGCCGCGGCGCTGTCGCTGAAGGGCGGCAAGAGTGAGACCCCGGCCACCGGCACGGCCGGACAGGACCTGCCCATGGGTGGCCAGAACACCGCCTCTGCCGGTAAGGACGCCCAGGGGGCGCCCATCCAGTTCGACGGCTCTTCCAAGCCGCTGCCCCTGCCGCTGGTGGGTGAGTCGCAGCCGGTCATCCGTGAACCCTTGGCGGAAGCGGCGGGCGGTCGTCAGGCGGGTACCGCCGCGGGCAACGACATGGGTGCGGGCGGCGTGCCGCCGACCGTGACCACCGATGCCCCACCCATCAGTGACGAGGACGAACTGCCCAGCCGCACGCCGGCGCGTACTCCGGCGGCCAGCGCTCCGGCAGTGGCGGCTCCGGCGCCCCGTCACACCGCACCTGCGCCTACCCCCGCACCGGCACCGAGCAAGCCGGCTCCGGCTGCAGCGCCCGCTCATGCTGGCAGCGCAGCGGCGGGTTGGTACGGCAGCCAGGCGGGCAGCAAGTACGCCCTGCAGGTGGTGGGTACCAGCACCGAGAAGGCGGCGCAGGACTTCATCGCCGCCCAGGCCGACAGTGGCAACTTCCGCTATTTCAAGAAGAGCTACCAGGGCAAGGCGCTCTATGTGGTGACCTACGGCAACTTCGCCAATCGGGCAGCGGCCGAAGCGGCGGTCAAGCAGTTGCCAGCCAAGGTGCAGGCCAGCAAACCCTGGCCGCGGACCTTCGCCAGCATCCAGCAGGACATCGCCACCAGTCGCTGATTCTTGCCTGCTACGCAAAGAAAGCCCCGGTGCTATCACGAGAGTGATGCCGGGGCTTTCTTTTTTGCGTCATCGAATTTCCATCAGGTGTCATCAGTGTTTGTCGTAAGCGATTTTTTCGCTACACTGGTCAGCCTTTGACTGTCCGAAAAAAGTTCAAATAAGCGGACCGTTTTGTGATGCCTTCGCAATAACCTGATTGCCGGTGAGAGCGCTATGAAAGCAGGTCTGTTCAATCCCGATAGCTTCAAGGACAACTGCGGCTTCGGCCTGATCGCCCATATGCAGGGCGAGCCCAGCCATGACCTGCTGGAAACGGCCATCGAAGCCCTGACCTGCATGACCCACCGGGGCGGTATCAACGCAGACGGCAAGACCGGTGACGGTTGCGGTCTGCTCATGCAGAAGCCGGACGCCTTCCTGCGCGCCATCGCCCAGGAGCAGTTCGGCGCCGAGTTGCCCGAGCAGTACGCCGCGGGCGTGGTGTTCTTCAACCAGGACGAGGCCCGCGCCGAACAGGCCCGCGCCAACATGAACCTGGAGATCGAGGCCGCTGGTCTGACCCTGGTCGGCTGGCGCAAGGTGCCCATCGACACCTCGGTACTGGGCGAGCTGGCCCTGGCGCGACTGCCCCGCATCGAGCAGGTGTTCGTCGCCGGTCCGGGTCTCGACGACCAGCAGTTCGGGGTCAAGCTGTTCTCCGCCCGCCGCCGCTCCTCGGTGCGCAACGCCGAAGACGCCGAGCACTACATCTGCAGCCTGTCGTCCCGCGTCATCGTCTACAAGGGCCTGATGATGCCGGCGGATCTCGCCGCCTTCTATCCGGACCTCGGCGATCCGCGCCTGGCTACCGCCATCTGCGTGTTCCACCAGCGCTTCTCCACCAACACCCTGCCGAAGTGGCCGCTGGCGCAGCCCTTCCGCTATCTCGCCCACAACGGCGAGATCAACACCATCACCGGCAACCGCAACTGGGCCCAGGCGCGGCGGACCAAGTTCGTCAACGAACTGATTCCGGATCTCGACCAGCTCGGTCCGCTGGTCAACCGCGTCGGTTCCGACTCCTCCAGCATGGACAACATGCTAGAGCTGCTGGTGACCGGCGGCATGGACCTGTTCCGCGCCGTGCGCATGATCATTCCGCCGGCCTGGCAGAACGTCGAGACCATGGACGCCGATCTGCGTGCCTTCTACGAATTCAACTCCATGCACATGGAGCCCTGGGACGGTCCGGCCGGCGTGGTGCTGACCGAAGGCCGCTACGCAGTGTGCCTGCTCGACCGCAACGGCCTGCGCCCGGCGCGCTGGGTGACGACCAAGAACGGCTACATCACCCTGGCTTCGGAAGTCGGCGTCTGGAACTACCAGCCCGACGACGTCATCGCCAAGGGCCGGGTCGGCCCGGGCCAGATCCTGGCCGTGGACACCGAGACCGGCGAGGTGCTGCAGACCGACGACATCGACAATCGTCTCAAGGCGCGCCATCCCTACAAGCAGTGGCTGCGCAAGAACGCCATGCGCATCCAGGCGACCCTTGACGACCATGATCACGGTTCGGCCTTCTACGACCAGGATCAGCTGCGCCAGTACATGAAGATGTTCCAGGTCACCTTCGAGGAGCGTGACCAAGTGCTGCGTCCGCTGGGCGAGCAGGGCCAGGAAGCCGTGGGCTCCATGGGCGACGACACGCCCATGGCGGTGCTGTCGCGGCGCATCCGTTCGCCCTACGACTACTTCCGCCAGCAATTCGCCCAGGTCACCAACCCGCCGATCGACCCGCTGCGCGAGTCCATCGTCATGTCCCTGGAGACCTGCCTGGGTGCCGAGCGCAACGTCTTCGAGGAAACCGCCGAGCACGCCGATCGCGCCATCCTGAGCAGCCCGGTGATCTCGCCGGCCAAGTGGCGGACCATCCTCAACATGCCCAAGCCCGGCTTCGAGCATGTCACGATCGACCTCAATTACCCCGAGTCCATGGGGCTCGAGGCGGCGCTGCGCAACATTGTCGAGCAGGCCGAGGAAGCGGTGCGCGCCGGCAAGGTACTGTTGGTGCTGACCGACCGCCACATCGAACCGGGCAAGCTGCCGGTGCATGCGGTGCTGGCCACCGGCGCCGTGCATCACCACCTGGTCAACCTGGGGCTGCGTACCAGCAGCAACATCCTGGTGGAGACCGCCACCGCCCGTGATCCGCACCACTTCGCCGTGCTGCTGGGCTTTGGCGCCACCGCGGTCTATCCGTTCCTGGCCTATGAGGTGCTGGGCGATCTGATCCGCACCGGCGAGGTGCTGGGCGACCTCTACGAGGTGTTCAAGTACTACCGCAAGGGCATCACCAAGGGCTTGCTCAAGGTGATCTCCAAGATGGGCATCTCCACCGTCGCCTCCTATCGCGGCGCCCAGCTGTTCGAGGCCGTGGGCCTGGCGGACGAAGTCACCGACCTGTGCTTCCCCGGTGTCACCAGCCGCATCAAGGGCGCGCGCTTCGTCGACCTGGAAGCCGAACAGAAGCTGTTGGCCGGCGAAGCCTGGAACAACCGCAAGCCGATCCAGCCGGGTGGCCTGCTCAAGTTCGTCTATGGCGGTGAGTACCATGCCTACAACCCGGACGTGGTCAATCTGCTGCAGGCCGCCGTGCAGCAGGGCGACTACGCCAAGTTCCGCGAATACACCGCGCTGGTGGACCAGCGCCCGGTGGCGATGATCCGCGACCTGCTCAAGGTCAAGACCAGCGACCAGCCCCTGGCCTTGGAAGAGGTCGAGCCGCTGGCCAACATCTTCACCCGCTTCGATGCTGCCGGGATCTCCCTGGGCGCCCTGTCGCCGGAAGCCCACGAGGCCCTGGCCGAGGCCATGAACCGCCTGGGCGGCCGCTCCAACTCCGGTGAGGGCGGTGAGGATCCGGCGCGCTACGGCACCATCAAGAGCTCCAAGATCAAGCAGGTGGCCACCGGCCGCTTCGGCGTCACTCCCGAGTACCTGGTCAATGCCGAGGTCTTGCAGATCAAGGTGGCCCAGGGCGCCAAGCCGGGCGAGGGCGGTCAGCTGCCCGGCGGCAAGGTCAACGGCCTGATCGCCAAGCTGCGCTATGCGGTACCCGGCGTGACCCTGATCTCGCCGCCGCCGCACCACGACATCTATTCCATCGAAGACCTGTCGCAGCTGATCTTCGACCTCAAGCAGGTCAATCCCAAGGCGCTGGTATCGGTCAAGCTGGTGTCCGAGCCTGGCGTAGGCACTGTGGCCGCCGGTGTGGCCAAGGCCTATGCCGACCTCATCACCATCTCCGGCTACGACGGCGGTACTGGTGCTTCGCCGGTGACCTCCATCAAGTACGCCGGCTCGCCCTGGGAACTGGGCCTGGCCGAGGCGCACCAGACCCTGCGCGGTAACGATCTGCGCGGCAAGGTCCGGGTGCAGACCGACGGCGGCCTGAAGACCGGCCTGGACGTGATCAAGGCGGCCATCCTCGGCGCCGAGAGCTTTGGCTTCGGCACCGCGCCGATGATCGCCCTGGGCTGCAAGTACCTGCGCATCTGCCACCTGAATAACTGCGCCACTGGCGTCGCCACCCAGAACGACCGGCTGCGCAAGGAACACTTCATCGGCACGGTGGAGATGGTGATGAATTTCTTCACCTTCATCGCCGAGGAAACCCGTGAGTGGCTGGCCAGGCTGGGCGTACGCAGCCTGGGTGAGCTGATCGGCCGTACCGATCTGCTGGAAATCCTGCCGGGCGAGACCGCCAAGCAGCAGCACCTGGACCTCACCCCGCTGCTGGGGAGCGATCACATTCCGGCCGAGAAGCCGCAATACTGCCAGGTGGAAAAGAACCCGCCATTCGACCAGGGCCTGCTGGCCGAAGAAATGGTGCGCCTGTCGCTGCCCGGGATCGAAAAGCTCGAAGGCGGTGACTTCAGCCTCAGTATCGGCAACTGCGACCGCTCCATCGGTGCCCGTGTCTCCGGCGAAATCGCCCGGCGTCACGGCAACCAGGGCATGGTCAAGGCGCCGCTGACCTTCCGCTTCAAGGGCACCGCTGGCCAGAGCTTCGGCGTCTGGAACGCCGGCGGCCTGCACCTGTATCTGGAAGGCGATGCCAACGACTACGTGGGCAAGGGCATGACCGGCGGCAAGCTGGTCATCACCCCGCCCCAGGGCGCGGGCTTCAAGAGCCAGGAATCGGCCATCATCGGCAATACCTGCCTCTATGGCGCCACCGGTGGCAAGCTGTTCGCCGCTGGCACCGCCGGTGAACGCTTCGGGGTGCGTAACTCCGGGGCCCACACCGTGGTGGAAGGCACCGGCGACCACTGCTGCGAGTACATGACCGGCGGCTTCGTCTGCGTCCTGGGCAAGACCGGCTACAACTTCGGCTCGGGCATGACCGGCGGCTTCGCCTATGTGCTGGACCTGGACAACGGCTTCTATGACCGGGTCAACCACGAACTGGTGGAGATCCAGCGCATCAACAGCGAGGCCATGGAGGCCTACCGTAGCCACCTGGAAGGGGTGCTGGCCGAATACGTGCGCGAGACCGGCAGCGCCTGGGGCAGCCATCTCCATGAGAACCTGGACGACTACCTGCGCAAGTTCTGGCTGGTGAAGCCCAAGGCCGCAAGCCTGGCGTCGCTGTTGGTCAGCACCCGCGCCCGTCCGGAATAACGACTTCGATGCCGGCGCCTCAAGGCGCCGGTTTCACCGTGATAGCTCGTGGCGCCCATCTGAAGGGGCGTCGCTTCAAGAGGTTTGGAAATGGCTGAACGTCTGAACAACGACTTCCAGTTCATCGAGGTCGGTCGCAAGGATCCAAAGAAGAAGCTGCTGCGCCAGCGCAAGAAGGAATTCGTCGAGATCCACGATCCCTTCAAGCCGCAGCAGGCCGCCGAGCAGGCGCACCGCTGCCTGGGTTGCGGCAACCCCTATTGCGAATGGAAGTGCCCGGTGCACAACTTCATTCCCAACTGGCTCAAGCTGGTCTCCGAAGGCAACATCCTGGCGGCGGCGGAGCTGGCGCACCAGACCAACACCCTGCCCGAGGTCTGTGGCCGGGTCTGCCCGCAGGATCGACTCTGCGAGGGCGCCTGTACCCTCAATGACGGTTTCGGCGCGGTGACCATCGGTTCGGTGGAGAAATACATCACCGACACCGCCTTCGCCATGGGCTGGCGCCCGGACATGTCCAAGGTCAAGCCGACCGGCAAGCGCGTCGCCGTGATCGGTGCCGGTCCGGCCGGCCTGGGTTGTGCCGACATCCTGGTACGCAACGGCGTGACCCCGGTGGTGTTCGACAAGCATCCCGAGATCGGTGGCCTGCTGACCTTCGGCATCCCCGAATTCAAGCTGGAAAAGACCGTGCTCAGTCGCCGTCGCGAGGTCTTCGGCGGCATGGGCGTGGAATTCCGTCTGAACACCGAGGTGGGCAAGGACGTGACCATGGATCAGCTGCTCGAGGAATTCGATGCGGTCTTCCTGGGCATGGGTACCTACACCTACATGAAGGGCGGCTTCCCCGGCGAAGACCTGCCTGGCGTCCACGACGCCCTGGATTTCCTGGTGGCCAACGTCAACCGCAACCTGGGCTTCGAAAAGGATGCGGCCGACTTCGTCGACATGAAGGGCAAGCGCGTGGTGGTCCTGGGCGGTGGTGACACCGCCATGGACTGCAACCGCACCTCCATCCGCCAGGGTGCCAAGAGCGTGACCTGCGCCTATCGCCGCGACGCCGCCAACATGCCGGGCTCGCGCAAGGAAGTGAAGAACGCCAAGGAAGAGGGCGTGAAGTTCCTCTTCAACCGCCAGCCCATCGCCATCATCGGTGAAGACAAGGTGGAAGGCGTCAAGGTGGTGGAAACCCGTCTGGGCGAGCCCGATGCCCGTGGCCGCCGCAGCCCCGAGCCGATCCCCGGTTCCGAGGAGATCCTGCCGGCCGATGCGGTGGTCATCGCCTTCGGTTTCCGCCCGAGTCCCGCGCCCTGGTTCGAGCAGTTCAACATCGACATCGACAGCCAGGGCCGGGTCGTCGCGCCGGGGCTGCACGAGTTCAAGCACCAGACCAGCAACCCGAAGATCTTTGCCGGTGGCGACATGGTGCGCGGCTCCGATCTGGTGGTGACCGCCATCTTCGAAGGCCGCAACGCCGCCGAGGGCATCCTCGACTACCTGGGCGTCTGAGGCCAGGCCGCTGGACAAGAGCCGACCGGTGCAAGCCGGTCGGCTTTTTTTTGGGGTGGGATCCTGCCGGCACGGGGCTTCGTGCAGTATCCGCCAAGCAATCGCGGCCATGGGCCGCTCCTACGAAAAACGTCACTCTGTAGGAGCGGTCGCTACGGCGCACCGGCATGGCCACGATTAGCCCGCCGAGCCGTAGGATTGAAAACCGCACAGCGTTTTCCATCTGGATGACCGTCCGGCGATAGGCGAGGCTGCACCGTCACCCTACGGAGCACCCCATCACCCCGATAGATAAAAGGCACGCCCCCCTGCCGTGCCTTTTGCCAGCCGCTTTGCGACAATGCCGGCACTTTTGCTGCCGGATGTCGCCATGACTGCCCTGAAGAACGACCGTTTCCTGCGTGCCCTGCTCAAGCAGCCGGTGGACGTCACCCCGGTGTGGATGATGCGCCAGGCCGGGCGCTACCTGCCCGAGTACCGCGCCAGCCGGGCCCGCGCCGGTGACTTCATGAGTCTGTGCAAGAACCCGCAATTCGCCTGCGAGGTGACCTTGCAGCCGCTGGAGCGCTATCCCCTGGATGCGGCCATCCTCTTCTCCGACATCCTCACCATCCCCGATGCCATGGGCCAGGGCCTCTATTTCGAGACCGGCGAGGGTCCGCGCTTTCGCAAGGTGATCGATACCCCGGCCGACATCGAGGCGCTGCCGATCCCCGATGCCGAATCCGACCTGGGCTACGTGATGGACGCCGTGCGCACCATCCGCGCGGCGCTGGACGGCCGGGTACCCCTGATCGGCTTTTCCGGCAGCCCCTGGACCCTGGCCACCTACATGATCGAAGGCGGCTCCAGCAAGGATTTCCGCAAGGCCAAGGCCATGCTTTACGACACCCCCGAGGCCCTGCACCTGCTGCTGGACAAGCTGGCCCAGGCGGTCACCGCCTACCTCAACGGCCAGATTCGCGCCGGTGCCCAGGCGGTGCAGATCTTCGATACCTGGGGCGGCAATCTGTCCGCCGCGGCCTACCAGGAGTTCTCCCTGGCCTATATGCGCAAGATCGTCGCCGGGCTGATCCGCGAGCATGAAGGACGACAGGTACCGGTGATCCTCTTCACCAAGAACGGCGGTCTCTGGCTGGAAAGCCTGGCCGACAGCGGCGCCGAGGCCCTGGGCCTGGACTGGACCTGCGACATTGGCGAAGCGCGCCGCCGCGTGGGTGCCAAGGTTGCCCTGCAGGGCAACATGGACCCCAGCGTGCTCTACGCCAAGCCGGCGGCCATTCGCGCCGAGGTGGGGCGTATCCTGGAAAGCTATGGCCAGGGCAGCGGCCACGTCTTCAACCTGGGTCACGGCATCACCCCCGAGGTGGATCCGGCCCATGCCGGCGCCTTCATCGAAGCCGTCCACGAGTTGTCGGGGCGCTACCACCAGGGCTGACTGTGCCGGGATCGGCATGACCGGTCCCAAGTCGAGCGAGCGGGCCGTGGCCGGTTGCGGCATAGTCGGGGTTTTCCCGATGGAGCGCCGCCATGGCCCAGATGACCCTGGAAGAGCTGCAGCACCTGGCCGAAGAGGTGCTCGCGGCCCAGGGTTTCAGTCAACCGCAGAGTACAGCCATCGCCGCCATGATGGTGGCCGGCCAGCGTGATGACTGTGCCTCCCACGGCATCTATCGGCTGCTGGGCATCGTCAAGACGCTCAAGGCCGGCAAGGTGGTGCCGGATGCCGAACCCCGCATCGAGGACGTGGCGCCGGCCATCGTCCGGGTCGATGCCGGGGGTGGCTTCTCGCCGCTGGCCTTCCACGCCGGTCTGCCGCTGCTGGAAGCCAAGGCGCGCGCCTGTGGCCTGGCGGCCCTGGCGATCAACAACTGCGTGCACTTCTCGGCGCTCTGGGTGGAGATGGAAGCCCTCACCGCCAGGGGCCTGGTGGCCCTGGCCTGCAATCCGACCCAGGCCTATGTCGCCCCCGCCGGCGGTCGCCGCCCGCTGTTCGGTACCAATCCCATCGCCTTTGGCTGGCCGCGGCCGGAAGGGCAACCCTTCGTCTTCGATTTCGCCACCAGCGCCGTGGCTCGCGGCGAGATCGAATTGCACCGCCGTGCCGGCAAGGCCTTGCCGGAGGGCTGGGGAGTGGATGCCGAGGGCGCTCCCAGCAGCGATGCCCGCACCGTGCTGGAGGAGGGCGCCATGCTCACCTTTGGTGGTCACAAGGGCTCGGCGCTGTCGGCCATGATCGAATTGCTCGCCGGACCCCTGATCGGCGATCTCACCAGCCCGGAATCTTCCGCGGTCGACGCCGGCGCGGGTGGCTTGCCCTATCACGGCGAACTCATCCTGGCCTTCGATCCCCAGCGTTTTCTCGGCGCCGCGGTAGGCGACTACCAGCAGCGCGCCGAGCAGTTGTTCGCCGGCATCGAGGCCCAGGGCGCCCGCCTGCCGTCGCAGCGCCGCTACCAGGCGCGGGCTCGCAATACCACCCGTGGCTGGGTGGAGGTGCCGGACGAACTCCTAGCCGACGTCCGGGCCCTGCTACC
Source organism: Pseudomonas sp. Snoq117.2 (assembly GCF_900110545.1). NCBI lineage: Bacteria > Pseudomonadati > Pseudomonadota > Gammaproteobacteria > Pseudomonadales > Pseudomonadaceae > Pseudomonas > Pseudomonas sp. Snoq117.2. Next base: position 299,190 of record NZ_FOED01000004.1, on the reverse strand, counting down.
TGGCTGAGCCGGGACGCGATGCGCATCACCTGAAGGAGGCTGCGACAACGCGGCCTCTGAACCCCGTGCCAGACGCAGGGTCCACGACTGGCCCCCTTAGTGCCAGCCTTGGGTCTTCATGTACGCCGACGACACCGATCGCCCCCATCACCGCGGCCTGCTGCTGCTGAGCATCACCCTGATGGTGCTGGTGTACTTTCTCGACAACCTGTCCATCGCCCTGGCCAACCGCTATGTCTATGGCGGCCTCGGCATCGACCCGCGCAGCTACAGCCTGGCGACCGCCTGCTACAGCGTCGCCGTCATCGTCACCAGCGCGCCGCACCAGTGGTTCGCCCAGCGCCTGGGCTATCGCAACCTGATCTTTACCGCCGTCGGCATCCATCTGGTCGGCCAGGTGTGCTGCCTGGTGGCCACCGATCTGCCGATCTTCATCGCCGGACGCGTCCTGATGGGCGCCGGCGCCGCCACCTTCTTTGCCGGGGCGCGGGTGCTGGTGCAGATGTATTTCTCCGGTCCGCAGCTGCCGACCGGGATCCGCGCCTTTGCCTCGGGCGTGCCCCTGGGGGGTGCGCTGGCGTCCTTCACCACCGCGGAATTGCTGGAAGGCCATCAGTGGCGTGCCATCTTCATGGTGCCGGCGCTGGCCTGCGCGCTGGTGGCCATTTGCATCTGGCTGTCGCTGCCGCGCCGTTCCCACCCGCTGGAGAATTCCGGGGCGCCGTCGCTGCTGTCCATGGTACTGCTGGCGGGTGGCAGTCTGCTGTTGACCACCACCACCCAGCGGCTGGCCTTCGATTTCTTCAGCGATGGTCCGTGGCTGGCCCTGGAGCTGCTGCTGGGCACGGCCATCCTCGGGCTCTACGTCTATTACGAGCGCGGCCTGGCACGGCCGACCCTGGCCTTCAAGCACGCCATCACCCCCGGCTTTCTCGCCGGCATGCTGTTCATGATGCTCAATTACTTCCTGCTCGGGGCCTACAACTTCATCATTCCCCAGTACGTGGTCAACGGTCTGCAGCTGCCGGTTTATACCGCCGGGGGCGTCATGGCGCTGGGCTGGCTGTGCGGCCTGGCACCCTTGCTGATGATCACCTCGGTGCGGCTGCGCGAGCGCTTTCCCTGGGGCGGCTTTCGCAAGTACCTGGTGGCGGGCTATCTGCTGCTGGCCGGCTACGGCTTCTGGATGGTGCACCAGCACGGCGACGTGCCCCTCTATCAGCAGCTGGTGCCGGGCCTGATGATGCATGGCACCTACCTGATCGGCACCTTCGCGGTGATCATCATGTACACCTTCATGCGCGTCGAGCCGGCCTATTTCAGCCAGGCCTACCAAATCAAGAACATGACCCAGCAACTGGTCATGCCCATGGGTATCGTGCTGTCCAACGTCTTCCTGCAGTGGCGCGACGCCTTCCATGCCACGGTGCTCAGCGCTGCGGTCAACCCCTATGCCCCGAACTACCAGGCCTACGGCGAACGCTATCGGCAGGTCACTGGCGCCGACAGCGCCCTGGCGCAGATCTCCAGTCTGGTCACCCGCCAGAGTCAGGTGCTGGGCTATCTCGATTATTTCTGGCTGGTCGGCTGGATCGGTCTGGCGCTGGCGGTCTACATGGCCGTACAGCGGCATTTCCGCTAGCGCACGACGATTGCCCGCCCTTAAGCCGACGTTCAGCTGGCGACCACCATAATGCGGGCCTTTGCAGGTCGCGGCGGTTGCCGGGAGCCTGCGCCGGTCGGCCGCGCCCCGGTCGGTCCGGAGCTTGCATTGCTGGGCTGTCGGGCTTTGTGGAACAATGCGGGCAACGATATTTTTCAAGGGTGGCAGCCGTGATCGACGCTGATGGTTTTCGCCCCAATGTCGGCATCATTCTCGCCAACGATGCCGGCCAAGTACTGTGGGCTCGCCGCATCAACCAAGATGCCTGGCAGTTTCCCCAGGGTGGGATCGATGACCGGGAAACGCCCGAAGAGGCGCTGTACCGGGAGCTCAACGAAGAGGTGGGGCTGAGCCCCGATGATGTCCGTATCCTGGCCTGTACCCGGGGCTGGTTGCGCTATCGTCTGCCGCAGCGCATGGTGCGCACCCACAGCCGTCCGCTGTGCATCGGCCAGAAGCAGAAGTGGTTTCTGCTGCGGCTGACCGCGGAAGAGCAGCGGGTGCGGATGGATGTGACGGGTAAGCCGGAATTCGATGGCTGGCGCTGGGTAAGCTACTGGTACCCTCTGGGCCAGGTGGTGACCTTCAAGCGAGAGGTCTATCGGCGGGCGCTCAAGGAGTTGGCACCCCGCTTGCTGGCCTGATTGCCGGTACGGCCGGTGCGAAAGAGGTGAGGAGAAGCTGTGGTCATGCAGGATGAACGACACGTGATGCACGCCGGCAGACTCGCCGGGCGTCGGCTGCGGAGGCGCTAGATGCTTGCAGTTCTGCGCAAGATCGTCCAGGAGGTCAATGCCGCCAAGGATCTGGGGTCGGCACTGTCCATCATCGTGCAGCGCGTCCGCGCGGCCATGCAGTCGCAGGTCTGCTCCGTCTATCTGCTGGATCCCGACACCAACCGTTTCGTGCTCATGGCCACCGAAGGCCTCAACAAGAGGTCCATCGGCCGGGTCAGCATGGCCCCCAACGAGGGCCTGGTCGGCCTGGTCGGCACCCGCGAAGAACCGCTCAATCTCGAAGACGCCGCCAGCCACCCGCGCTTTCGCTATTTTGCCGAGACCGGTGAGGAGCGCTATGCGTCTTTCCTCGGTGCACCCATCATCCACCACCGCCGGGTCATGGGCGTGCTGGTGGTGCAGCAGAAGGAACGCCGTCAGTTCGACGAAGGCGAGGAAGCCTTCCTGGTCACCATGAGCGCCCAGCTCGCCGGGGTGATCGCCCATGCCGAGGCCACCGGGACCATCCGTGGTCTGGATCGGCAGGGCAGGGGCATCCAGGAAGCCCGCTTCGTCGGCATCCCCGGCGCGCCCGGGGTCGGCGTCGGCAAGGCCGTGGTGGTCCTGCCACCGGCCGACCTGGAAGTGGTCCCGGACAAGACCGTGACCGACATCGACGCCGAGCTGCAACTGTTCCGCTCGGCGCTCGAAGGCGTACGGGCGGACATGAAGGCGCTGTCCAAGCGGCTGTCCACCCAGTTGCGCAAGGAAGAGCAGGCGCTGTTCGACGTCTATCTGATGATGCTCGACGACGCCGCCCTCGGTAACGAGGTGACCACCATCATCAAGAGCGGCCAGTGGGCCCAGGGCGCCCTGCGCCAGGTGGTGATGGAGCACGTCCAGCGCTTCGAGCTGATGGACGACGCCTATCTGCGCGAACGCGCCGCCGACGTGCGTGACCTCGGGCGCCGCTTGCTGGCCTATCTGCAGCAGGCCCACCAGGCCTGCCTGATCTATCCGGAAAACACCATTCTGGTCAGCGAGGAGCTCTCGCCGGCCATGCTCGGCGAGGTGCCCGAGGGGCGCCTGGTCGGCCTGATCTCGGTACTCGGCTCGGGCAACTCCCACGTCGCCATCCTGGCGCGTGCCATGGGCGTGCCGACCGTGATGGGCGCGGTGGACCTGCCGTATTCCAAGGTGGATGGCATCGACCTCATCGTCGACGGCTACCACGGCGAAATCTTCACCAATCCGTCGCCGACGCTGATCAAGCAGTATGGCGACGTAGTGGAAGAGGAGCGCCAGCTGACCCAGGGCCTCGACGCCCTGCGCAGCCTGCCCTGCGAGACCCTCGACGGTCACCGCATGCCGCTGTGGGTCAACACCGGCCTGATGGCCGATGTGGCCCGTGCCCAGCAGCGCGGCGCCGAAGGGGTCGGGCTGTATCGCACCGAAGTGCCCTTCATGGTCAACGAGCGCTTTCCCAGCGAGAAGGAGCAGCTCTCCATCTATCGCGAGCAACTGGCCGCCTTCCATCCGGCGCCGGTGACCATGCGCACCCTGGACGTAGGCGGCGACAAGGCGTTGTCCTATTTCCCGATCAAGGAAGACAACCCCTTCCTGGGCTGGCGCGGCATCCGCGTCACCCTGGATCATCCGGAAATCTTCCTGGTGCAGACCCGCGCCATGCTCAAGGCCAGCGAGGGCCTGAACAACCTGCGCATCATGCTGCCGATGATTTCCGGCGTGCACGAGGTGGAGGAGTCCCAGCATCTGCTGCACCGTGCCTGGTGCGAGGTGCGTGACGAAGGCGTCGACATCCCCATGCCGCCGGTGGGGGTCATGGTCGAGGTGCCCTCGGCGGTCTACCAGGCCCGCGATCTGGCGCGCCAGGTGGACTTCATCTCGGTGGGCTCCAACGACCTGACCCAGTACCTGCTGGCGGTGGATCGCAACAACCCGCGGGTGGCCGATCTCTACGACTACTTCCACCCGGCGGTGCTGCAGGCGCTGCAACAGGTGGTCGATGGCGCCCACGCCGAAGGGGTGCCGGTGAGCATCTGCGGCGAGATGGCCGGGGATCCGGCGGCGGCGGTGCTGCTCATGGGCATGGGCTTCGACACCCTGTCGATGAACGCCACCAACCTGCCCAAGGTGAAGTGGCTGCTGCGCCAGGTCACCCTGGAAAAGGCCCGCGAGCTGGTGCAGCAGATGCGCCAGATCGACAATCCCCAGGTCATCCACAGCGCCCTGCATCTGGCCTTGCGCAATCTCGGACTGGGTCGGGTGATCAACCCGGCGGCCAGCGTCCAGAGCTGAGCGTGCCCGGCGGGAAGGCCGCTTCCCGCCGGGCAGGCAGCGGCGTACCATGCCGCCTCCTGCGCCCGAGGTGATGATGGATCTCTTGCTCTTCCTGGTGCTCGGCGTCTGCGCCGGGCTGCTGGCCGGTCTGTTCGGGGTTGGCGGCGGCCTGATCATCGTGCCGGTGCTGGTCTACAGCTTTACCGCCCAGGGCCTCGATCCGGACATCCTCACCCACCTGGCGGTGGGTACCTCGCTGGCCACCATCGTCTTCACCTCGCTCAATTCCGTCTGGGCCCACCACCGACTCGGCGCCGTGCGCTGGCGGCTGTTCGCCTGGATGGCCCTGGGCATCGTCTTCGGCAGCGCCCTGGGCGCCCTGACCGCCGCCGCCATCCACGGCCCGCTGCTGCAGAAGATCATCGGCACCTTCGCCATCCTCATCGCCCTCCAGCTGGCGCTGGACCTGCGCCCCAAGGCCCAGGCCGGCGAACCGGGCAAACCGGCGCTGACGGTGGCCGGGGTGGTGATCGGCTGGGCCTCGGCCATCTTCGGCATCGGCGGCGGCTCGCTCACCGTACCCTTCCTGATCTGGCGCAGCCTGAGCATGCAGCAGGCGGTGGCCACCTCGGCGGCCTGCGGCCTGCCCATCGCCCTGTCCGGGGCGCTGTCCTTCATCCTGGTCGGCTGGCAGCAGCCGGGCCTGCCCGCCTGGAGTCTGGGCTATGTCTATCTGCCGGCCTTGCTGGGTATCGCCCTGACCAGCATGTTCTCGGCCCGTTTCGGTGCGCGGCTGGCCCATCGCCTGTCGCCCCGGCTGCTCAAGCGCCTGTTTGCCCTGTTGCTGTTCGGCGTCGGTCTCAATTTCTTACTCTGATCCCTTTCAAGGAGGCACCATGCTGCCGTATCCGCAAATAGACCCGGTGGCCCTGTCGCTGGGGCCGCTGAAGATCCACTGGTACGGCCTCATGTACCTGGTGGGGATCGGTGGCGCCTGGTGGCTGGCCAAGCGGCGACTCAATCGCTTCGATCCGCGCTGGACCAGCGAGACCCTGTCCGATCTGGTGTTCTGGGTGGCGCTGGGGGTCATCGCCGGCGGGCGACTCGGCTACGTGCTGTTCTACAACCTGGCGGAATACATCGCCAATCCGACGCTGATTTTCGAGGTCTGGAAGGGCGGCATGTCCTTCCACGGCGGCCTGCTCGGGGTGATCCTGGCGGTCTGGTGGTTCGGCAAGCGCCACAACAAGGGCTTCTTCGAACTGATGGACTTCATCGCGCCGCTGGTGCCCATCGGCCTCGGTGCCGGCCGCATCGGCAACTTCATCAACGCCGAACTCTGGGGCAAGCCCACCGACGTGCCCTGGGCGATGATCTTTCCGCCCTACAGCGATCCGGCCCAGTTGCCGCGCCATCCCTCGCAGCTCTATCAGTTCGCCCTGGAAGGGGTGGCGCTGTTCGTGATCCTCTGGCTGTACTCGCGCAAGCCGCGGCCGACCATGGCCGTGTCCGGGCTGTTCGTGCTCTGCTACGGCATCTTCCGCTTCATCGTCGAATTCGTCCGGGTACCCGACGCCCAGCTCGGCTATCTGGCCTGGGGCTGGCTGACCATGGGGCAGGTGCTCTGCGTGCCCATGGTGCTCGGCGGCATCGCGCTGATGGTCTATGCCCATCGCCGCGCGCCGCAGCCGGTCGTCCGCGCCGAATGACGTCTGGGGTCCGCCCGCATGACAAGTGCGGGCGGCCTGTTATAGTTCAGGGACCACCATCACAACCGCGCAAGGGATCAGCCGTATGAATCCGTTCCGTAGCCTGGCTGCCGTGCTGGCGCTGGCCCTGACGATGCAGGTCCTGCCAGCGCAGGCGCAACAGGCTCAGGGTGACGTCACCGAGTATCAGACCGCCGACCAGGCGTTCGGTGAAGCCCAGGCTCCCGCCGCCTTTTCCATGATCGGCGATCTCTTGATCGCGCGGCCGCTGCTGATCGCCGCCACCGTGATCGGCGCGGGCGTCTTTGTGGTCAGTCTGCCATTCACCGCCGCCGGCGGAAACATCGGCAAGGCCGGCAAGGCGCTGGTGGTCGAACCGGGCAAGGCGGCCTTCGTGCGCTGCCTGGGCTGCACCCAGAGCGGGTACGGGCGTACCGAATAGGCCCTGGCGCCGGGCCGCTTAAGCCTGGCCGCTGATCTTCAGATACTTGTCGTGCAACTGCTCCTTGGTCTCGACATGGTTCTCGTCGAGGGGGATGCAGTCCACCGGGCAGACCTGCTGGCACTGGGGTTCGTCGTAGTGGCCCACGCACTCGGTGCACAGGTTCGGATCGATCACGTAGATCTCCGCACCCTGGGAGATGGCGCCGTTCGGGCACTCGGGCTCGCACACGTCGCAGTTGATGCAATCGTCGGTAATGATGAGGGACATCGTCGGCTCCACGCTGCGCGAACGCGCAGCGATCCAAAAGTCAGGCGCGCATTTTGCCCCATCCGCGCGCCGGCTGCACCCGACAGTCCTTGGGGTTAATCAGCTGGTCGGGGCAAAACGCTCCAGCAGCGCCTGATGCACGGTGGGATGGACGAACTTGGTCACGTCGCCGCCGAGCGCCGCGATCTCCCGCACCAGGGTGGAAGACAGGTAGGAATAGTGTTCCGACGGGGTCAGGAACATGCTTTCCGCCTGGGGCGCCAGCACCCGGTTCATGTTGGCCAGCTGGAATTCGAATTCGAAATCCGACACCGCACGCAGGCCGCGCAGGATGATGGTCGCCTTCTGCTGTTCCACCAGGGTGGCCAGCAGGCAGCTGAAGCCGATCACCTCGACGTTGGGCAGGTGCGCGGTCACCGCCTTGGCCAGCTCGACCCGGCGCTCCAGCGGAAACAGCGGATTCTTCTTGGGGCTGGCCGCCACCGCCACCACGACTTCGTCGAACAGCCGCGAGGCGCGCTCCACCAGATCGCCATGGCCCTTGGTGATGGGGTCGAAGGTGCCGGGGTATAGCACTCGGTTCATGACGCTGTCCTGGGGGCGAAGCTGTTGGGGCTTGGATGGTAGCTCAGGGGCGGAGTGAGGCCAAGGCGACAGCCGCCGGGATCGCCGACCCGTGGGCGTTTATCGGCCGGATGGCGCCGCCCTCTGGCTGACCAGCCAGTCGGGGATGCGCCTTTCCAGGTAGTAGTCCGGGTCGCGGAAGGAACCGCCGACGAAGCCGACATGGCCGCCATGGAGCAGGCGCTCGAACAGGGTGTCGGGCGCCAGTTCGGCGCGGGCGGGCAGGGCGTCGGTGCCGATGAAGGGGTCGTCCTCGGCCTGGATCAGCAAGGTGGGGATGCGGATACCCCCCAGGTAGTAGCGGCTGGAGGCCTGCCGGTAGTAGTCCCGGGCATCGCGAAAGCCGTGCAGGGGCGCGGTGTAGCGATCGTCGAAGTCCCAGAAGGTCTTGAGTCCCTCGGGCGGCCCCAGGCGCGCGAGGATCTCGTGCTGTTCGGGGTGAAGGTCGCGATCGAACAGCGCCTGCTTGTCGCGCACGTAGCGCGCCAGTTCGCGGATGAAGTGCCGCTGGTAGATGCGCGAGAAGCCGATGCCGATGCGATCGGCGCAGAGGTCCAGGCGAAAGGGCACCGAGACCGCCGCCGCGGCGCTGAGACCACTGTCCGCGCCGCGCTCGCCCAGGTACTTGAGCAGCACGTTGCCGCCCAGGGAAAAGCCCACGCCATACAGCGGCGCGTCCGGACGGCTGGCCTGCAGATGACGCACCACCGCCGCCAGGTCTTCGCTGACGCCGGAGTGATAGCCACGGGGCAGGCGGTTGGGTTCGCCGGAGCAGCCACGCCAGTTGAGGCCGACGCTGGCCCAGCCGCGTGCGGCCAGGGCGAATTGCAGGCCGAGCACATAGTGGGAGCCGGAGCTGCCGGTCAGGCCGTGGGCGATCAGCACCAGGGGCGCCTGTGGGTCCTCGGCGTGATACCAGTCCAGATCGAGGAAGTCGCCATCCTCCAGCCATAGCCGTTCGCGCGGACGAGTGATGGGCGGCAGGCGGCGCCACAGCGAGCCCCAGAGGGTCTGCAGGTGCGGGCCGGGCAGCCAGCGCGCCGGGCGAAAGGGGGCGCTGTTCACGCCTGGCGGTGCCAGAGGGCGTAGTGGACGTTGCCGGTCTTCTTCTCGCGGTGCAGCTGCCAGGTCGCGGGCAGGCTCAGGCGCGAGGGCTGGGTCTCGCTCTCGGTGTAGATCCAGGCGTCCGCGGCAAGCCAGCCCTGGGCTTCCAGGGCCGCGCAGGCCGGCTCCAGCAGGTCCTGGCCAAAGGGCGGATCAAGAAACACCAGGTCGAAGGGCGTCGCCGCCGGCTTGGCCAGCGCCTGCAGGGCGTCGGTTTGGCGTACCTCGGCCTGGGCGCAGCCGAGGGCCTGCAGATGGCCGCGCAGGGCATGGGCGGCCTGGGCATTGAGGTCGAAGGCCAGCGCCGGGCCGGCGCCGCGGGACAGGGCTTCCAGCAGTAGGGCGCCACTGCCGGCGAAGGGGTCCAGCACCCGGGCGCCCGGGGTGACGGCGGCCAGCCAGTTGAACAGGGTCTCGCGGACCCGATCCGGGGTGGGTCTCAGGCCCAGGGCATCGGGAAAGACGAAGCGCCGGCTGCGCCAGTCGCCACCGATGATGCGCAGTTGGTTGGCGGTCTTCTGGGCCATGCTAGTGCTCCGGAACGCCGCTGGGCGGCAGGTTGGGAAGAGGGCGGGGTGGCGGCAGCGGCTGCTGGGCGACCCGTGGGCCGGCGCTGACCACGACGAAGTTGGCCGGATCCAGGTGGCGCTGTAGGGCGGCATGCACCTGTTCCACCGTCAGCCGGCGGACCTGCTGGAGGAAGTCATCGAGGTAGCTGCTGGGCAGGTCATAGAAGCCGATGTTGCCCAGTTGGGCGACGATGGCGCCGTTGCTGGCGTTGGCCAGTGGGAAGCTGCCTTCGATCTGCCGCTTGGCGCGGTCCAGTTCGGCCTGGGTAGGGCCCTGGGCCAGGTAGTCGCGCAGCAGGTCACGGACCAAGGCCAGGGTGGCATCGCCCAGTTCGGCGCGGGTCTGCAGGCCGAGGGTGAAGGGGCCAGGCTGACGCATGGGGGTGAAGCCCGAGCTGACGCCGTAGGTGAGGCCGCGGCGTTCGCGCAATTCGGTCATCAGGCGACTGCCGAAACCGCCACCGCCAAGGATCTGGTTGCCGACGAAGAGGGCGGCATAGTCGGGATCGCGGCGGGTGATGCCGAGTTGGCCGAGCAGCAGGCGCGTCTGCTGCGCCGGGATCTCCAGCTGCACCCGGGCCGGTGCGGCAGGCGCTGGCACCGGCAGTGGCGGCAGGGCCGGGCCGCGGGGCAGGGCGCGCGACAGCTGGGCGGCGATCTGCTCGGCGCGGGCGCGATCCAGGTCGCCGGTGAGGGCGATCACGGCATTGCCGGCGGCATAGGCACGGGCATGGAAGGCCCTGAGGCTGGCCGCGTCGAGGCGTGCCAGTCCGGCTGCCGTGCCCCGTGGCGAATGGGCATAGGGATGGCTGCCATAGAGACGTTCCTGCAGGGCTTCGCCGGCCAGGCTGGCCGGCTCGCGACGGCTGGCGGCGATCAGCGTCAGCAACTGGTCGCGGATGCGTTGGATGGCCTCGGCGGGAAAGGTCGGGCGACCGACCACGTCGGCCAGCAGTACCAGGGCCGGTTCGCTGTGGGCCGGATCGGCGAGGGTGCGCAGCCCGGCCACCGCCTGGTCACGGTAGGCGCCGTTGCTGAAATCGGCGCCCAGGCGCTCGAAGCCGTCGGCGATGGCGCCGGCATCGCGTCCCGGGATGCCTTCGTTGAGCAGGCCGTTGGTCAGCATGGCCAGGCCCGGCGTGGCGCCGTCCTGGCTGCTGCCGGCGGCGAAGATCAGGCGCACGTCGAACATCGGCAATTCCGGCGCCGGCACGAACAGCACCTGGGCGCCCTCGGCGGTGCGCCAGCGCTGGATGTCCAGCTGGCGCCCCAGGGGCGGTGCCTCCTTGAGGGTCTTGAGGCTGTCCACGGCGGGATAGGCGCGCGCCAGGTCGCCGACTGGGGTGGGGGACTGACAGCCCGCGAGCAGGCACAGCGCAAGGCACAGCAGGCGCTTCATCGACGAGCCTCCGCGGCGGGTTCGGGGCGCAACTGGCCCAGGGTCAGGCGCTCGCGAGTGAAGTAGGTATGGGCCACGCGGCGCAGGTCGTCGGGGGTGACCCGGCCCAGTTCGTCGAGCAACCGATCGCCCTGACGCCAGCCGAGGCCGACGCTTTCCAGCTGACCGATGCTGCTGGCCTGGGCGGTGATGGAGTCGCGGCCATAGACCAATCCGGCCACCAGCAGGGCGCGGACCCGGGCCAGTTCCTCGGCGCTGGGCGGCTCGCGCTTGAGCAGCTCCAGTTGCGCCCAGAAGGCCGCTTCCAGCTGGTCGAGGGTCTTGCCACGCTGGGTATTGGGGGTGCCGCTGAGCAGGAAGAGGCTGTCGCCGCGGGTATAGGCGCCATAGGCGGCGCGCACGCTGCTGGCCACTTCCGCGCCGCGTTCGAGACGACTGGGCAGGCGTGCCCCCGAGCCGCCGCTGAGCAGGGCGGCCAGCAGTTGCAGCGCATAGGCATCGCGCGGCTGGGCGGCGGTGGCCAGGCTGGGCACGTTGAAGCCCATCAGCAGGCTGGGCAGTTCGCGGGCCTGCAGCGCCAGGCGCCGCTCGCCCGGCGCCGGCAATTCCAGCGGCCGCCGCGGCGCGTGCAGGTCGCTGCGGGGGATGCCGCCGAACCAGCGCTGCACCTCGGCGCGGATCGCCTGGGGCTCGACGTCGCCCACCACCACCAGGGTGGCGTTGTTGGGTGCGTACCAGGTCTGGTACCAGCGACGCAGGTCGTCCACGCCGAGGCGCTGCAGGTCCTGGGGCCAGCCGATGGTGGGGTTGCGGTAGCCGCTGGCCGGGTAGGCGGCGGCCTTGAAGCGCTCGAAGGACAGCGCCTCGGGTCGGTCATCGGTGCGCAGCCGGCGTTCTTCCTTGATGACTTCCAGCTCGCGGCTGACTTCGTCCGGTTCCAGGCGCAGGTGCTGCATGCGATCGGCTTCCAGCTCCAGGGCCACGGGCAGGCGATCGCGGGCGAGCAGCTGGTAATAGACGGTGTAGTCGTCGGTGGTGAAGGCGTTTTCCTCGGCGCCCAGGTCGCGCAGCAGGTGCGAGGCCTCGCCGGCACCGAGCTTGCGGCTGCCCTTGAACATCAGGTGTTCCAGGGCATGGGACAGGCCGGTCGCCCCGGGCGCCTCCAGGCTCGAACCCACGCGGTACCAGAGTTGCACCACGGCGACCGGCGCCCGGTGATCTTCGCGGATCACCAGCTTGAGGCCGTTGTCGAGGGTGAATTCCTCGGTGTTCTGCCGGCTGGCCGTGGCCAGGGCGAAGGGGGAGAGCAGGCTGAGCAGGACGACCAGGGCGGTCCGACGGAAGCGGGAGGCGGGCATCGCGAGAGCAGGCCTTGTAGCGCGGTAGGGGACGAAGCGGCTGCGTCCTGGGGACGGTCGCGCGTTTTTCGCCGACGGGGAGGTCTTCCGCCCGGCAGGCTGCTAGGATACGCATCCCTTTTCCCGACGGCCATGCCTGACGGTCGAGCCCCGCCTGGCGGAGCTCCCGCAGCCGGTTCGTCCGTTCGATACAGAGCCCCGCATGTTTGGATCCGACGACAAGAAGTCTCCCCCCACGGAGAAGAAAGGCCTGTTCGGCTGGTTCCGCAAGAAGACTGCCGAACCCGTAGCGACGCCTGCCGAAGCCCCCGCCCCTGCGCCGGAAGAGCGCCTGCCCGAGCCGCTGGCCAGCGAGCCGGTGCAGCACCCGGAGCCGGTGCCCGAGCCGCCGGAGGCGATTCCCTCGCTGACCCCGGTGCCGGTCGCCGAAGAGGAGGCGCCGTCGCCAGTGGCGCTCACGGCGCTGGTCGAGCCGCTGGTGGCCGATCCCATCGTGCCGCCGGTCGAGGTCGAACCGGTGAGGGCGCCCGAGCCGGAGCCCGAGCCAGTGGCTGCGCCGGTCGCGCCGCTGCCTCCGGTTGTGCCGGTTGAGCCTGAGCCCGCTCCCGCCCCGGTCGTACCCGTTGCGCCCGTCGCCCCGGTCCGTCCTGAACCCGAGGTGGTTGCGCCCGAACCCGAACCCGAACCCGAGCCCGAGCCCGCTCCACCCGCCGTCGTCGCCGCTCCCGCCGAACCGGCCAAGCTGGGCTTCTTCGCCCGCCTGCGCCAGGGTCTGTCCAAGACCAGCGCCAGCCTCGGCGAGGGCATGGCCAGTCTGTTCCTTGGCAAGAAGGCCATCGACGACGACCTGCTCGAAGAACTGGAAACCCGCCTGCTGACCGCCGACGTCGGCGTCGAGGCGACCGGCGTCATCATGCGCAACCTGACCCAGAAGGTGGCGCGCAAGCAGCTGGCCGACAGCGAGGCGCTCTATCAGGCCCTGCAGCAGGAGCTCACCGAGATGCTGCTGCCGGTGGAACAGCCGCTGGTGATCGACACCTCGCACAAGCCCTACGTCATCCTGGTGGTCGGTGTGAACGGCGCCGGCAAGACCACCACCATCGGCAAGCTGGCCAAGCGCCTGCAGAACGACGGCAAGAAGGTCATGCTGGCCGCTGGCGACACCTTCCGCGCCGCCGCCGTGGAGCAGCTGCAGGTCTGGGGCGAGCGCAACCGCATCCCGGTCATCGCCCAGCACACCGGCGCCGACTCCGCCTCGGTGATCTTCGACGCGGTGCAAGCCGCCAAGGCCCGTGGCATCGATGTGCTGATCGCCGACACCGCCGGCCGGCTGCACACCAAGGACAATCTCATGGAGGAGCTGCGCAAGGTACGCCGGGTGATCGGCAAGCTGGACGAGGCGGCGCCCCACGAGACCCTGCTGGTGCTCGACGCCGGTACCGGCCAGAACGCCCTCAACCAAGCCAAGCAGTTTCACAATGCGGTGCCCCTGACCGGCCTGGCGTTGACCAAGCTCGACGGCACCGCAAAGGGTGGGGTGATCTTCGCCTTGGCCAAGCAGAGCGCCCTGCCGATCCGCTATGTCGGCGTCGGCGAAGGCATCGACGACCTGCGGCCCTTCGAGGCGCGGCCCTTCGTCCAGGCCCTGTTCGCGGAGCGGGGCGTCTCATGATCCAGTTCGACCGCGTCTCCAAGCGCTATCCCAACGGTCACGTCGGCCTGCAGGAACTGAGCTTCCGTGCCGAACGCGGCGAGATTCTCTTCGTCACCGGTCATTCCGGCGCCGGCAAGAGCACCCTGATGCGGTTGATCCTGGCCATGGAAAGGCCCACCGGCGGCAAGCTGACCCTGGCCGGCCAGGACATCTCGCGCATCACCAATGCGCAGATTCCCTTCCTGCGCCGGCAGATCGGCGTGGTCTTCCAGAACCACCAGCTGCTCTATGACCGCACCGTGTTCGACAACGTCGCCCTGCCGCTGCAGATCCTCGGCCTGTCCAAGCCCGAGATCGCCAAGCGTGTGGCCGCCGCTCTGGAGCGGGTCAGCCTCAAGGACAAGCTCGACGACTATCCGGCCGAACTCTCCACCGGCCAGCAGCAGCGGGTAGGCATCGCCCGCGCCGTGGTGCATCGTCCGGCCCTGCTGCTCGCCGACGAACCCACCGGCAACCTCGATCCACGCCTGGCCTCGGAGATCATGGGCGTCTTCGAGGACATCAACAGCCTCGGCACCACGGTGCTGATCGCCAGCCACGACCATGCCCTCATCGCCCGGCTGCACCATCGCATGCTGACCTTGCAGCGCGGCCGCCTGATCGGCGACGAAGAGGAGAGCCAGCCATGAGCGCCACCGAACTGCCCCGTGGCCAGGAACAGGGCGGCAAGCCCCAGCGTCCGCAGCGCCAGGCCCCGAAGAAACCCAAGAGCGACTGGCGCAGCCCGCTGCACGCCTACCTCGAAGCCCACCGCACCGGCCTGAGGGACAGCCTCAGGCGCATGGTGCAGCAGCCCATAGGCACCTTTCTCACCTGTCTGGTGATGGGTATCGCCCTGGCGCTGCCCATGGGGGTGTCCTTGCTGCTGAAGAACGTCGAGCGCCTGGGCGGCTCCTGGCAGCGTGCGGCGCAGATCTCGGTGTTCCTCGACCTGCGCACCGGCCAGGACCAGGCCGAGGTGCTGATGAGCCAGATCAAGGTCCTGCCCGATGTGGCCGAGGCGCGCTGGATCAGCCCGGACGATGCCCTGAAAGAATTGCAGCAGGACGCCGGTCTTGGCGAGGCGCTGCGCGAGTTGCCGCAGAATCCGCTACCCGGCGTCATCGCCGTGACGCCCAAGGAAATCGACAAGAGTCGTCTCGACATGCTGCGCAGCCAGCTGGCCGAGATGAACGGCGTGCAGCAGGTGCAGCTGGACATGCAGTGGGTCGAGCGCCTCACCGCCATCCTCAAGCTCGGCGAGCGCTTCGTCTTCGGCCTGACCGTGGTGCTGGTGATCGCCCTGCTGCTGGTGATCGGCAACACCATCCGCCTGGCCATCGAGAATCGCCGCACCGAGATCGAGGTGGTCAAGCTGGTGGGGGGCACCGACGGCTACGTGCGCCGGCCCTTCCTCTACATGGGCGCGCTGTTCGGCCTGGGCGCGGGCATCGCCGCCTGGGCGCTGCTGGTGTTCGGCCTCAACTGGCTCAACGGCGCGGTGCTGGATCTGGCCGGCCTCTACGGCAGCGATTTCGCCCTGGGCAGTGTCGCTATCGAAGACGGGCTGCAACTGCTGATCGGCGCCGTGCTGCTCGGCTACATCGGTGCCTGGCTGGCCGTCGCCCGTCACCTGCGCGAACTCGCGCCGCGCTGACCAACGACCGTTTCCGACACCTTTGGAAACGGTCTAACCCCCTGATGACACAAGCATTTCAAGGCGGTTTTCAGCTGGGGTTAAGGGAACCTCGGCTAGTCTGGCGCTGTCCAAAAAATCAGTGTTAGACTGCCCAGTGCTTAGTGAATCGGAGGATTCGCATGACCACTTCGTTGCAACCTGTTCCTACATTGGTTCCCGGCGCCAGCCTGGAAGCCTATGTGCATTCGGTGAACAGCATTCCGCTGCTCACTCCGGAGCGGGAGCGTGAACTGGCCGAGCGCCTCTTCTACAAGGAAGACGTCGAGGCCGCCCGGCAGTTGGTGCTCGCGCATCTGCGCTTCGTGGTACATATCGCCAAGAGCTATTCCGGCTACGGTCTGGCCCAGGCCGACCTGATCCAGGAAGGCAACGTCGGCCTGATGAAGGCCGTGAAGCGCTTCAACCCCGAAATGGGCGTACGCCTGGTGTCCTTTGCCGTGCATTGGATCAAGGCGGAAATCCACGAATTCATCCTGCGCAACTGGCGCATCGTCAAGGTCGCCACCACCAAGGCGCAGCGCAAGCTGTTCTTCAACCTGCGCAGTCAGAAGAAGCGGCTGGCCTGGCTGAACAACGACGAGGTCCATCGCGTGGCCGAAACCCTGGGCGTGGAGCCTCGGGAAGTGCGCGAGATGGAGAGCCGCCTGACCGGTCAGGACATGGCCTTCGATCCGGCCAGCGATGCCGATGACGATGCCGCCTACCAGTCACCGGCCCAGTACCTGGAAGACAGCCGTTACGATCCGGCACGCCAGCTGGAAGAAGCCGACTGGACCGACAGCTCCACGGCCAATCTGCACGAGGCCCTGGAACGCCTGGACGATCGCAGTCGCGATATTCTCTACCAGCGCTGGCTGGCCGAGGAAAAGGCGACCCTGCACGAGCTGGCGGCCAAGTATAACGTCTCGGCAGAGCGTATCCGTCAGCTGGAAAAGAACGCGATGAACAAGCTCAAGGGCAATATCGCCGCCTGATCCGCTCGTTGATTGAAAAACCGCACCTTAGGGTGCGGTTTTTTTATGTCTGCAAATCTTATCGCCCAGCCAGTAGGCTGGCTTGGATCAGGCTCTGGCCATCGCGGCCATGGGCCGCTCCTACAAGTACCGGGAAGTCCGTAGGAGCGGCCCATGGCCGCGATATAGCGTCTGTAGGCTGAAAACCGCGTGCGAAGTCGCCTTGCTACTGCCCGGTCATCCGCCGCAGGTAGTCGCTACCGCCCAGCTGGCGCTCCTGCTGGCGGATCCAGGCGGCGCGTTCGGCGACATAGGCGCTCGGGTGGCTCGGGCTCCATTCGCGGGGATTGGGCAGCACGGCGGCCAGCAGGCTGGCCTGGCGATCGGACAAGTAGGGAGCACCTATGCCGAAATGGTGACGGGCTGCGGCCTCGGCGCCGAACACGCCGTCGTCCCATTCCACGCTGTTGAGATAGACCTCGAGGATGCGCTGCTTGGACCAGAAGGTTTCCAGCAGCACGGTGAACCAGGCTTCGAAGGCCTTGCGCAGATAGCTGCGGCCGCTCCAGAGAAAGAGATTCTTGGCGGTCTGCTGGCTGATGGTGCTGGCGCCGCGCAGGGAACCGCCGGCTTCGTTGTGGCTGAAGGCCTGGCGGATCGCCGCCATGTCGAACCCCCAATGCTCGGCGAAGTGCTGGTCTTCACCGGCGATCACCGCCATCTTGAGATCGTCCGGCAGCTCCTTCCAGGGCCGCCAGTCGCGCTGCAGGTCGATGGGTTTGCCGTCGATCCAGGATTCGACCTTGCGCTCCACCATCAGCATGCTGCCCGGCGGCGGTACCCAGCGCAGGATCAGCACCAGGGCAGCGCTGAGGGCGGCGAACCAGAGGGCGATACGCAGGAGACGGCGGAGGAGGGTGAGCAGCATCGGCTTGGTCTTTGGCGGGTAGCGGGCCATTATAACCAGCGCTTCTCTCCCATCGCCCGGTAAAACCCATGTTGCGTCTCTTCCTGCTGTTCGCGGCCCTGGCCGGCTTCACCGGTGTCGGACTTGGCGCCTTCGCCGCCCACGGACTCAGGGGCCGGCTCACCGCCGACTACCTCGCGGTGTTCCAGACCGGCGTGCTCTATCAGCTCATCCACGCCCTGGCGCTGTTCGGCGTCGCCTTGCTGTCGCTGCACTTCCAGGGGCGCCTGGTGGTCTGGGCCGGTGGCTTCTTCATCGCCGGCATCCTGCTGTTTTCCGGCAGCCTCTATCTGCTGACGCTGACCGGCATCTCGCGGCTGGGCATCATCACCCCCTTCGGCGGCCTGTGCTTTCTCGCCGGCTGGGCCTGCCTGGCCATCCTCGCCTGGCGCCTGAGCAGCCTCTGAGCGCGCGCTGGCCGTCGTTCCCGGCCCGGCGCCGCTGCAATGAACGCCCGACCGGCGTAGAATGCCGGCTCACCCCGTGACGATGCCTTTGCCATGCAGATCCTGTTGAACGGCGAATCCCTTGAATTGCCGGACGGTGCCACCGTCGCCGACCTGCTCGTGCGTCTCGACCTGACCGGACGGCGAGTGGCGGTGGAACGCAACCTCGACATCGTGCCGCGCAGCCAGCACGCCACCACCGCCCTGGCGGACGGCGACCGGCTGGAAGTGGTCCACGCCATCGGCGGCGGCTAGCCGCGAAAGAGGAATCCAGATGAAAGACACTCCCTTCACCCTGGCCGGGCGCACCTATGCCTCGCGTCTGCTGGTCGGTACCGGCAAGTATCGTGACCTCGAAGAGACCCGCGTGGCCATCGAGGCCTCCGGCGCCGAGATCGTCACCGTGGCGGTGCGCCGCACCAACATCGGCCAGACGCCCGGCGAACCCAATCTGCTCGACGTGATCTCGCCCGAGCGCTACACCATCCTGCCCAACACCGCCGGCTGCTATGACGCGGTGGAAGCGGTACGCACCTGCCGCCTGGCGCGCGAGCTGCTCGACGGTCACAACCTGGTCAAGCTGGAAGTCCTGGCCGACCAGAAGACCCTGTTCCCCAATGTCATCGAGACCCTCAAGGCCGCCGAGACCCTGGTCGCCGACGGCTTCGACGTCATGGTCTATACCAGCGACGACCCCATCGTCGCGCGCCAGCTGGAGGCCATCGGCTGCATCGCCGTCATGCCGCTGGCCGGTCTGATCGGCTCGGGCCTGGGCATCTGCAATCCCTACAACCTGCGCATCATCCTCGAAGAGGCCAAGGTGCCGGTGCTGGTGGATGCCGGGGTGGGTACCGCCTCCGACGCCACCATCGCCATGGAGCTGGGTTGCGAAGCGGTGCTGATGAACAGCGCCATCGCCCATGCCCGCGAGCCGGTGCTGATGGCCGAAGCCATGAAGCACGCCATCGTCGCCGGTCGCCTGGCCTATCTGGCCGGGCGCATGCCGCGCAAGCTCTATGCGACCGCGTCCTCGCCGCTGGACGGCCTGGTCAACTAGACCTGGCGCCCTCCATCACGCGCCCGGCCTGTGCCGGGCGTCTCTTTTTCCCACTATCGATAACGCCATGACCGATCATCAAGACGACCAGACCCCCGACCGCCCCCGGCGCACCATCAAGAGCTTCGTGATGCGCGCCGGCCGCATGACCGAAGGCCAGCAACGTGGTCTCGACCAGGGGTGGCCGCGTTTCGGTCTGGAGCTGACCGACGGCCCCCAGAATTTCGACCAGGTATTCGGGCGCCAGGCGCCGCGTACCTTCGAGATCGGCTTCGGCATGGGCCATTCCACCCTGGAAATGGCTGCCGCCGCGCCGGAGCAGGATTTCATCGGCGTCGAGGTGCATCGTCCGGGCGTGGGTGCGTTGCTCAATGGCGCCATGACCCAGGAGCTGACCAATCTGCGGGTCTACAGCTGCGATGCCCTGGAGGTCCTGCGCCAGTGCGTGGCCGATGCCAGTCTGGACCGGGTACTGCTGTTCTTTCCCGATCCCTGGCACAAGAGCCGCCACCACAAGCGGCGGATCGTCCAGCCGGCCTTCGCCGAGCTGGTCAGGCAAAAGCTCAAGGTCGGCGGGGTGCTGCACATGGCCACCGACTGGCAGGCCTATGCCGAACACATGCTCGAGATCATGAACGCCGCCCCCGGTTACAATAACCTCGGCGACGCCTCGGGCTATGTACCGCGTCCCGAGGAAAGACCCATCACCAAGTTCGAACGCCGTGGCGAGCGCCTGGGGCATGGCGTCTGGGATCTCAAGTTCGAACGCCAGAGCTGACCGTGTATCTCTGACGAATCGAGCTTGAGCTGGTGAGGGACAATTGGCATGATGGCCAATTGCCCTGCTGTGATGGCGGTTGCATTCGAATTCACAGAGACACCTGGATGTCAGCCTTCCTCAAGAATGCCAACCGGCTCCGCGCCGCCCTTCGTGCAGAGCGGATCCGATGACGGACCTGGTACGCCCCGACTCGCCAGCGGCCGAGTTGCACGCCGTACGGCGCTGGCTCGAAGTCGAACGCAGCGCCCGGCAGCGTACCGAACGCTCGTTGCACCTCATCGCCTCGGCCTTCGCCCTCTG
Source organism: Pseudomonas sp. Snoq117.2 (assembly GCF_900110545.1). Classification (NCBI taxonomy): domain Bacteria; kingdom Pseudomonadati; phylum Pseudomonadota; class Gammaproteobacteria; order Pseudomonadales; family Pseudomonadaceae; genus Pseudomonas; species Pseudomonas sp. Snoq117.2. The sequence continues at coordinate 279,139 of NZ_FOED01000004.1, read as the reverse complement.
TCGCGACGCCATGGCCGTGCTGACCGAGAGCGGTCAGATCATCGAAGCCAATGATGCCCTGCGCGCCCTGATGCTCAGTGCGGAGCGCAGTGTCAGCGGTCAGTACCTGTCCCACTACATCAAGTTGCCCGAGACGGCCATCCGCACGTTCGAGCGCGACGGCTATGCCCTGTGCGAAGCCCAGTTCCACGTCTCCGCCAAGCGCGTCACGCCGGTGGAGATCAGCCTGAGTCGCTTTGCCGGCGAGGCGGATCGCGAAGGCTATGTGGTCGCCAGCCTGAGGGACATCACCGAGCGCAAGCGCGCCGAGCAGGCCCTGGAGCGCATGGCCCTGAGCGATGCCCTGACCCAGCTGCCCAACCGGACCTCCTTCTACCAGGATTTCGAGACGCGCCTGCAGAACCTGGAGGAGACCGGCAACCTCGCGGTGCTGTTCATCGATGTCGATGGCTTCAAGGAGGTCAACGACTCCCTGGGCCATGCCGCCGGTGACGAGCTGCTCTGCGCCCTGGTGCGGGAGTTGCGCCAGGTGCTGGGCGCCGACGAGGTGCTGGCACGCTGGGGCGGCGATGAATTCGTCGCCTTGCTGGACGTGAGCGATCGCGAGCAGGCCCGCCAGGTGGCCGAGCAACTGGTGCAGGCGGTGGGTCGGCAGCAGTGCATCGCCGGCCACGATATCCGCGTATCGGCCAGCATCGGCCTGAGTCTGGCCCCCGAAGAAGGGCTGGATGTGGAAACCCTGCTGCGCAATGCCGATGCCGCCATGTACGCAGCCAAGGCGGCCGGCAAGAGCCGGGTGCGCTGCTACGATCCGCAGTTGACCAGCGAGGCGCGCAGCAAGGTGACCCTGTTGGCTCATCTGCATGGCGCCATCGAGGCGGAGCTCATCACCTTCGTGCTGCAGCCCAAGTTCGATGCCCGCCAACGCATGATCAGCGCCGAGTTGCTGGCGCGCTGGAATTGCCCGGGCGTCGGGGCCGTGCCGCCCAATGTCTTCGTCGCCCTGGCCGAGCAGAACGGCATGGCCTCGGCCCTCGGGCGCCTGGCCATCCGCCGCGCGGCCGGTTGCGCCCGCGCCCTGCAGGACGCCGGCCTGCAGATCCCGGTGGCGGTCAACATCTCGCCGCTGCAGGTGGCCGATGATGAACTGGCCGAGGTCCTGGCGGCGGCCTGCGCCGAATTCGGTATCGTGCCCAGGGCACTGGAGCTGGAGGTGACCGAGTCGGTCTTCCTGCAGAAGGGCACGCCGGAGCGGCGCCTGGCCGCCTTGCGCGAGCAGGGCTTTCGGGTGGCGATGGATGACTTCGGCACCGGCTATTCGTCGCTGGGCTATCTGCACCGCTTGCCCTTCGACACCATCAAGATCGACCGCAGCTTTCTGCTGGCGGTGGACGCCGACGACAGATCCCGGCAGCTGCTGGCCGGCATCGTCAGCCTGTGCCGCGCACTGGACATGCAGATCGTCGCCGAAGGGGTGGAAACCCAGGCCCAGTTCGAATTGCTCAAGGACCTGGGCGTGGACACCTTCCAGGGCTTCCTGCTGGGGCGCCCGCAATCCCTGGAGTGCCTGCTGGACGCTATTCGCGCCGCCGACCGCTAGCCGCGCCGCTCGGCCAGCACGCCCAGCAGGCAGACGCCGATCAGCAGCACCGGGGCCAGGGCATAGTTGTTGAACTGCGCCAGGCCCTTGACCACCCAGGGGGTCAGGAAGGTCATGGCGGCGCCATAGATGGCCAGGCAGGCCAGGGCGAAGGCCGGGACCCGGACGGCGGTCGGCAGGCTGCCCAGGCGCGCCTGGATGAAGGCGTTGACCTGGCTGCCGAACAGCACCAGCAGGGTGGCGGTGACCGCCAGGGCCACCTCGTCCAGGTGGCTGCGACTCCAGCGGGAGAGGTCGGCGATATGGTCGAGTACGAAATCCAAGGCAGAGCTCCTCGTCAGTCAGGCAGAAAGAATTGCAAGAGGTCGTTCAGGAACAGCTGGCCGCGGGCGGTGGGGCGCAGGCGCTCCTCGTCCTCGGCCAAAAGGCCGGCGCGGCGCGCCGCGGCCAGCGCCGGCGCCAGGCTGTCCAGCGACTGACCGGTCCGCTGCGGATACCAGGCGGCGGGCACCCCGTCGACCAGGCGCAGGGCGTTCATCATGAAATCGAAGGGCAGATCGGCCGGCTCCAGAGCTTTCGCGCCGGCCTGGAAGGCCTTGGCCGGATCCAGGTAGTCCTTGGGCAGGCGGGTCTTCCAGGTGCGCAGCAGGGTACCGTCCGGAGCGCTGAGCTTGGCGTGGGCGCCGGCGCCGATGCCGAGGAAGTCGCCGAAGCCCCAGTAGTTGAGATTGTGCCGCGCCTGGCGCCGGGGCTGGGCATAGGCGGAGGTCTCGTACTGCCCGTAGCCGGCGGCCGCCAGCCGCGCCTGGCCGGCTTCCTGGATGTCCCAGAGGGTGTCGTCTTCGGGCAGCTCCGGCGGCTGGCTCCAGAACACCGTGTTGGGCTCCATGGTCAGCTGGTACCAGGACAGGTGCGTGGGCGCCAGGGCGATGGCCTGCTCCAGATCACCGAGGGCATCGGCCACGCTCTGCTCGGGCAGGCCGTGCATGAGGTCCAGGTTGAAGTTGTCGAAACCGGCGGCGCGCGCCCGGTCGGCGGCGCGGATGGCTTCCTCGCGGCCGTGGATACGCCCCAGGGCCTTGAGCTTGGCATCCTGGAAACTCTGGATACCGATCGACAGCCGATTGATGCCCAGACCGCGATAGGCGACGAACTTGGCCTGCTCGAAGGTGCCGGGGTTGGCTTCCAGGGTGATCTCGATGTCCGGCGCGAAGCTCAGGCGCCGGGCCACGCCGTCCAGCAGACGCCCCAGGGCCTCGGCGGAAAACAGACTGGGCGTGCCGCCGCCAAAGAAGATCGAGGTCAGCGGGCGGCCATGGACGTGGATCAGGTCCTGGTCCAGATCCGCCAGCAAGGCATCGACGTACTCCGTTTCCGGTAGCGTCGGACCGGCCGCATGGGAGTTGAAGTCGCAATAGGGGCACTTGCGCACGCACCAGGGGATGTGGACGTAGAGCGCCAGTGGCGGCAGGGCGAACACCTGGGTCACAGGCCGAGCCGTTGCTTGAGCTGGGCCATGGCGCGGGCGCGATGGCTGCGCTGGTTCTTTTCCGCCGGCGCTAGTTCGGCTGCGGAGACCGCTTCGCCATCGGGCTGGAACAGCGGATCGTAGCCGAAGCCATGCTCGCCCTGGGCGGCATGCAGGATGCGCCCGGGCCAGAGGCCTTCGCAGAGGATCGGCAGCGGATCGTCGGCGTGACGCACCAGCGCCAGCACGCAGACGAATTGGCCGGTGCGCTCGGCGTCGGGCACCGCTTTCAAGGCCTCGAGCAGCTTGGCGTTGTTGGCGGCATCGCCCTGGCCGTCGGCGTAGCGCGCGGAATAGATGCCGGGGGCGCCGCCGAGGGCGTCCACCGCCAGGCCCGAATCGTCGGCCAGGGCCGGCAGACCGGACAGCCGCGCCGCGTTGCGTGCCTTGAGGATGGCGTTTTCGACAAAGGACAGCCCGGTTTCCTCGGGTTCCACCTGGCTGAATTCACCCACCGAGCGCACCCGCACCCGGTCGCCGAGCATGGCCTGGAGTTCCTTGAGCTTGCCGGCGTTGTGGCTGGCCAGCACCAGTTCGGTTAGGTCGGACATGAGGGGCACCGTGTCGCATTGGGAAGGGCGGCGTATTGTACGCGAAGCCAGGCCCGGGCTGGCCGCGCCGCCCAGGCCTTACGTCATATGGCGACGCGCAGGTCGTGCAGATGCGGCGCGCTGACCCGATAGATGCCGATCTCGCCGAGCAGGTTGGGCCACAACTTGCTGGCCCAGCCATGGCGGTGCAGGCGATCCACGGCAAGACGATCCAGCACCTGGGCGCGCTGTTCGCGGCAGAGGCGCTCGAAGTCCTCGAAGGTGCAGAAGTGGATGTTCGGCGTGTTGTACCAGGTGTAGGGCAGGAAGTCCGAGACCGGCATCCGCCCCTTGCCGCCCAGGTACAGCCGGCAGCGCCAGTGACCGAAGTTGGGAAAGGTGATGATGCACTGGCGACCGACCCTGAGCATCTCCTGGAGAATGCGGTCCGGGTACTGCATAGCCTGCAGCGACTGGGTCATGACCACCACGTCGAAGCTGTCGCTGGCGAAGTTGGCCAGGCCGCCGTCGAGATCCTGCTCGATGACGTTGACGTCCTTGAGCAGGCATTCGGCGATCTTGTCCGGGTCGATCTCCAGGCCGTAGCCGGTGACCTGCTTGTGATCGCGCAGCCAGGCGAGCAGTTCGCCGGTGCCGCAACCGAGGTCGAGGACCCGGCTGCCGGCGGGGATCCATTCCTGAATGATGTCCAGATCGGCGCGCACGGCAGCTATACCTCGATGCGGGTCATGTAGTGGGAGAAGGCCTGCAGATAGCGCGGGATGGGAATGAGGAAGGCGTCATGGCCCTGGGGCGCGTCGACCTCCAGGTAGCTGACGTCCTTGCGCGCGGCCATCAGGGCGTTGACGATCTCCTTGGAGCGCGCCGGCGAGAAGCGCCAGTCGGTGGTGAAGGAGACGATCAGGAAGCGCGCCTGCACCGCGGCCAGGGTCTTGGCCAGGTCGCCGCCATGGGCATGAGCCGGATCGAAGTAGTCCAGCGCCTTGGTCATCAGCAGGTAGGTGTTGGCGTCGAAACGGCCGGAGAATTCCTCACCCTGATAGCGCAGGTAGCTCTCGACCTGGAATTCGACGCTGTGGAAGTCGTAGTTGAGCTGGTCGGTCTTGAGTTCGCGACCGAATTTTTCGCCCATGGCCTCGTCGGACAGGTAGGTGATGTGGCCGACCATGCGCGCCAGCATCAGGCCGCGCTTGGGGATCACACCCTTTTCCTGGAAGTGTCCGGCGTGGAAGTCCGGATCCGAGAGGATGGCCTGGCGCGCTACCTCGTTGAAGGCGATGTTTTCCGCCGACAGCTTGGGCGCCGAGGCGATGGCCAGGCAGTGGCGGATGCGCTCGGGATAGCTGATGGTCCACTGCAACGCCTGCATGCCGCCCAGGCTGCCGCCGATCACCGCCGCCCACTGCCCGATACCCAGGCGATCGGCCAGGCGTGCCTGGCTGTTGACCCAGTCTTCCACGGTCAGCACCGGGAAGTCGGCGCCATAGGCCCGACCGGTCTCGGGGTTCGGACTGCTGGGGCCGGTGGAGCCGTTGCAGCCGCCCAGATTGTTGAGGGCGACCACGAAGAACTTGCGGGTGTCGATGGGCTTGCCGGGGCCGATGCAGCTGTCCCACCAGCCGGGCTTGCGGTCGTCCAGGCTGTGATAGCCGGCCGCGTGGTGATGGCCGGAGAGCGCGTGGCAGATCAGCACGGCGTTGCTGCGACTGGCGTTGAGTTCGCCATAGGTCTCGACCATCAGGTCATAGGCCGGCAGGGTGCGACCACAGGCCAGGGCCAGCGGCTCGCTGAAATGCAGCAGCTCGGGGGTGACCAGGCCGACGGAATCTTCGGGAATGACGCTGGGCATTGACGGCTCGTCCGGGGCGGGGCTCGCCAGTCTAAAGAGCACCGCCGGGAGCGGCAAGGGCAGGCGTGGCGCGGCGGTCAAGGGCCGCGTCACGGTAGCGGATGACGCTAGCCGACCCGCGCCAGCGGCAGCGCGACCACGTTGTCGTGGCGCTGGGAGGGCGCCGGCCGGCTGATCTGCTTGAGCATGTCGCTGACCTCGCTGAGCTGCCCGTGCAGGACGTCCTCGTGCACCTGTAGCCGGCGCACCTGCTCCTGGCTGTTGAGGTTCTGCTGGGTGAGCTGCTTGAGTGCCAGCATGCTGGTTTCCAGCAGCTGCTTCTGCTCGCGGGTGTGCTGCACCAGCGGGGTCAGGGCGCCGTCGTTCCAGCGCAGCACCTGGGCATGGGCGCCTTCCTGCAGCACCTGGACCTCCTGGGCCACGGTGGCGAAGAAGCGGCGGGCCAGGGCGCTCTGCTCGGTGAGCAGGGTCTTGACCTGGCGCTGCACCTCCTCGGTCTTGAGTTGCAGCTGGCGCAGCTCGCGGACATAGGGGCGGATGCGCAGTCGCGGCGCTTCCAGGGGATGCAGCGGATTCTCGACATTGTGCCGCTGGTAGACCGCGCCGAGCACCTTGTTGGCCCGGTCCGCCTCGTTGTCCAGGGCCAGCAGGTCATGCTCGACCACGCGAAAGAAACGGGCGATGGACTGGTTGATGCCGACGGTGGTCAGGCTGCTGCGGAATTCCCGGCGGGCGGTGTCCAGATGGGCGTCCAGGCGCTCCGACGCGACCAGGTCGGTCAGCAGCTTGCGCTGCCCGGCCAGCATGTTCTGGGTGGTGCGTAGGTCCAGCAGGCGACGGTGATACTGGTCGTATTCCTGGCGCGTGCGAGCGGTCTGCAATTCCAGGCCGGCGCCGGGCAATTCCTCGTCGGCCAGTTGCGCGTACTGGGCGCGAATGGCTTCCAGGCGCTGCTCGATGAGGGTACGGCTGGCGCCCAGCAGACCACTGGCCTGCTGCACGATGCGCTGCTGCAACAGACGCTCGCGGGCGCCGACGATGCGTTCGGCGAGCAGCTGTTCGAGGCTGTCGAGCTGGCTGCGCGCGAGTAATTCCAGATCGCCGCGGACCTTGCCCAGCAGCGCCTGCTTGGCCGACAGCGGCAGGATGTGCTCGGCCGGCAGCGCCAGTTGCCGGGCGCTGGCCTGGCGGACGTTTTCCAGCGACTGGGCGACATGGGCGACCCCGCCGAGGTCGTCCCAGAGGCTGTCGATCTTGTTCATCACCGCGAACAGCCGCTCCGGGGCATCGCCCAGGGAGGGCTTGACGCACTGCTCCCAGAGCGCCAGGTCCGAAGCGGTCACGCCGGTGTCGGCACCGATGAGAAAGAGCACGGCCTGGGCGTGGGGCAGCAGCGACAGGGTCAGTTCGGGTTCGGCGCCCAGGGCGTTGAGACCGGGGGTGTCGAGGATGCGCAGGCCCTGGCGCAGCAGCGGGTGGTCGATGCTGATCAGCGCGTGGCGCCAGGCCGGGATGCTGACCAGACCGGCGCTGTCGAGCTGTTCCAACTGCTCGGGGTCGAAGCCCAGTTGCACGGCAGCGGCGGTTTCCACCTCGCGGGTCTCGGTGACCTTGGCCAGCAGGGCGGCCATGGCGTCCGGGTGGCGGTCGTCCAGGGCGAAGCGCTGCCAGGCCTCGGGCGTCTTGCGCCAGGCGGCCAGGCTGCGTTCGTCCAGGCGGCTGTCGATGGGCAGCAGCTGCAGATAGGGCCCGTCGGCCCCGGCGTCATGGAAGATCTCGGTGGGGCACATGGTGGTGCGCCCGGCCTGGGACGGCAGCATGCGCTGGCCGTAGTCGGCGAAGAAAAGGGCGTTGATCAGCTCGGTCTTGCCGCGGGAGAACTCGCCGGCGAAGGCCAGGGTGATGCCGTCGGCCTGCAATTCGCTCTGGCAGCTGGCCAGGGCGGCGTCCAGGGCCGGGGAGGCCAGGCGGTTACGCTGCAACCAGTCGCGGTAGCGGCCCAATTGGGTGTCGAGTTCGGCTTTCCACGTGGCATAGGCATCGACGTGGCGGAACAGGCGTTCCATAGGGGACTTCCTTGACCTGGACAGCAAAGGCTGGACGGTGCCCCAGCGTCCAGAGGACGTCAATGCCGCCTCCGCCACGACGCGGCGGGCGGTCGTGGCGGGTGCGCGAGTGGTGCGTCAGAGGAAGGGGGCGAGAATCTGCGGCATGCCGGTGGCGGCGGCCAGCTGGCCGATGACGAAGCGATCCAGCAGATTGATCACGATGAAGGCGAAGATCGGCGACAGATCCAGGCCACCCAGATTCGGCAGGATGCGGCGGAAGGGGGCCAGCAGCGGCTCGCAGATCTGATTGACCAGCTCGGCGGCGGGGTTGTGGGTCTGGGGCGCGACCCAGGAGAGGATGACGCTGACGATCAGGGCGAAGAAGAACACCTTGAGGAACAGCGAAGCCACGCCCAGCAGGGCCCAGATCAGCAAGGCGGGGAACAGACCGCCGATGCTGGCGCCGAGCAGCACCACCACGACCATCATCAGCGCCAGCTGGACCAGGATCGCCAGTACCAGGGCCGCCAGATCGACGCCGCCGAAACCAGGAATGATGCGCCGCACGGGCTTGAGTAGCGGCTGGGTGGCGCGCACGGTGAATTGCGACAGCGGATTGTAGAAGTCGGCCCGCACCAGCTGCAGGATGAAGCGCAGCAGGATGATCAGCAGATAGAGACTGCCGAGGGTCTGGATGACGTAGACGAGGGCTTGCGCGAAAGCGGACATGGATACTCCTTATCGATCCGGCAACTGGGCCAGTTCCGCAGCCCGGTCGGCCGCGGCGGTGAGGGCTTCTTCCACCAGGTCCGCGAAGGCCCCGGCTTGGAAGGTTTCGATGGCGCGTTCGGTGGTGCCCTTGGGGGACATCACCGAACGACGCAATTGTTCGGGGCTGCGGTCGCCCTGACAGGCCATGGCGGCGGCGCCGCGGGCGGTGTGCAGGGTCAGCTGTTCGGCCACCGCGGCCGGCAGGCCGAGCTTGGTGCCGGCCTGAGTCATGGCTTCCATCAGCAGGAAGAAATAAGCCGGGCCACTGCCGGAGACGGCGGTGACCGCGTCCAGCTGCTGTTCTTCCTCGACCCAGAGGGCCAGACCGACCGCGGCGAGGATCTCCTGGGCGCGGGCGCGCTGTTCGGCGGTGACCTGGTCGTTGGCGAACAGGCCGCTGGCACCCAGGCGCAGCTGCGAAGGCACGTTGGGCATGCAGCGCACCAGCGCGCGCTGGCCCAGCCAGCGTGTCAGGCTGGCGCAGGTGATGCCGGCGGCGACCGAGACGATCAGCTGGTCCGGGCGCAGATGGGGAGCCAGCTCCTGGCAGACCTCGCCCATCACCTGGGGCTTCACCCCCAGGACCACCACGTCGGCGTCGGCGAGCACGGCGCTGTTGCTGGCCTCGACGCGGATGCCGTGCTCCCGGGCCAGCGCCTCGCGCTTGGCCGGGTTGCGATTGCTGGCGCTGAGCTGCCGGGCCGGCACGCCCTGGGCGAGCAGCCCGCCGATGATGGCACCGGCCATGTTGCCGGCACCGATGAAGGCGATGCGGGTATCGTTCATCGAGACTTCCTAGGTTGAAGAGGCGGCGGCGCCATAGTCGCGGGCGCCGAAGAGAGCGGTACCGACGCGGACCCAGGTGGCGCCCTCGGCGATGGCGGCTTCCAGATCCTGGCTCATGCCCATGGACAGGGTGTCCAGGTTCAGGTTCAGCGTTTCGCTGAGCTTTCGTAGCCGGGCGAAGGCCGCGCGCTGGCTGGCCGGGTCGTCGGTGGCTTCGGGGATGGCCATCAGGCCACGCAGGCGCAGGTTGGGCAACCCGCTGACCGCGGCGGCCAGGGCCGGCAGTTCATCGGGGTGGCAGCCGGACTTGCTGGCTTCGCCACTGACGTTGACCTGCAGGCAGATGTTCAGCGGGCCGCGCTCGGGCGGGCGCTGCTCGGCCAGGCGCTGGGCGATCTTCAGGCGATCTACCGAATGCACCCAGTCGAAATGGCTGGCGATGGCGCGGGTCTTGTTGGACTGGATGGGGCCGATGAAATGCCACACCAGGGGCAGGTCGGCCAGCGCCGGCTGCTTGTCCAGCGCCTCCTGCAGGTAGTTCTCGCCAAAGTCGCGCAGCCCGGCGACGGCGGCCTCGCGCAAGGCGGCGGCGGGCTTGGTCTTGCTCACCGCCAGGAGGCCGACAGTCGCGGGATCGCGGCCTGCCGTCCGGCTGGCGGCGGCGATGCGTTCGAGTACGGTTGCGCTATTCTCGGCTATCGTGGACATTCAGCCCCTGCTTGCGTCGGCGCATCCGGCAGGCCTCGGCGTACCGGATGAGTGAGTGGCGGTGACCAGGTCAGACCGCCAGTGCTGCGCGGCATTCTACCTGCTTGCTCGACATCTGGGAGTCCCATGGATATCACCGAATTGCTGGCCTTTTCCGCGCGGCAAGGCGCCTCCGACCTGCACCTGTCCGCCGGCCTGCCGCCGATGATCCGCGTCGACGGCGACGTGCGCCGCATCAACCTGCCGGCCTTCGAGCACAAGCAGGTGCACGCGCTGATCTACGACATCATGAACGACAAGCAGCGCAAGGACTTCGAGGAATTCCTGGAGACCGACTTCTCCTTCGAGGTGCCGGGCGTGGCGCGCTTCCGGGTCAACGCCTTCAACCAGAATCGCGGCGCCGGCGCGGTGTTCCGGACCATCCCTTCCAAGGTGCTGAGCATGGAAGAGCTGGGCATGGGCGAGGTGTTCAAGAAGATCACCGACGTTCCGCGCGGCCTGGTGCTGGTGACCGGGCCGACCGGTTCGGGCAAGTCCACCACCCTGGCGGCCATGCTCGACTACCTCAACAACACCAAGTACCACCACATCCTCACCATCGAGGACCCCATCGAATTCGTCCACGAATCCAAGAAGTGCCTGGTCAACCAGCGCGAGGTGCACCGCGACACCCTGGGCTTCTCCGAGGCCCTGCGCTCGGCGCTGCGCGAGGACCCGGACATCATCCTGGTCGGCGAGCTGCGCGACCTGGAGACCATCCGCCTGGCGCTGACCGCGGCCGAGACCGGGCACCTGGTGTTCGGCACCCTGCACACCACCTCGGCGGCCAAGACCATCGATCGGGTGGTGGACGTCTTTCCGGCGGAAGAGAAGTCCATGGTGCGTTCCATGCTGTCCGAATCCCTGCAGGCGGTGGTCTCCCAGACCCTGCTCAAGAAGGTCGGTGGCGGCCGGGTGGCGGCCCACGAAATCATGATCGGTACCCCGGCCATCCGTAACCTGATCCGCGAGGACAAGGTGGCGCAGATGTATTCCTCGATCCAGACCGGTGGCGGCCTGGGCATGCAGACCCTGGACATGTGCCTCAAGGCGCTGCTGGCCAAGGGGCTGATCAGCCGCGACGCGGCCCGCGAGAAGGCCAAGACGCCGGAGAACTTCTGATGGATTTCGACAGGTTCCTGCAGCTGATGGTGGACAAGGGGGCGTCCGACCTCTTCATCACCACCGGCGTGCCCCCTTCGATGAAGATCAACGGGCGCATGACGCCGGTCACCAAGGATTCGCTCACGCCGGATCAGTGCCGAGCCATCGTGCTGGGGGTGATGAACGACGAGCAGCGGCAGGAATTCCAGCAGAAGCGCGAGTGCAACTTCGCCATCAGCGCCCGCGGCATCGGTCGCTTCCGGGTCAGCGCCTTCTACCAGCGCAACCTGGTGGGCATGGTGCTGCGCCGCATCGAGGTCAACATTCCCACGGTCGAGCAGCTGCGCCTGCCGGAGATCATCAAGAAGCTGGCCATGACCAAGCGCGGGCTGGTGATCTTCGTCGGCGCCACCGGCACCGGCAAGTCCACCTCGCTGGCGGCCATGATCGGCCATCGCAACAGGAACTCGGCGGGGCACATCATCTCCATCGAGGATCCCATCGAGTACATCCACCAGCACCAGGGGTGCATCGTCACCCAGCGCGAGGTGGGCATCGACACCGAATCCTTCGAGGTGGCCCTGAAGAACACCCTGCGCCAGGCGCCGGACGTCATCATGATCGGCGAGATCCGCAGCCGGGACACCATGGAGCACGCCCTGGCCTTCGCCGAGACCGGTCACCTGTGCCTGGCCACCCTGCACGCCAACAACGCCAACCAGGCGCTGGATCGCATCATCCATTTCTTCCCGGCCGATCGGCACAGCCAGACCTGGATGGACCTGTCGCTCAATCTCAAGGGCATCGTCGCCCAGCAACTGGTGCCCACCACCGATGGCCAGGGCCGTCGTGCCGTGATCGAGGTGCTGCTCAACACCCCGCTGGCCGCCGACCTGATCCGCAAGGGCGAGGTGCACGAACTCAAGGCGCTGATGAAGAAGTCCGGCGAACTGGGCATGCAGACCTTCGACCAGTCGCTCTATGGTCTCTATCGCGACGGCGAGATCAGCTACGAAGCGGCCTTGGCCCACGCCGATTCCGCCAACGACCTGCGGCTGATGATCAAGCTGGGGTCGGAAACGGACGCCGATCACCTCAATCAGCTCACCCGCAACCTCTCGGTGGACATGGGCGACGATCCGCCCAAGCGCTTCCGCTAGCCTTCGTCTTCGTTCTCGGCGGCCAGGGTCCTGGCCTCGCGCAGAGCGGCGACCAGCGCCTGGCGTGCCTGCTCCTGCTGCTCGGCGTCCGGGGTGCGCAGGATGTAAGAGGGGTGATAGGTGGCAATGATCCAGCGCTCGTCCAGCCGCAGTGGTCGGCCCATGAATTGCGCCAGGCCCCGTGGCTTGCGTTTGAGCAAGGCTTCCAGGGCGGTCGAGCCCAGGGCCACCACCACGGTCGGCTGGATGTCGCGCAGTTCCTGCTCTAGCCAGTAGCGGCAGGGCGCGATCTCCGGTCCCGGGGTGACGTGCTTGCGCCGCCTGCCCTGGGGAATCCATTTGAAGTGCTTGACCGCATTGGTCAGGAACACCTCGTCGCGCGCAAGGCCGGCCTCGGCCAGCGCCGCCATCAGCACCTGCCCGGCCGGGCCGACGAAGGGGCGACCCGCCAGGTCTTCCTGATCGCCGGGCTGCTCGCCCAAGAGCAGGATGCGGGCGGTGCGCGGGCCTTCGCCGGCCACCGGCTGGGTAGCCTTTTCCCACAACTCGCAGCGGCGGCACTCGTCGAGGGTGGTGGGCAGCGGGCGTTCCGGCTGGGCGCGCTCGGCGGCGATCAGCACCTCGCGACCGCCCTGGCGGCCCACGGCTTCGGCCTGGGCCAGGCGCTGGGCGCCGGCCCGTGCCTCGCTGAGCAGCGCCGGGATCAGCGGCCCTTCCGGTAGATCCTTCCAGAAGCGCGCCGGCATGTTGCCGCGCAAGGTGCGCGGATTGGCCCGCGCCGGATTGAAGGTGCTGCGGTAGTAGGCGCGCCAGAGTTCGTCGCCGGCGTTGCGGTCATCGTCTTCCGGCGTCTGCCGCGCCAGTTGCTGCAGCTCGGCGGGGCAGGGCTCCACCAGTTGCAGCGCCTGGCCATCCCATAGCGCGGCGGCCTCGGGGGTCGCGATCAGCCAGCTGCTGTTGCCCATGCGGTCGCAGAAATGCGGCGCCGCCAGGGCCAGGACGTCGTGGGCCGGCTGGTGCCAGGCCACCCAGGCCGGCGGCCCCGCGCTCTCCGCACGCGGTCGAAAGCGCAGGAAGGCATGCACATGGTGGATCTCGCGGCGAATCGCCTTGACCCGGCGCTGCAATTCGCTGCCGTCTTCGTCACCGGCCAGCATCGCCGCACGCTCGCCCCGGGCGACCCGCCAGAGCACCTGGTAGAGCAGCGCCCAGCGATCGTCGCTGCGAAAGCAGGCGGCATAGGTCAGGGCTTCGGCCAGTTGCGGCGGGATGCGTATGGCGCCACTGGGCGGCGGCGCCGTGGCCTCGGCCGGTTCGTCGAACAGATCGCCCAGGCCGCGACTTTCCTGCCAGCTCACCTGGGCCGGGGCGATACCCGCCTGGAGCAACCGGCGCGCCTCCTTGCGCCAGCCGGCGAAGGTGCCGTCGAAGTCGACTCTCTGCATCTAGAGCAGGGCGAGCTGGGCGGGCGGTTCGGCGAGTTGCCGGCGCAGGTCGAGGGATTCCGCCAGGCGCGGCTGCGGTCGGTAGTCCTGGGTGATGATGAAGGGCCGTGCCTTCTCGACGCTGCATTTCAGGCGGATCAGGTCGGCGTAGCGGATGCGCCGCTCGCGCCTGAGCTCCACCAGCCGCTTGGCCGAGAGCACACCGATGCCGGGCACCCGGGCGATGAGTGCCTGGTCGGCGCGGTTGAGATCCAGCGGAAAAATGGCACGATTGTGCAGCGCCCAGGCCAGCTTGGGATCCACGTCCAGCGGCAACTGGCCATCTTCGGTGGGCAGCTCTTCCGCCTGGAAGCCGTAGCCGCGCATGAGGAAGTCGGCCTGGTACAGCCGGTGCTCGCGCAGCAGGGGCGGCGGTTGCAGCGGCACCGTACCCGGGCTTTCCGGGATAGGGCTGAAGGCCGAATAGTAGACGCGCTTGAGGCGATAGGCGCCATACAGGGTCTGGGCGGTATCGAGGATGGTGCGGTCGTCGGTGGCATCGGCGCCCACGATCATCTGGGTGCTCTGGCCAGCTGGCGCGAAACGCGGCGCCTTGGCTTCGGCCTCGGCTTCCTCCAGCCCCAGGCGAATGTTGCCCATGGTCTTGCGGATGCTGCTGCCGTTCTTTTCCGGCGCCAGCTTGATCAGGCTGCTCTCGGTGGGCAGTTCGATGTTCACCGACAGGCGATCGGCATAGAGACCGGCCTGGGCGATGATCTCGGGATCGGCGTCGGGAATGGTCTTGAGGTGGATATAGCCGCGGAACTGGTGCTGTTCGCGCAGCAGCTGGGCCACCCGGGTCATCTGCTCCATGGTGTAGTTGGAGGAGCGGATGATGCCGGAGCTGAGAAACAGCCCGCTGATGACGTTGCGCCGGTAGAAGTCGAGGGTCAGCTGCACCACTTCCTCGGGCGTGAAGCGCGCCCGCGGCACATTGCTGCTGCGGCGATTGACGCAGTACTGGCAGTCGTACTGGCAGAAATTGGTCAGCAGCACCTTGAGCAGCGCCACGCAGCGCCCATCCGGGGTGAAGCTGTGGCAGATGCCCATGCCATCGGTCGAGCCCAGGCCGTCCTTGCCCTTCGAGCTGCGCTTGGGCGCACCGCTGCTGGCGCAGGATACGTCGTACTTGGCGGCATCGGCGAGAATGATCAGCTTGTCGGCGAGCTCCATCGAGATCTCCTGGACTGTGATTGCATACAGTATCCAGGAAGCGGAGCGTCGTTCAATGGCTTTGCGCCGGGCGGCGCCGAGTGGAGCGACACTCCGCCGGGCGGTAGTGCCCGGCGAAGCGAGGGGGGAGGGATCAGGACTTGCGGGTACGCTTGGTACGCGGCTTGTCCGCGACGGACGTGGTTTCCGCCGCCAGGGTAGTGGGCTGTTGCAGCACGCGCTTGGCCGAGGCGAATCTCTTGGTCCAGTAGGGCTTGCTCAGGTGATCGACGCGAACGCTTTCGCCGCTACGCGGGGCATGGACGAAACGGTCGTTGCCCAGATAGATGGCGACGTGATCGATGCCGCTGCGCTGACCGGTCTTGAAGAACACCAGGTCACCGGCCTTGAGATCGCCACGGGCGACCTTGGGGCCCTTGAGCTGGGACAGCTCACGGGAGGTACGCGGCAGCTTGACGTTGTGTACGTCGCGATAGACGTAGTTCACCAGGCCGCTGCAATCCAGGCCGTTCTGCGGATTGGTCCCGCCGTAGCGATAGGGGGTACCGACCAGGTCCATGGCGCGGGTCGCGACCTGGGCGCCGACGTTGCGGGTGGCAGCCTGGGCGGTGGCCTGCTTACGGTGCAGGGCGCTGGTAGCGCGGGCGGCGTGCTTGGCGCGGGCGGCGGAGGCTGCCTGGGTAGGGTCCACCTTCGCGACGCGGCGAGCGGCGGCCTTAGGCGCGGGAGCAGCGGAGGCGTGCCGGGCGGCGGTCTTGGGAGCTGAAGCGGCGGTGACATGCCGGGCTGCGACCTTGTGGACCGGAGCGGCAGTGCGCGCTGCAGAGTTCTCTTTCGCTTGTACTGCCGCGGGCAGCACAAGACAGGCGGAGAGCCATGTCAGAAGAAATAAACGCATTGTCGTAGGGGTGTCTGAAGATCGAAGCGAGGGATTCTATACCAACCCTGTGGATATTTTGTGCACCTCTCATCAAGAAATTATGTAATTTTTAGCGGAAAGTGGGGTCCCTAGAGCGCCAACCAGTGAGACTCCCTGGGCATTCATCCAGTTTTCGACATAAAGTCACGGTGAATGTAAGGGTGTTGGTAAGGTGGGTCTTTTCCTTCAGTCGCGAGGTCGTAGGCATGCAGTATCAGGACACCCACAGCAAGGTCATGGGCTATCTGCTGTGGATCTTCGGTTTTCTCGGCGCTCATCGCTTCTACTATGGCAAACCGGTCACCGGCACCCTCTGGTTCTGCACCCTGGGTCTGCTGGGCATCGGCTGGCTGATCGATCTGTTCCTGATCCCGGCCATGGATCGCGAGGCGGATCTGCGTTTCCAGTCCGGTTCGATCAACTACAGTCTGGGCTGGATCCTGCTGACCTTTCTCGGCATCTTTGGCGTCCATCGCCTCTATCTGGGCAAGTGGATCACCGCCATCCTCTATTTCTTTACCGCGGGTTTCTTCCTGTTGGGCGTGCTCTACGACTTCTGGACGCTCAACTCGCAGATCTCCGAAGAGAATCGCCGGCGGCTGGTGCGCTAATCCAGCTAAGAGACAGAGAAAAGGGGCTCCGCGGAGCCCCTTTTCTATTCAGGCGCCTCTATTCAGGCGCTGCGCTGGTAGGTCGCGCGTCCCCCTACCAGGGTGCGTTCGATGCGGCCGGGCAGGGTGAGGCCTTGGAAGGGGCAGTTGCGGCCACGCGATAGCCAGGGCGTGGCGGCCTGGGCGGTCGGCTGCTGGGCGAACAGCACCAGGTCCGCCGGCAGGCCCTTGGCCAGGCGGCCCGCCGCGAGGCGCAGCGCCTGGGCCGGACCGCTGGTCAGGCGTGCCAGCAGGGTCGGCAGATCCAGCAGACCGTCTTCCACCAGGGTCAGGGCCAGCGGCAGCAGCAATTCGACACTGCTGATGCCCGGCTCGGTGGCGGCGAAGGGCGCCAGCTTGGCGTCCGCCTCGTGGGGCTGGTGATGGCTGGAGATGGCGCCGATCACCCCATCACGTACCCCGGCTCTCAGGGCGTCGCGGTCCCGCGCGGTGCGCAGCGGCGGCTTGACGTGATAGAGACTGGAAAAGCCCTGCAAGGCCTCGTCGGTGAGCAGCAGCTGGTAGAGCGCCACATCGGCGGTCACCGGCAGGCCGCGGGCCTGGGCGGCGGCGATCATCTCCACCGCGCGAGCGCTGGTCAGCTGGCCGAAATGGGCACGCACGCCGCTCTGTTCCACCAGCAACAGGTCGCGAGACAGGGCGATGGTCTCCGCGGTCTCCGGGATGCCGGTGAGACCCAGGAAGCTGGCGGTGGGGCCTTCATGGGCGAGACCGCCATGGGCTAGGTCGGCGTCCAGAGCGGTAAAGACCACGGTAAGGTCGAAGGTGGCGGCATATTCCAGCGCTCGCCGCTGCACCCGCAGATTCTCGAAGGGCTGCAGGCCGTTGGTGAAAGCCACGCAACCGGCGTCGCGCAAGGCCATCAGTTCGGCCAGCTGCTCGCCGCCCAGGCCCTTGGTCAGGGCGCCGATGGGATGGACGCGGGTGTGATCGGCGGTGCGCGCCCGGTCGAGGATGAGTTCGGCCACCGCGGTGGTGTCCAGCACCGGGCGGGTGGTGGGCGGGCAGCACAGGCTGGTGACGCCCCCGGCCGCGGCGGCGCGGGTCTCGCTGTCGACATTGCCCTTGCGGGTCAGGCCCGGTTCGCACAGGGCGACATCCAGGTCGACCAGACCAGGCGCCAGGATCAGGCCGCTGGCGTCCAGCTGCTCGTCGGCCTGGAAGCCCTGGGGCGCTTCGCCCAGGGCCAGGATGCGACCCTGGTCGACATGGACGTCGCTGACCTGGTCGAGGCCGGTGGCCGGGTCGATCACCCGGGCATTGCGGATGCTCAGGCTCACTGCGCATTCTCCTGTAGCTGACGCTGGGCGGTCTGCCCGCTCATGGTCATCGACAGCACCGCCATGCGGACCGCGATGCCGTAGGTGACCTGGTTGAGGATGACCGACTGCTCGCCGTCGGCGACCGCTGATTCGATCTCCACGCCGCGGTTGATCGGTCCCGGGTGCATGACGATGGCGTCGGGCTTGGCGCGGTCTAGGCGCTGGCGGGTCAGACCGAACAGCCGGTAGTACTCGCCTTCGCTGGGCAAGAGGCCACCCTGCATGCGTTCGCGTTGCAGGCGCAGCATGATCACCACGTCCACGCCGTCCAGACCCTCGGCCAGGTCGGTAAAGGTGCGCACGCCATAGAGTTCTTCGAGGCCGACCGGCAGCAGGGTGCGCGGCGCGACCACACGGATGTCGCGGCAGCCCAGGGTACGCAGCGCCAGCATGTCGGAGCGGGCGACCCGCGAATGCAGGATGTCGCCGACGATGGCCACCGAGAGGTTGGCGAAGTCGCCCTTGTGGCGGCGGATGGTCAGCATGTCGAGCATGCCCTGGGTGGGGTGGGCATGGCGGCCGTCGCCGCCGTTGATGATGGCTACATCCGGGCAGACGTGCTCGGCGATGAAATGGGCGGCGCCGGAGTCGGCGTGGCGCACCACGAACATGTCGGCGGCCATGGCCTCCAGGTTGCGCAGGGTGTCGAACAGCGTCTCGCCCTTGCTGGTGGAAGAGGTGGAGACGTTGAGGGTGATGACGTCCGCCGACAGCCGCTTGGCCGCCAGTTCGAAGGTGGTGCGGGTGCGGGTCGAATTCTCGAAGAAGACGTTGCACACGGTCTTGCCGCGCAGCAGCGGCACCTTCTTCACCGCCCGGGCGCCGACTTCCAGAAAGGAGTCGGCGGTATCGAGCAATTCGGTGAGGAGTTCGGCGGGCAGGTCGTCGAGCGACAGGAAGTGGCGCAATTGGCCCTGGGCGTTGAGTTGCAGCGAGCGCGTAGCGTCGGTCATGGCAGCGGATCCAGGTCAGGCGGCGGGGGCGTCGCGGTATTCGAGGGCGAGCGGCGTGGGGCCGGTCAGCTTGACGCGCTGGGTGGGGGCCAGGCTCAGGGTGGCGCCCACCACGTCGGGCTGGATCGGCAATTCGCGGGCATTGACGTCCAGCAGGCAGACCAGGGTCACACTGGCGGGACGACCATAGTCGAAGAGTTCGTTGAGCGCCGCGCGCACGGTGCGGCCGCTCATGAGCACGTCGTCCACCAGCACCAGATGGCGGCCGTCGATCTCGAACGGCAGGGCCGAGGGACGCACCTGGGGGTGCAGGCCCTTCTGGGTGAAGTCGTCGCGATAGAAGGAGACGTCCAGACTGCCCAGCGGGGTGTCCAGGCCGAGTTCGGCCAGCAGGGCCTCGGCGACCCACAGGCCACCGGTATGGATGCCGACGAAGCCGGGATCGGTGATGCCACGGCGATCCAACGATAGGCGCAGGTCGGCGGCCAGCCGCGGCAGGAGCTCGGCGGGAGAGGGCAGGTGCATGGCTACTCCGATTGCGGGCGCGCGGCCCGTTCCAGTTGTTGGGTCAGCCAGCCTTCCAGGAGAAGGGCGGCGGCAAGGGCGTCCACCGGGCGTTCGCGATAGCCGTCGCGCTGACCGCCCTGCAGGCGCTCGCCCTTGGCGGCATAGGTGGTGAGGCGTTCGTCATGGGTATGCACGGGCAAGCCGTAGCGACCCTGTAGGCGGCGGGCGAAGCGTTCGGCGCGCTCGCTCATCTCGCTGGGGGTGCCGTCCATGTTCAGTGGCAGGCCGACCACCAGGGCGGTGGGGCGCCACTCGTCCAGCAGGCGCTGGATCTGCTGCCAGTCGGGCACGCCGTTCTGCGCCTTGAGGGTGAGCAGTTCACGGGCCTGGCCGGTCACGGCCTGGCCGACGGCGACGCCGATCTGCCGGGTGCCGTAGTCGAAGCCCAGGTAGAGGCCGCTGGGTGCGCTCATGCGTGGCCCGCCTGGCGCGAGAGCAGGCGCAGGTCGACCCCCAGCAGGGCGGCGGCCGCACCGAGACGCTGCTCGCTGGGCGTCTCGAACAGCAGGGCGCTGGTGGCCGGGGTGGTGAG
Organism: Pseudomonas sp. Snoq117.2; assembly: GCF_900110545.1. Taxonomy (NCBI): domain Bacteria; kingdom Pseudomonadati; phylum Pseudomonadota; class Gammaproteobacteria; order Pseudomonadales; family Pseudomonadaceae; genus Pseudomonas; species Pseudomonas sp. Snoq117.2. Next base: position 259,374 of record NZ_FOED01000004.1, on the reverse strand, counting down.
CCAGAGATTGGCCGCCAATTCCTCTTCCAGCTGGCCGGGACCCCAGCCGCTGTAGCCCAGGGTGATCAGGTGGCGGGTCGGGCCGGTACCATCGGAAAGGGCGAACAGCACGTCCGGCGAGGTGGTGAGGCTGAGTTCGTCCAGTTCCAGGGTGTTCTGGAACACCGGGCCGGCGTCATGCAGGACGAAGCCACGATCGGTCTGCACTGGGCCGCCGGCATAGAGGACGACCTGGGTGTCTTCCAGGGTGGCCGGGACCTCGGGCCGCAGCTGTTCGAGCAGGTCGTCCAGGTGCAGGCCGTTGGGTCGGTTGATCACCAAGCCCATGGCGCCATCCGGGCCGTGGTCGACGAGGTAGATCACCGTCTCGGCGAAATGGGGATCGTCCATCTGTGGCATGGCGATCAGGAGTTGGTGCTGTAGGGTGGTGCTGGAGGTCGGCTTCATGACCGGCAAGTTTCCCGGTTGCGCGGTCCGGCTTCAAGTCCAACGGCGTCCAGGGCTATTGACTGGACAGGCGGTCGCCACGCTCGAAGCGCCAGGTGCGGATGATCTCCAGCCGGTCGATGTCGGCCAGATCGCCGCTGAAGGGGGCGAAGGGCGCCGCCAGCCGGACGATGCGCAGCGCCGCCTGGTCCAGCACCGGGCGGCCCGAGGATTCCAGCACCTGGACCTCGTAGAGCGAGCCGTCCTTGTTGATGGCCACCAGCAGGCGCAGGCTGCCATAGAGGCGGTCACGCTTGGCCTGCTCAGGGTAGTTGAGATTGCCGATGCGCTCGATCTTGCGCCGCCATTCTTCCTTGTAGCGGGCGCCCTTGTCCTTTTGCGTCGAGGCGGCGTTGATCCGCCAGATCTTTGGCCGCTTGGCGTATTGCTGGCGTTCCTCGGCGAGCTGGGCTTCCAGGCTGGCGAGTTCGGCGGCCTGGCTGTCGGATTCGGGGCTCGGAGCGTCACGCTGTTCCCGTTCGGGCGTCTCGCGACTGGGTTCGGCCTTGGTCGGCCGCGTGGCGCGGGTGGTCACCGCCGCCTTGGGCGCCTGGGCGCGATCCGCCGCCGGCGGGCGAGCCGGAGGCGCGGCCTGGCGGATCTCGCTGTCGTGGAACGGCGCCTGCACCGGGGTGCTCGGCGCTGCCGCCTTGTCCAGGGTGCCACTGCCCTGCTGGTTTTCCTGGGCGAGGAAATCAGCCTGCTTGGGCGCCTCGTCGCTCTTGAAGCTGGCCAGCGTCACCTCCAGGGTGCGACTGATCTGGCTGGGCTCGGGCAGCGAGAAACCGACGCCGAGGATCAGCACGACGTGCAGCAGGGTCGCGATGAGCAGCGTGAAGCCCAGGCGGTCGGCGGGACGGACCTGGGCGGCGGGGGAGGAGGCGGTGCTGGGCATTGACTGGGTCGGCAAGGGCAGAGGGCGCGCGGCAGGGCTGGCGCCAGTCTGCGGATTGTGTCCGCGCTTGTCCATGCCGCTGGAGGCGGCGTGGACCCTCGCCTCAGCGCGCGCGCTTCTGCGCGATCACATCCATGAGGCGCTCGGCGATGCGGGTGTCGTAGGCCGCATCGATCTCGCGGATGCAGGTCGGGCTGGTGACATTGATCTCGGTGAGGTGCTCGCCGATCACGTCCAGGCCGACGAAGAGCAGGCCGCGCTTGCGCAATTCCGGGCCCACCGTCGCGGCGATCTCGCGATCCCGCGCCGACAGCGGCTGGGCGACGCCGCGGCCACCGGCGGCCAGGTTGCCACGGGTCTCGCCCTGGGCCGGAATGCGCGCCAGGCAGTAGTCCACGGGTTCGCCGTCGATCATCAGGATGCGCTTGTCGCCATCCTTGATGCCCGACAGGTAGCGCTGGGCGATGATCTGCTGGGTACCATGGGCGGTGAGGGTCTCCAGGATCACCGAGAGGTTGGGATCGCCTTCCCGATGCCGGAACACCGAGCTGCCGCCCATGCCGTCCAGCGGCTTGAGGATGACGTCACCGTGGCTGCGGGCGAATTCGCGGATGATGTCGGCGCGACGACTGACCAGGGTCGGCGGCGCCAGCTCGGGAAACAGGGTGGCGAAGAACTTCTCGTTGCAGTCGCGTAGGCTGGCCGGGCGGTTGACCACCAGGGTGCCGCCACGCTCGGCCTGCTCCAGCAGGTAGGTGGCATAGACGAATTCGTTGTCGAAGGGCGGGTCCTTGCGCATCAGGATCACGTCCAGCTCGCGCAGGGGCAGGTCGACGTCTTCGCCAAAGGCGAACCAGCGCTCCGGATCCTGGAACACGTCCAGCTGCCGACCACGGCCGCGGGCCTCGCCATCGACCTGGTACAGGTCCTGCATCTCGAAATAGTGCAGGGTCCAGCCGCGCGCCTTGGCCGCCCACAGCATGGCCATGGAGCTATCCTTCTTATAGGAGATGCGTTCGATGGGATCCATGACGATCCCCAGGCGGATACTCATTGACGCTAGACCTCGGTTCTACGTGGGCAAGGCGTCAGAATAGCCCCTCGATCCCCTTCAGTGCCAATGCTTGCGCGATCGTCGTGGTGGGCGGGCCGGTGGTCCGCCACCAGGGGATCTGCGTGGTACGTCACGGTATTGTGTGCTACAAAGAGGCGCCGCCAAAGTGCCCGGATCGACATCATTCACGTTTCATCGACGATGAGCTGGTAGCTTGAACATGGAACAGTATTCGGAAGGGCTGAAGGTCATGGTGATCGACGACTCGAAGACGATTCGTCGGACCGCCGAGACCCTGCTCAAGAAAGTTGGCTGCGAGGTCATCACCGCCATCGATGGATTCGATGCGCTCGCCAAGATCGCCGATAGTCATCCCCACATCATCTTCGTGGACATCATGATGCCGCGACTGGATGGCTATCAGACCTGCGCGCTGATCAAGAACAACAGCGCCTTCCGCGCGACGCCCGTCATCATGCTGTCTTCGCGTGATGGCCTTTTCGACAAGGCCAAGGGCCGCATCGTCGGCTCTGACCAGTACCTCACCAAACCCTTCAGCAAAGAAGAGCTGATCGGTGCGATCAAGACCCACGTCCCCAGTTTCACTCCGCTCGAACAAGCGTCCTGAGTGTCCTGAGGCGGGCGATTCTATCTAGTAGGAAATTTTCATGGCTCGAATTCTGATCGTCGACGACTCTCCCACCGAGATGTACAAGCTCACCGCCATGCTGGAAAAGCATGGGCATCAGGTGCTCAAGGCCGAGAACGGTGCCGATGGCGTCGCCCTGGCCCGTCAGGAGAAGCCGGATGCGGTCCTGATGGACATCGTCATGCCCGGCCTCAACGGTTTCCAGGCCACCCGGCAGCTGACCAAGGATGCCGAAACCAGCCACATTCCGGTGGTCATCGTCACCACCAAGGACCAGGAAACCGACAAGGTCTGGGGCAAGCGCCAGGGCGCCAAGGACTACCTCACCAAGCCCATCGACGAAGACACCCTGCTGCGTACCCTGGCGGGTGTCCTGCAAGGCTAACGTCCGACGTCCGTTTCTCGCGGCAGCGCCCTACAGGGCAGGGAATCCTATGAGCGACGCCACCACGCCCTATGAACTCTTGCGCCTGATCGATCTGCGCTGCCGCGAGCGGGCGGCCGGTCTGCCGGCGCAACAGGAAAACCAGCGCAGCTGGAGCGGTATCGGCTTTCGTCTCGGTGAATTGCGCTTCGTGATTCCCATGGGCGAGGTCAGCGAGATCCTGCCGGAGCCGCGCTTCACCGCGCTGCCCGGCGTCAAACCCTGGCTCAAGGGCGTGGCCAACGTACGCGGTCGCCTGCTGCCGATCGCCGACCTGGGGCAATTCCTCGGCGTGAAGATCCAGGCCCTGCGCAAACAGCGGCGCATCCTGATCGTCGACCATGGCGACCTCTTCGTCGGATTGGCGGTTGACGAAGTTCTGGGTATGCAGCATTTCGACATCGAGGCCTATCGCGAGCACGCCGACAACGTGCCGTCGGGCCTGCACTTCTTTCTGGAAGGTGTCTTCCAACGCGACGTGCCCTGGCTGGTCTGCAGCCCACGCGCCTTGGTCGAGCATCCCGAATTCATGGACGTCGCGGCCTAGGTCGCCAGGCGTCCGGGCGCTGCGAGGCGGATCGGGGTCGGGATGGCAGGAGCCGTCGCCGACGGGTGGGGGTAGGGCGACGAGCATCGGCTTCAAGCGAACCGATCCGGCGTCCGACAAGGATAGAACTAAAGGAACCAAGGTCCAGGCGGGGGCCGCTGATGAACAAACTCAATACCGGGAAAATCAACGCGTGGGTCGCGGGCATGTTCGTGGTGCTGATCGTCGCGATCGTGCTGCTGTTCGCCAACTTCGCGTACCTGGGCACCCAGACCAACTACGACAACCAGTATCAGGGTCAGGCCACCGAGCTGCGGATTCTCTCGCAGCAGCTGGCCAAGAGTGCCAGTGAGGCCGCCACCGGCAAGGCCGAGGCCTTCAAGGACCTGCGCCAGGCGCGCGCCGAGTTCGAGCGGCGCCTGACCATCCTGCGCAGCGGCGATCCGCAGACCGGTCTGCCGCCCTCGCCGGCGATCCTCGGCCCGCGTCTGGATACCCTGCAATCCCAGTGGGAGACCCAGCGCAAGCAGGTCGACACCATGCTCGGCAGCGAGCAGACCGTACTGTCCCTGCACCAGCTGTCCGGCGCGCTGGCCGACACCATTCCCCAGTTGCAGGTCGAGAACGAAGAGGTCGTCGACATCCTGATCGAGCGCGGCGCGCCCGCCGGCCAGGTGGTGGTGGCCCAGCGTCAGGCACTGCTGGCCGAGCGGATCCTCGGCGCCATCAACAAGATCCTTACCGGCGACGAAGCCGCCGTCCAGGCGGCCGACAGCTTTGGCCGCGACGCCAGCCTGTTCGGCCGGGTACTCAAGGCCATGCGCGAAGGCAATGCCTCCATGGGCATCGCCAAGATCACCGACCCCGAGGCGGTCAGCCGACTCAACGAAGCCAACAAGCTGTTCGAATTCGTCTCCGGCAACGTCGACGAGATTCTCGCCACCTCGCCCGAACTGCTGCAGATCCGCTCCGCCGTGGGCCTGATCTACCAGGGCTCCCAGGCACTGCTCGGTTCCGCCTCGGAGCTGAGCGCCGGTTACGCTTCGCTGGCCCAGAGCCGCAAGATCAACACCGTGGGCAGCTATCTGCTGGTGTTCATCGCCCTCGGCGCCATCCTGTGCATCGGCTACATCCTGGTGCGCGATACCCGCCGCCGCCTGGCCGAGACCGACGAGAAGAACCAGCGCAACCAGACCGCCATTCTGCGTCTGCTGGACGAGATCGCCGACCTGGCCGATGGTGACCTGACGGTGCAGGCCACGGTGACCGAGGACTTCACCGGCGCCATCGCCGACTCCATCAACTACTCCATCGACCAGCTGCGCGAACTGGTGGAGACCATCAACCAGACCGCCGTGCAGGTGGCGGCCGCCGCCCAGGAATCCCAAGACACCGCGACGGTGCTGGCCGAGGCCTCGGAGCACCAGGCCCAGGAAATCGCCGGGGCTTCCGCGGCGATCAACGAGATGGCCGTGTCCATCGACCAGGTATCCACCAACGCCTCGGAGTCCACCGCGGTGGCGGAGCGCTCCGTGGCCATCGCCAACAAGGGCAACCAGGTGGTGCACAACACCATCATCGGCATGGACAGCATCCGCGAGCAGATCCAGGACACCGCCAAGCGAATCAAGCGCCTGGGTGAATCGTCCCAGGAGATCGGTGACATCGTCGGCCTGATCAACGACATCGCCGACCAGACCAACATCCTGGCCCTGAACGCCGCCATCCAGGCCTCCATGGCCGGTGACGCCGGTCGCGGCTTCGCCGTGGTCGCCGACGAGGTCCAGCGCCTCGCCGAACGCTCCTCCGGCGCCACCAAGCAGATCGAGGCCCTGGTCAAGGCGATCCAGACCGACACCAACGAGGCGGTCATCTCCATGGAACAGACCACCTCGGAAGTGGTGCGCGGGGCCGCCCTGGCCCAGGACGCCGGTGTGGCGCTGGAAGAGATCGAGAAGGTTTCCCAGAGCCTGGCCGGACTGATCCAGAACATCTCCAACGCCGCGCGTCAGCAGTCCTCGTCCGCCAGCCACATCTCCAGCACCATGAACGTGATTCAGGAGATCACCTCGCAGACCTCGGCCGGTACCACCGCCACCGCGCGCAGCATCGGCGAGCTGGCCAAGCTGGCCAGCGAGATGCGGCGTTCGGTGTCGGGCTTCAATCTGCCGAACGAGCAGCCGCTGGGCTGAATGCAGCGGCCACATCGTGGTGTGGCGAGGGGGAGACGGGGTGGGGGAGTCGAGTTGGGCGTTGCGCCGTGCTCCCGAGCTGCCGGATGCGGACTTCGAGCGTTGGCGACAGCTGCTGGAATCCCGCGCCGGCATGGTGCTGGACGATCGCCAGCGCAGCTTTCTGCAGATCCAGTTGGCCGCGCGCATGCGCGAACTGGCGATCGCGGACTACGACAGCTACTACCAGGTCGTCTGCGCGGGCATCAGCGGGCGCATCGAATGGGTCCGACTGCTCGATCGGCTGACCATCCAGGCCACCCGCTTCTTTCGCCATCCCCCTTCCTTCGCGCTGCTGGAAGCCTATGTGAGTGAATTCGCCCGGACCACCGAGGGCCAGGGGCTGACCCTGTGGAGTCTGGGGTGCGCCAGTGGAGAGGAAGCGTTTTCGATGGCCATCAGTACCGCCGAAGTCCTGGCACGGCAGGCGCGACCCCTGACGTTCGCCCTGACCGGCACCGACATCAGCAGCGAAGCCCTGCGCCAGGCGCGGCAGGGTAGCTACAGCCTGCAGCGGCTGGCCGGCGTGTCGGCCAGTCTGCGCGAGCGCTATTTCCGTGCCCAGGCGGACGGCAGTTTCGAAGTCGTCGCCGGTTTGGCGGAGCGACTGTGCTTTGCCCGGCTCAATGTGCTGGAACTGGGCCAGGCCCCCTTGCAGGGGCTCAATGTCATTTTTTGTCAGAACTTGCTGATTTATTTCCGCCGCTGGCTGCGTCGAGACCTGCTCAATCAGCTGGTCCAGCGGCTTGCACCGGGTGGGCTCTTGGTCCTGGGTGTCGGTGAGGTGAGCAATTGGAGCCACCCGCAACTGGTACCCGTCGATCATCCCGAAGTCCTGGCGTTCACCCGCCAGCCAGACCACCCGGCATGACAGGAGCCGAGATGATCGATCGACACGACTACGTAGCCCTCGAGTGGGTCAAGGGAGAGATCGCCGAAACCTTGCAGCAGGCCCGCAAGGCGCTCGAGGCGTTCGTCGACAACCCGCACGACCGTAGCCGCCTGGGTTTCTGTCGGACCTATGTGCACCAGGTCTACGGCACCCTGCAGATGGTGGAGTTCTATGGCGCCGCGCTGCTCGCCGAGGAAATGGAACTGCTGCTGCAGGCCCTCCACGAAGAGCGGGTGAACAGCTCGGACGAGGCGCTGGAGGTGCTGATGCAGGCCATCCTGCAGGTACCGCCCTATCTGGATCGGGTCCTCGAGGCCCGCCGCGATCTCCCACTGGCCATCCTGCCGCTGCTCAACGACCTGCGCTCGGCGCGTGGTGAAAAGCTGCTCTCGGAAACAAGCCTGTTCTCGCCGGATCTGTCCGCCACGCCGCTGTCGCTGAGCGATGCCGAACTGGCCGACCGCGCCGCGCCGGACTGGCTGCCACGGCTGCGCAAGCTGCGCCAGGCGCTGCAAGGTGCCCAGGTCGGGCTGTTCCGCGACCGTGATGTCCAGTTGCACCTGGATTACCTGCTGCGGGTCTTCGAGCGCCTGGACCAGCTCTGCGCCGGTTCGCCCTTTGGCGCCCTCTGGCCGGTGGCGGCGGGACTGACCGAATTGCTGCAGGCCGGCGAGCTGGACAACAGCAGCTCGATCCGCGGTCTGCTGCGACAATTGGATCGTGAACTCAAGCGGCTCATCAGCGATGGCGTGACCACCCTCAACCAGCCGGCGCCGGCCGATCTGCTGAAGAATCTGCTGTTCTATCTGGCCAAGGCGCCGGTGCAGAGTCCGCGCATCGCCGCGCTCAAGGCCCACTATCGTCTCGACGAAGCCCTGCCGGATGCCGAGCTGGTGGGGTTCGAGCGCTCGCGCATCGTTGGTCCGGATCGCGAGGCCATGCGTTCGGTGGTGACCGCGCTGTGCGAAGAGCTGGTGCAGATCAAGGACAGCCTGGACCTGTTCGTGCGCAGCGATCGCCAGCAGCCCGCCAGCCTGCGGGGCCTGTTGGCACCGCTCAAGCAGATCGCCGATACCCTGGCGGTGCTGGGCTTCGGTCAGCCGCGCAAGGTGGTGCTGGAGCAGTACGAAGCCGTCGCCGACCTGGCCGCTGGCGTGCACGACGCCAGCGATGCCGCCCTGATGGACATCGCCGGGGCGCTGCTCTATGTCGAAGCCACCCTGGCCGGCATGGTCAGCGGCAACGAGGTCGGCGATGCCGAAGAGAGCCGCCTGCCCACCACCGACATCGATCAGTTGCACCGGGTGGTGGTGCGCGAGGCGCGCAATGGCCTGGAGCAATCCAAGGACGCCATCATCGAGTTCATCGCCTCCCAGTGGAACCATGTCCACCTGGAGCCGGTGCCTCTGCTGCTGACCCAGGTGCGTGGCGGCCTGGCGATGATCCCGCTGGAGCGGGCCGCGGCCCAGGTGCAGGCGGCCAACGACTACATCTGCCAGCAACTGCTGGGCAAGCAGGCGGTGCCGGACTGGCAGAGCCTGGATACCCTGGCCGACGCCATCACCAGCGTCGAGTATTACCTGGAGCGCCTGGCGGAAGATCCGTCCACGCCCCACGACATGATTCTCGACATCGCCGACGAGAGTCTCATCGCCCTCGGCTATCCGCCCAAAGCGGTCGGCGAAGGTGCGGAGGCGGAGGCGCCCCTGGTCTCCAGCGCGGTCGAGACGCTGCCTCTGGATCGACCGGAAGAGCCGGCGCCGGAAGCGGAGCCGGTGCTCGAAGAGACGCTGGAACTCACCGCCCTGCCGATCGAGGAGCCTGCGGACGCTGAAGCAGAATCCCACGCCGAATTCCAGTCCGAACCTGACGAGCCTCTGACCGCCGATCACCAAGCGGACGCGCAGGCAGCGGCCGATGTGGTGGCTGACGCGGCGCATGGCGAGGCCGAGCCCGCGGGCGCAGAGGCCGAGGAGCTGCCTGCCGGTATCGAGCTGGACAGCCTGCCGCCGGCGACCGCCGATGCCGATGCGGTCGCCGAGGTGCTGGCCGCGCCGGTCAATCCCATCAATCCCCCGGCGGCGCAAGTGCCGCAGGCGCTGCTGCCACCGGCGGCCGATGCCGAACCGGTCGAGGACGAGCTGCGCGAGGTCTTTATCGAAGAGGCCGGCGAGGTCCAGGTGGAACTGGAACGCTGGTTGCCGACCTGGCAGGCAGACCCCGAGCAGCGTACCGCGCTGAGTGAATTGCGGCGCAATTTCCATACCCTCAAGGGCAGTGGTCGCATGGTCCAGGCGCTGGTCATCGGCGAGCTGGCCTGGGCCCTGGAGAATCTGTTCAATCGCCGGCTGGACCATAGCGTCGCTCACAGTCCTGCCCTGCAGACGGTGGTCGAGCAGACCTTTGCCCTGCTGCCGGAGCTGGTCGAGGAATACGCCGAGGATCGCCAACGGCAGCGCGATGACGTCGACTGGCTGGCCCATGCCGCTCATGCGCTGGCGCGCAACGAAGCCCTGCCCGAGCGGGCTTCGGCGAGCGACGCAGTTCCCTCCGTGGCGGCGGCGCTGCCTGAGGTGGAGAGCGTCGAGCCCGCGGCAGCGGCACTCGCCGCCGGCGAAGCCGATACCCAGCTGCTGGACATCTTCCGTACCGAGGCCCAGGCGCACCTGGAAACCGTGCGTCGCTTCCTCGAACAGGCCGACGCCGGTAGCCAGCCGGTCTCCGACAATCTCCTGCGCGCCCTGCACACCCTCAAGGGCAGTGCCCATATGGCGGGCAGTTCGCCAATGGCCGAGCTGGCGTCGGCGCTGGAGCGGCTGGCCAAGGAATACAAGCTCGCCCATGTCGCCTTCGCCGAACCCGAGTGCGCCCTGCTCGCCCAGGGGGCCGAGTTGCTGGAGCAGCGGCTGGCTACCCTCGATGAGGGGGCGCTGGCGACCCCGCTGACGGGCGCGGCGGCCGTGATCGAGCACTGCGAGAGACTGCTGGAGGAGCTGAATCCCCAGCTGCCGATCCCCGCAGCACCGCTGCCGGAGCAGCGTGACGTCCTGCGCCTTACCGACTTCCTGATGCCGGCGATGGAGCTGCTGCTGGAAGCCGACGAACGCCTGAATGCCTGGCGCACCGATGGTGACCTGGCGGCCTGCCCGGATCTACTGGCCGAACGACTGAACACCTTTGCCGACGGGGCGGCCCGGGTCGGCCTGGCCGATGTCGAGCAACTGGCCGAGGCGCTGCAGGTGGTCTATGCCGCCGCGGCGAGCGGTTCGCTGCCGGCCGATGAAGCCTTTTTCCGCGAGGCGGAGGAAGCCCAGGAAGCCCTGATCAGCATGCTCAATCAATTGGCGGGCGGCATGCGGGCCACCCCCAACGAGGAGCGGATCCAGGGTCTGCGCGCCCTGCTGGCGGGCATTCTCGCCGGGCTGCCCATGGCGGCCACCACCCTGCTGGCCGAGCCCGAACCCGAAGACCTCTTCGATCCGGAAACGGCCACGCCGGTGGCACCCGAGCTGGCGCTCGACATCGAACTGCCCGCCGAAGCCGAAGCCGAAGCCGAAGCCGAAGCCGAAGCCGAAGCCGAAGCCGAAGCCGAAGCCGAAGCCGAAGCCGAAGCCGAAGCCGAAGCCGAAGCCGAAGCCGAAGCCGAGCCTGACCGCGAGCTGCCGGAAGCGTCGCAGGAGCCGCTGCCGCGGGCCGCGGACACCGAGTCGCCGGACGCCGCGGCGGTCGAGTCGGAGGCTACCGCCACCGTCGATCCGGAGATGCAGCTGATCTTCCTCGAAGAGGCCCAGGATCTGCTGGACAGCGCCGACCGGGCACTGAAACGTTGGCTGGTGGAGCCCCAGCAGAGCTTCCACCTCGGCACCTTGCAGCGCGATCTGCATACCCTCAAGGGCGGTGCCCATCTCGCCGGGGTGGTGCCAGTGGCGCGCCTGGCCACGGAGCTGGACGCCATCTACGAAGGCCTGCTCGACGGCCGCCTCGCCGGTGGTGGCGAACTGGCCCAGCCTCTGCAAGACGCCCATGGCTGCCTGGCGGCGCAGTTGGACGAGCTGGCGGCGGGTACGCCGGTCAGCGAGCATGCCGAGCAGGTCGAGCGCTTGCAGCACATCCGTACCGGTCACCTCGATGACCTGGCCGCAGGTGAATCCGAGCCAGCTCCAGGCCAGGTGGATGCCGCCAGTGACATCGATGACCCGGTAGCGGACAGTGCGCCCGAGACCGAGTCCCAGCACCCGGAACCGCTGCCCATGGCCGCTGTGCCGGAGGCGGACGAAGGTCCCGACGCTGAGCTGCTGGCCATCTACATCGAAGAGAGTCGCGACCTGCTCGACAGCATGGCGACCTCGCTGCGCGCCTGGGAAGCCGAGCCGCACAACAGTCTCGCGCTGGAATCCCTGCTGCGCGACCTGCATACCCTCAAGGGCGGTGCACGCCTGGCCGAGGTGGATGCCATCGGCGATCTGGCCCATGCTCTGGAGGCCTTCTACGAAGGCCTGGCGCGGGGACGGATCAAGCCCGGCGCAGAACTGGGCGGCCTGCTGCAGCGTTGCCATGACCGCCTGCACGAACAACTCGAAGCCCTGGCCCAGGGGCAGGCCCCGGCACCTGCCGCTGAGCTCATCGAGGCCCTGCGCGATTATCGCGGAGCGCCGCTGGCAGCGAGCGTGACCGCCACCGCGGTGGCCGCCGCCACGCCGGTCTTCGACGCAGACACCGACGCGGAAATCCTCGAAATCTTCATCGAGGAGGCCCAGGACCTGCTGGTCAGCATGGACGAGGCCCTGGCCGGCTGGCCGGCCGCGCCCGAGGTGGCAGTGGACGAGCTGCTGCGCTGTCTGCATACCCTCAAGGGCGGTGCTCGCCTGGCTGGCCTTCATGGCCTGGGCGAGCAAGCCCATGGACTGGAACAGCAACTGGTCGAGTTGCGTTCGCAGGCCGTAGGGCTGGGCGCAGGCGACCGCGTTCGCGACCTGGCGACCCAGGGAGTCGACGGGCTGCAACTGGCCGTGTCCCAGTTGTCGCTGCCTGCCACGCCCCAGACGGTCGCGCCCCAGGCGTCGGACGCGCCCGCCGACCTTGAGCAGCAGTCCTTCGAAGCCGACCTGCCGCTGGCCGCGACGGACGCGGATGCTGACGTTGCAGACTCTCCAGGCGTGGACGGCGCAGCCGGTGCGCAACACGCACCGACCGAATTGCCGGTGGCAGGCGTTGCCGTGGCGCCGCTCATGGTGGCGGCCGAGACGCCCGCGGCGCCCATTGCGCCGCTGCCCTTCGTGCAGCGCCTGCAGCAGGTCCGCCAGCAGGCGGCGCAGCGGCGCTCTTCCCAGGAATTGGTGCGGGTGCCGGCCGCGTTGCTGGAACAGCTGGTCAACCTGGCCGGCGAGACCTCGATCTTCCGCGGTCGCGTCGAACAGCAGGTCAGCGACATCGGCACCACCCTCGGCGAGATGGAAGCCACCATTGAGCGGGTCCGCGATCAGCTGCGCAGGCTGGATACCGAAACCCAGGCGCAGATCATCAGTCGTCACCACGAAGACGTGGATCGCGCCGGCTACGAGGATTTCGATCCCCTGGAGCTGGATCGCTATTCCCAGCTGCAGCAGCTGTCCCGGGCGCTGTTCGAATCGGCTTCCGACCTCCTGGATCTGAAGAACACCCTGGGCCAGCGCAATCGCGATGCCGAGACCCTATTGCTGCAGCAGGCGCGGGTTAACACCGAGTTGCAGGAAAGCCTCATGCAGACGCGCATGGTGCCTTTCGAGCGCATGGTGCCGCGGCTGCACCGGGTGGTACGTCAGGTCAGCGCCGAACTGGACAAGCCGGTCGAGCTGCAGGTCGGCAACGCCGAGGGCGAGCTGGACCGCACGGTGCTGGAGCGGATCATTCCGCCGCTGGAGCACATGCTGCGCAACGCCATCGACCACGGGGTCGAGGACGCCGCCGGGCGCCAGCGCGCCGGCAAGCCGGCCGAGGGCGTGATCAGCCTGGATCTGCGCCGCGAGGGCGGCGACATCATCCTGACCCTGGCCGACGACGGTCGTGGCATCGATCTGGCCGCGGTGCGCCGCAAGGCCATCGAGCGCGGCCTGATGGCGGAAGACGCGCAGCTCACCGATCAGGAACTGCTGCAATTCATCCTCGAATCCGGCTTTTCCACGGCGCCAACCGTCACCCAGATTTCCGGACGTGGCGTGGGCATGGACGTGGTGCACCAGGAGGTGAAACAGCTCGGCGGCAACATGGACATCCACAGCGTGGCGGGCGAGGGGACGCGCTTCACCATCCGCCTGCCGTTCACCGTGTCGGTGAACCGCGCGCTCATGGTGCATGCCGGCGACGATCTCTATGCCGTGCCGCTCAACACCATCGAGGGCATCGTGCGGGTGACCGCCGCCGACCTCGAACGCTATTACCGCCCGGGCGCCAGTACCTTCGAATACGGCGGCCAGCACTATGATCTGCGCTACCTGGGCCACCTGCTCGGCAACGGCCAGCAGCCCAAGCTGAGCGGCCAGAGCTTACCGCTGCCGGTGGTGCTGGTGCGCTCCGCCGAATACGCGGTGGCCGTGCAGGTGGATGCGGTGGCCGGTTCGCGGGAGATCGTGGTGAAGAGCCTCGGCCCGCAATTCGCCGGGGTACCGGGCCTGTCCGGTGCCACCCTGCTGGGGGATGGGCGCGTGGTGGTGATTCTCGACCTGCTGGCGATGATCCGCAGCCAGCGCGCCAGCGGCGAAGAGCTCGCCCGGCTGGCGCAGGGCCCGGCCACGGTGGCCGAGGTCACCCGGCCGGCGCTGGTCATGGTGGTGGACGATTCGGTCACGGTGCGCAAGGTCACCAGCCGCCTGCTGGAACGCCACGGCATGGAAGTCTTCACCGCCAAGGACGGGGTGGATGCCATCGCCCAGTTGCAGGAGCGGCAGCCGGACATCCTGCTGCTGGACATCGAGATGCCACGCATGGACGGCTTCGAGGTGGCGACCCTGGTGCGCCATGACCCGCGCCTCAAGGACCTGCCGATCGTGATGATCACCTCCCGGACCGGGGAAAAACACCGCGAGCGGGCGCTGAGCCTGGGCGTGAACGAGTACCTGGGCAAGCCCTACCAGGAGAGCGAACTCCTGGCCCACATCCATCGGTTGGTCAGGGATCATGACTGAGATGCACAATGCCCGCGTCGCCATCCTGGCCGACAGTCCGCTGCAGCGCCACGTGCTGCAGCAGGTGCTGGTCGACAATGGCTATCACGTCGTCCTCAACAGCGATCCGGAGCGTTTCGACGAAGCGGCCTGGCCCACGGTCGCGACCGACCTGTGGCTGATCGATTTGAGCCAGACGGAGGAGTCGCCGCTGGTGGATGCGCTGCTGGAAGGGGCCGAGGTCCCCATCCTGTTCGGCGAAGGCCAGGCGCCCGAGCGCTTCACCGATCCCTTCACCCAGTGGGAGAAGCGCCTGATCGGCAAGCTCAAGCGGCTGATCGGCGATCCGGTGGCGGCGGTCGGCCCGGCGCTGGAGACCCTGCTGCAGGACCAGGCGCGCCCCCCGCGCCTGACCCTGCCCGAACCCCTGGCCAATCTGCCGCTGCCGGCGGGCGATCCGGCCCCCGAGGTCTGGTTGCTGGCGGCGTCCCTGGGTGGTCCAGCGGCGGTGAAGGCCTTTCTCGATGCCCTGCCGGGCGGGCTGCCGGTCGGCTTCCTCTATGCCCAGCACATCGGCGACGGCTTTGCCGCCAGCTTGCTGCGCGCGGTGGGCCGGCACAGCCAGTGGCACATCCAGGGCGTGCGCCCGGGTGAGCCGGTGCGCTGCGGCGAGGTGGTGGTGGTACCCACCCAGCAGGAACTCACCTTCCGTGCCAACAGCGCCCTGGACATCGTCGAGCGCGCCTGGCCCGAGCCCTATACGCCGTCGATCAGCCAGATGATGCTCAACCTGGCGCAGCACTTCGGCACCCGTTGCGGGGTCATCGTCTTCAGTGGCATGGGCAACGATGGTACCGCCTCGGCGCCCTATGTGCGGCGCCGCGGTGGCACGCTCTGGACCCAGTCGGCGAGCACCTGCATCGCCCCGAGCATGCCCGAAAGCCTGCGCGAATCGGGTCTCGCGACCCTTACCGCCGATCCCCGCGGCCTGGCCGAAGCCCTGGTGGCGCGCCTGGCCGAGCAGCGAAGCTAAAGGAATCTCCGATGTCGACCGCCGCTCCCGCCGAACACCTGACCGGTCTGCTGTTGACCCTGGCCGATCGCACCCTGCTGCTGCCCAATGCGGCGGTGGCCGAACTGGTGCCCTGCCGCGAGATCCGGCCGCTGCCGGTGCAGCCCGACTGGTGCCTGGGACAGGTCGCCTGGCGCGATCTGCGCCTGCCGCTGATCAGCTTCGAGGCGCTCTCCAGCGGCCATGCCGCGCAATTCGACGGCGATCGCCATGCGCGAGTGGCCATTCTCAATGCCCTGGGTGGGCGTGAGCGGGTCCGGTTCCTGGCCCTGCTGATCCGCAGCATTCCGCGTTCGCTGCGCATCACCCCGGAGCTGGCCGCGGCCGAGGTACCCCTGGCCGCCCTGGAGCTGGGCGCGGTGGCCTACGAAGGCGGCACGGCGCGCATCCCCGATCTGATCGGGGTGGAAGAGCGCCTCGCCGCCGCGGGTGTGTTCTAGTCCTGTCGGGTCAGGCGCATCGCGCCGTTTTCTTCACGGCTGATGCCGACGCCGCGATAGTCGGCCAGGGTCGGCAACCCCAGGTCCAACGGCTGGCGATGGGTGGCGGTGATGGCCACGGCATCGGCGCCGGCCGCCTTGGCCGCGGCAAAACCGGCATGGGCATCCTCGAACACCAGGCAATCACCGATCTCCACGCCCAGCTTGCGCGCCCCGGCCAGGAAGCAGTCCGGCGCGGGTTTGCCCTGGGTGACGTCCTCGGCGCAGATCATCACCGGCGGCAGAGCCATGCCCGCGGCGGCCAGGCGGACTTCGGCCAGGCGGCGTGACGCCGAGGTGACCAGGGCCCAACTGCCGGCCGGCAGGCTGGCGAGAAAGGCCGCGGCCCCGGGGATTTCCTGGATGTCCGCGACATCGGCGATCTCCAGTTCGGTGATGGCGCGGGTCTCGGCTTCGATATCGGCGCCGGCGGGCGCGAAGCGCTTCACCGTCTCCACCGCGCGCACGCCGTGCATCACCGCCAGGACGTCCGCCGGGTCGAGGCCATGGCCGAGGGCCCAGGTGCTCCAGGCGCGTTCGGCGGAGGCCACGCTGGTGAGCAGGGTACCGTCCATGTCGAACAGGAAGGCGGCGTAGGGGCGAGAGGGCAGGGTCATCCAGGGCTCCAAAACTATCCGTGGGGAAAGAGGCGGGCCACCGCGGGGCAGCGGCCCAGGTCAGATCATGGGGTCTGGAAATCACCCCAAAGTTGCTGGGCCACGCTCAGGGCCACCACCGGCGCGGTCTCGGTGCGCAGCACCCGCGGCCCAAGGCGGGCCGGCTGGAAACCGACGGCGCGGGCGGCCGTGACTTCGGCCTCGCTGAGGCCGCCTTCGGGACCGATCAGCAGCGCCAGACGGGTAGGGCGGGCATGGCTTTCCAGCGGCTCGGCCACCGGGTGCAAGACCAGCTTGAGGTCGGCATCCAGCCCGGTCTGCCAGTCGGCCAGCAACTGTGGCGGATGGATCAGCGGCACCGTGGAGCGCCCGCACTGCTCGCAGGCGCTGATGGCGACCTGACGCCAGTGCTGCAGACGCTTGTCGGCGCGTTCGTCCTTGAGGCGCACCTCGCAGCGTTCGCTGACCAGCGGGGTGATCTCGGCCACCCCCAGTTCGGTGGCCTTCTGGATGGCCCAGTCCATGCGCTCGCCGCGGGACAGGCCCTGGCCGAGGTGGATCCGCAGCGGCGAATCGGGCTGGCCAGGCAGTTCCTCGGTCAGGTCGACGCTGAGGGTTTTCTTGCCCACCGCGGCGACCTGGCCGAGGTACTCCCGGCCGCTGCCGTCGAACAGCTGCACGGCATCCCCCGGTGCCAGGCGCAGCACGCGGCCCAGGTAGTGAGCCTGGGCCTCGGGGAGGTCGAGGCGGCCGAGGGCCAGGGGCAGGTCGAGGTGGCAGCGGGTGAGACGCATGGCGGACTCCAGATCAGCCGGGATCGCGGTGGTTGGGGTGCAGGTCGCTCAGGGCGACGCTGACCGAGGTGCGGGTGGCGAGGTCGATGCCTTCGCTCGCCACCTCGGCGAGGAAGTCGATCTGCTCGGGGGTGATGACATAGGGCGGCAGGAAGTAGACCACGTTGCCCAGGGGGCGCAACAGGGCGCCGCGGGAGAGGGCGTGCTGATAGACGGCCAGGCCACGGCGCTCCTGCCAGGGGTAGGGGGTGCGGCGGGCCTTGTCGGCGGTCATCTCGATGGCCAGGGCCATGCCGGTCTGGCGTACCTCGCCAACGTGGGGATGGTCGACCAGATGCGCGGTGGCCTCGGCCATGCGCCGGGCCAGGGGCTTGTTGGCCGCGATGACGTCGTCCTCGGCGAAGATGTCCAGGGTCGCCAGGGCGGCGGCGCAGGCCAGCGGATTGCCGGTGTAGCTGTGGGAATGCAGGAAGGCGCGCAGGGTGTGGTAGTCGTCGTAGAAAGCCTGGTAGACGGCATCGGTGGTCAGGCAGGCGGCCAGCGGCAGGTAGCCGCCGGTGAGGGCCTTGGACAGGCAGAGGAAATCCGGACGGATGCCGGCCTGTTCGCAGGCGAACATCGTCCCGGTGCGGCCGAAGCCCACGGCGATCTCGTCATGGATCAGGTGCACGCCATAGCGGTCGCAGGCCTCGCGCAACAGGCGCAGATAGACCGGGTGGTACATGCGCATGCCGGTGGCGCCCTGGATCAGCGGCTCGACGATGACCGCGGCGACGCTGGCGTGATGCTCGGCCAGGGTGCGCTCCATGTGCGCGAACATCTGCCGCGAGTGCTCTTCCCAGCCCAGGCCCTCGGGGCGCAGATAGCAGTCGGGGCTCGGCACCTTGAGGGTGTCGAGCAACAGGCCTTGGTAGGTCTCGGTGAACAGCGCCACGTCACCCACCGACATGGCCGCCACCGTCTCGCCGTGGTAGCTGTTGGTCAGGGTGACGAAGCGACGCTTTTCCGGCTGGCCCACGTTGCGCCAGTAGTGATAGCTCATCTTCAGCGCCACCTCGATGCACGAGGAGCCGTTGTCGGCATAGAACACCCGGTCGAGACCGGCCGGGGTCAGGGCGACCAGGCGCTCGGACAGTTCGATCACCGGCTGGTGGCTGAAGCCGGCGAGGATGACGTGCTCCAGCTGGTCGACCTGGGCCTTGATGCGGTCGTTGATGCGCGGATTGGCGTGGCCGAAGACATTGACCCACCAGGAGCTGACCGCGTCCAGGTAGCGGTTGCCGTCGAAGTCCTCCAGCCAGACGCCTTCGCCGCGGCGGATCGGGATCACCGGCAGCTGCTCGTGATCCTTCATCTGGGTGCAGGGGTGCCAGAGCACCTCCAGGTCACGGCGCATCCAGTCGTGATTGGTCATTGGCGGTCTCCTGGCGGCGGGCCCGGCGATAAAAGGGGGCGCAAGCCTAAGCCAGGGCGCGCGACGGGAGCAAGGCGCGGGCCGATTGCCGGTCGTGGCGGCAGCTAGTGGCTCCGGAGCCGCTGGCGTATGCTGCGCCACCGCCGTTTCCCGGTCCCAGGAGTCTAGAAAAGATGTCGTCGCGTTGGACAGGTTTTACCGTCTGCTTGGCAGCCGGCGTATTCGCTACCAGCCTGAGCGCAGGCGCTGCCGAGAAGGCCCATAAAGAGACGCACAAGGTGCCGGAAAAGGCCGCCGCGGCGCCCGCCGCGCCCAGTGGTCCCTCGGTGATCGTGGTCGGCGCCGGCATGGCCGGTCTGGCCTCGGCCTATGAACTGCAGCAAGCCGGCTGGAACGTGACTCTGCTGGAAGCCGGCGCGCGCGTCGGCGGTCGCTCCGGCCTCGCCTCCAGCGAATGGATCGGCGACACCAAGGCCCAGCCGGTGCTCAATCACTATCTGGACACCTTCAGGCTCAAGACCGTGGACGCGCCGTCCTTTGTGCGCACCCCGGGCTATCTGATCGAGGGCCAGTACTATTCCCAGGACGACCTGGCGCAGAAGCTGCCGGCCGTGGCCGATGCCTTGAAGCGCGTCGACAAGTCCCTGGACGACCTGGCCGCCGCCATCAGCGATCCGCTGCAGCCGACCGCCACCCCGACCCTGCACGCCCTCGACCAGATCAACGCCGCCACCTGGCTGGACAAGCAGAATCTGCCGCCGGTGGCCCGCCAGCTGATCAACCAGCGCATCCGCGTCCGCTACGACGAGCCCTCACGGCTGTCGCTGCTCTATCTGGCCCAGCAGACCCGCGTCTATCGCGGCGTCGAGGACAAGGACCTGCGCGCGTCGCGCCTGCCCGGCGGTAGCGAGGTGCTGGCCCAGGCCTTCGTCAAGCAGATCAAGACGATCAAGACCGACAGCAAGGTAGCGAGCATCGTCCAGGACAAGGACGGCGTCGTGGTCAAGGCCGGTGCCACTGGCTACAAGGCCGACTACGTGGTGATGGCGGTGCCGCTGCGCGCCCTCGGCCAGGTGCAGATGACCCCGGCGCTGGATGCCACCCAGCAGGCGGCGATCAAGGGCACCACCTATGGCTGGCGTGACCAGATCCTGCTCAAGTTCAAGACCCCGGTATGGGACAGCAAGTCGCGCATGAGCGGCGAGATCTACAGCGACCAGGGCCTGGGCATGCTGTGGGTGGAGCCGGACGTGAAGGGCGGCGCCAATGTGCTGGTCAACCTGGCCGGTGACAGCGCGCGCCTGGTGCAGGCCTTTGGCGACAAGCAGATGGTCGACCAGGTGCTGATCCGCTTCCATGCATTCTATCCCAAGGCGCGCGGCGCCTTCTCCGGCTACGAAGTCCGCCGCTACAGCCGCGATCCGGGCCTGGGCGGCGCCTACCTGGCCTATGGTCCGGGCCAGATCACCCGCTACTGGCGGTTGTGGGAAAAGCCCACCGGCCGGGTGATCTTCGCTGGCGAGCACACCGATCCGCTGCACCCGGGCACCCTGGAAGGCGCCCTCGCCAGCGGTCAGCGCGCCGCCGGCCAGGTCCGCGACCTCAAGGCCGGCAAGGCCGTGGTGCCGGTCGCGGCCAGTGCCAAGAACACCGCCCAGCCGGCTGCTGCGCCCAAGGCCACCGAGGCCGCGCCGGCCAAGGACAGTGGCGAGCACGGCTTCTTCTGGAAGCTGTTCCACTGGTCGTTCTGAGCGTGACCCGAACCCGGACGCTGCCCCTGCGCAGCCTCTGGGCCTGAGCGGACGGGGCGCTCGCGCGTCGTCCGATCCATCGATTCCTTCGATATTGATTCGACACTTTTTCCGCTTTCCATCGATACGTTTGCGGCTAGGCTTAGGCAAAGCTTTTTCAGGAGAGAAAAGCGATGCACTGGCGCAACGACGGCCTTCGCTACGGTCTGGTAAGTCTGGTTCTGCATTGGGTCATGGCCCTGGCGATCGTGGCCATGTTCGCCTCCGGCCTGTGGATGCGGACCCTGGACTACTACGACACCTGGTACCACACCGCCCCCGAACTGCATAAGAGCGCCGGCATTCTCTTGCTGATCGCCCTGGTGCTGCGCCTGCTCTGGCGCCTGGTCAGTCCGCCGCCGCCGGTGGAGGGTAGCCCGCTGGTACGTCGCGCGGCGGGTGCCGGGCACTTCCTGCTCTATGGGCTGATGCTCAGCGTCATGGTGGCCGGCTACCTGATCTCCACCGCCGATGGCGTGGCCATCGATGTCTTCGGCTGGTTCAAGGTCCCGGCGACCCTGAGCGGCCTGCCGGATCAGGCCGATACCGCCGGCAAGATCCACCTCTGGTTCGCTTGGACGCTGATCGTCCTGGCCGGTCTGCACGTGGTGGCCGCGCTCAAGCACCATTTCGTCGACCGCGACGGCACCCTGGTCCGGATGCTCGGCCGGGTCCACACTCCTTCCTGATGTTCGCTTCCCACCACCACATGGAGCTCCATCCAATGCTGAAGAAAACCGTTGCCGCCCTGGCCCTGGGTACCGCTCTGCTGGGCGCTGGCCAGGCCATGGCCGCCGATTACAAGATCGACAAGCAGGGCCAGCACGCCTTCATCCAATTCCGCATCCAGCACCTGGGCTACAGCTGGCTGTACGGCACCTTCAAGGACTTCGACGGCACCTTCAGCTTCGATGCCAAGGATCCGTCCGCCGACAAGGTCAAGGTGACCATCAACACCGACAGCGTCGACACCAACCACGCCGAACGCGACAAGCACCTGCGCAGCGCCGACTTCCTCAACGTCGCCGCCCATCCCCAGGCCAGCTTCGAATCGACCAAGGTCACCCCCACCGGCGACGGCACTGCCGATGTCACCGGCAACCTGACCCTGAACGGCGTGACCAAGCCGGTCACCATCAAGGCCCACTTCATGGGCGAGGGCAAGGATCCGTGGGGCGGCTACCGCGCCGGCTTCGAGGGCACCACCACCCTCAAGCTCAAGGATTTCAACATCCAGAAGGACCTCGGTCCGAAATCCCAGGAAGTGGAATTCATGCTGTCCTTCGAAGGCGTGCGCCAGTAACGGGACGCCCCCAGGTTGTAACCAAAAATGCCGGATTCGTCCGGCATTTTTGTGGGCGGTCGTTTTTGGTGACGAGGCGGGCGGCAGCGCGATCCCCTGGCAGAACTCGCCTCCGGCCTCATGGTCTGCTACCCAGGTCGGTCGCACCGCCTGGCTTTGTCGCCATCGCCGTGTTCATGAAGCATCGAAGCATCCGGCGAAATACCCGAGCATGGCACTTGGGTTATTTACAAACAGTCGTGAACGTAAGTATATTTGTCTGATAATAATTCCTATGCTCGAGCCGGTGCGGATCCACAAGGCGCGCTGCGCATGCTCATTTCCCAGCTTTCAAGGACTTTTGATATGCAGATCAAGCCGGCGCATGCCTTTTTCGCCCCCGCCCTGCTGGCCGTAGCCCTGGCCCTGGGCGCCTGCGGCAAGCAGGACAACAAGGACCAGCAGCAACAGCAGCAGAAGCCCGCGGAAGTCGGGGTGGTGACGATGGAACCACGCACCGTGACCCTGACCGACGAATTGCCCGGGCGCACCGCGGCCTTCCGTATCGCCGAGGTGCGGCCGCAGGTGAGCGGCATCCTGCTCAAGCGCTACTTCACCGAAGGCGCCGACGTGAAGGCCGGCACCCAGCTCTATCAGATCGATCCGCGCACCTACGAAGCCAACGTCAATTCGGCCAAGGCCTCCCTGGCCCAGGCCCAGGCGACCCTGGCCTCCAACCGGCTCAAGGCCCAGCGCTATGGCGCCCTGGTCAAGGAGCAGGCGATCAGCAAGCAGGAAGCCGACGATGCCCTGTCCATGCAGCGGCAGAACGAAGCCCAGGTGGAATCGGCAAGGGCCGCCCTGCGCAACGCCGAGATCAACCTGGCCTACACCAAGGTCGCCGCGCCCATCTCCGGCCGTATCGGGCGTTCGATGATGACCGAAGGCGCCCTGGTCACCGCCGACCAGACCACCGCCCTGACCAGCATCACCCAGCTGGACCCCATCTATGTCGACGTGACCCAGTCCGCCACCGATCTGCTGCGCCTGCGCCGCGAACTGGACAGCGGTCAGCTGCAGCGCGTGCAGGGCGAGAACGCCGCCGAGGTCAAGCTGATGCTGGAAGACGGCAGCGCCTACAGCCGTTCCGGCAAGCTCAAGTTCGCCGAGGTGTCGGTGGACCAGGGTACCGGCTCGGTGACCATCCGTGCCGAATTCCCCAACCCCGACAAGCTGCTGCTGCCCGGCATGTTCGTGCGTGCCCAGCTGCAATCGGGGGTGCGCCAGAATGCCATCCTGGTACCCCAGCAAGGGGTCACGCGTGATCAGAAGGGCAAGCCCACCGCCATGGTGGTGAATGGGGAAGGCAAGGTCGAGCTGCGCGAGTTGGTGACCGAGCGGGCCTTGGGTGCCGACTGGTTGGTATCCAAAGGCATCAAAGCGGGTGACAAGGTCATCACCGAAGGTCTGCAGAAGGTTAAACCCGGCGCCAGTGTCACTGCCAAGCCTGCCGGCAACGTCGCCTCCGCCGAGCAGCAGCCGGCCGGTCAGGGCCAATAAAGGGAGCGCCCGATGTCAAAGTTCTTCATCGACCGGCCCATCTTCGCCTGGGTAATCGCCCTGGTGATGATGCTCGCCGGCATCCTGGCGATCGTCAATCTGCCGATCAACCAGTACCCGAACATCGCCGCTCCGGCGGTCTCGATCCAGGTGACCTATCCTGGCGCCTCGGCGCAGACGGTGCAGGACACCGTGGTCCAGGTCATCGAGCAACAGATGAACGGGATCGACAACCTCAGGTACATCTCCTCGGAGTCCAACTCCGACGGCAGCATGACCATCATCGTGACCTTCAATCAGGGTACCAACTCGGACATCGCCCAGGTCCAGGTGCAGAACAAGCTGCAGCTGGCGACGCCCTTGCTGCCACAGGAAGTGCAGCAACAGGGTATCCGCGTCGCCAAGTACCAGCGCAACTTCATGATGGTGGTGGGCCTGGTCTCCAAGGACGGCTCCCTGACCAAGGACGACCTGTCCAACTACATCGTCTCCAACATGCAGGATCCCATCGCGCGGACCAGCGGTGTCGGCGACTTCCAGGTATTCGGCTCGCAGTACGCCATGCGTATCTGGCTGGATCCGGACAAGCTGTTCAAGTATCAGCTGACCCCGGTCGATGTCAGCAATGCGGTCAGCAGCCAGAACGTGCAGATCGCCTCGGGTCAGCTCGGTGGCCTGCCGGCCGTCAAGGGCCAGCAGCTCAACGCCACCATCATCGGCAAGACCCGCCTGACCTCGGCCGAGGAATTCGGCAAGATCTTCCTCAAGGTGGATCAGAGCGGTGCCCAGGTTCGGCTGCGTGACGTCGCGCGGATCGAACTGGGTGGCGAGAACTCGTCCATCGATGCCCAGTTCAACGGTAAGCCGGCTTCGGGTATGGCCCTGCGTCTGGCCACCGGGGCCAACGCCCTGGACACCGCCAAGGCGGTCCACGCCACCATCGACCGCCTCAAACCGTTCATGCCCGAAGGCATGGACGTGGTCTATCCCTATGACACCACGCCGGTAGTGACCGCGTCCATTCACGAGGTGGTCAAGACCCTGGGTGAGGCGATCCTGCTGGTGTTCCTGGTGATGTTCCTGTTCCTGCAGAACTTCCGGGCCACCCTGATTCCGACCATGGCCGTACCGGTAGTCCTGCTGGGTACCTTCGCGGTGCTGCTGGCCGCCGGTTTCACCATCAACATCCTGACCATGTTCGGCATGGTGTTGGCCATCGGCCTGCTGGTGGACGATGCCATCGTGGTGGTGGAAAACGTCGAGCGGGTGATGGCCGAGGAGGGGCTCTCGCCCAAGGAAGCGACCCGTAAGTCGATGGAGCAGATCCAGGGCGCCCTGGTGGGTATCGCTCTGGTGCTGTCGGCGGTGTTCGTGCCCATGGCCTTCTTCGGTGGCTCCACCGGGGTGATCTATCGGCAGTTTTCCATCACCATCGTCACTTCCATGGCGTTGTCTGTGCTGGTGGCTCTGGTCTTCACGCCCGCGCTGTGCGCCAGCATGCTCAAGCCGGTCAAGCAGGGGCACCACGAGAAGCGTGGTTTCTTCGGCTGGTTCAATCGCAAGTTCGAGAGCGGCCAGCACCGTTACGAGCGCAGCGTCGCCGCGGTGATCCGCCACAAGATCCCGTTCCTGCTGGTCTATGTGGTCATCGTCGCCGGCATGGCTTTCCTGTTCACGCGCATTCCCTCGTCCTTCCTGCCAGAAGAAGACCAGGGCATTCTGTTCGGCCAGGTCACGACACCGCCCGGTTCGTCCGCCGAGCGCACCCAGCAGGTGCTCGATACCATGCGCGAGCAGATGATGAAGAACGAGCCAGCCGTGGGTTCGATGTTCACCGTCAACGGCTTCAACTTCGCAGGTCGCGGTCAGAGTTCGGGCTTGGCGTTCATCCAGTTGAAACCCTGGGACCAGCGCCCTGATGCCAACGACGCCGCCGGTGCGGTTGCCGGACGCGCCATGGGCTATCTCTCGCAGATCCGGGATGCCATCGTCTTCGTGGTGGTACCGCCCGCGGTACTGGAGCTGGGTAACGCCACTGGTTTCGACTTCTATCTGCAGGACAACGGCGGCATTGGCCACGAGGCGCTCATGGCCGCGCGCAATCAGCTGCTCGGCATGGCTGCGCAGAATCCCAAGCTGATGCAGACCCGGCCCAACGGTCTCAACGACGAGCCGCAGTTCAAGCTCATCGTCGACGACGAAAAGGTGCGGGCGCTCGGTTTGTCGCAGAGCGATGTCAATCAGACGCTGTCCAGCGGCTGGGCCTCCAGTTACATCAACGACTTCATCGATCGTGGTCGGGTGAAGAAGGTGTACATGCAGGGCGAAGCCAGCGCACGGATGAATCCCGAGGATTTCAACAAGTGGTACGTGCGCAACGGCTCGGGCGAGATGGTGCCGGTGTCGGCCTTCGCCCGTGGCGAGTGGATCTACGGCTCGCCCAAGCTGGAGCGCTACAACGGCATCTCCTCGCTGGAGATCCTGGGATCCGCCGCGCCTGGCTACAGTACCGGTGACGCCATGGCCGAGATCGAGCGCATGGCCAAGGACCTGCCGCAGGGCGTGGGTATCGCCTGGACCGGTCTGTCCTACGAGGAGCGGCTGTCGGGCTCCCAGGCACCGGCGCTCTATGCCTTGTCGATGCTGGTGGTGTTCCTTTGCCTGGCGGCGCTGTACGAGAGTTGGTCGATTCCGATCGCGGTGCTCCTGGTCGTGCCACTGGGCGTCATCGGTGCGCTGTTGGCCACCTACTTCCGCGGCCTCGCCAACGACGTGTTCTTCCAGGTCGGTCTACTCACCACCATTGGCCTGGCGGCGAAGAACGCCATCCTGATCGTGGAATTCGCCAAGGAGCTGCACGAGGGCGGCAAGAACATCGTCGACGCGGCGGTGGAAGCGTCACGCATGCGCCTGCGGCCCATCATCATGACCTCCATGGCCTTCATCCTGGGCGTGGTGCCCTTGGCGATCTCTTCGGGCGCGAGCTCTGGCAGTCAGCACGCCGTGGGTACCGGCGTGATCGGCGGCATGCTCACCGCCACGATCCTGGCGATCTTCTGGATTCCCATGTTCTACGTGGTGGTCAGCAGCCTGTTCAAGGACAAGGCCACCAAGGACCAGGAAGCCCATGGCAAGGAAGGACACTGATATGAAGAAGTCTGTCTTGGCGGTGATCGTGGGCATGCTGGCCGTCTCCGGCTGCAGCCTGATCCC
Organism: Pseudomonas sp. Snoq117.2; assembly: GCF_900110545.1. NCBI lineage: Bacteria > Pseudomonadati > Pseudomonadota > Gammaproteobacteria > Pseudomonadales > Pseudomonadaceae > Pseudomonas > Pseudomonas sp. Snoq117.2. The sequence goes on along the minus strand of NZ_FOED01000004.1, from coordinate 232,836 downwards.
CGACTACCAGCGGCCCAATGCGCCGGTGGAGAACGCCTGGCCCCATGGCCAGGCCTACGATGCCCTGACGGTCAATCGCGACCAGCAGGCGGCCGACATCGGCTGGCGCGATTTCTATCGCGACCCGGCCCTGCAGCGGCTGATCCAGCTGGCGCTGGACAACAACCGCGACCTGCGCCAGGCCGCGCTGAACGTGCGTCTCTACCAGGCGCAGTACCGCGTGCAGCGCGCCGAGCTGTTTCCCGACATCGCGGTCAGCGGCACCGGGACCCGTACCCGCCAGCCGGAGGACCTGAGCCAGGTCTCCGCCATCCGCGAACTGCTCGCCGGCAACACCGCCAATGGCGCGGGTGGCGGCGGTGGCGGCAGCATCAGCAGCCAGTACAGCGTGACCCTGGGTTTCACCTCCTATGAGCTGGACCTCTTCGGTCGCCTGCGCAGCCTCAGCGAGCAGGCGCTGCTCAACTACTTCGCCACCAGCGAAGGGCGTCGCAGCACCCAGATCTCGCTGGTCTCGGAAGTGGCCAACGCCTACTACGCCTGGCTCACCGACCAGCGCATGCTGCAACTGACCCGCGAGACCCTCGCCGCCTACCAGCGCTCCTACGACCTGACCCGTCAGACCGTGGAAAACGGCGTGGCCAGCGGGCTGGACCTGCGCCAGTCGCGCACCGCCCTGGAAGGCGCGCGGGCGAATCTGGCCCAGTACACCCGCCAGGTGGCCCAGGATCGCAATGCCCTGACCCTGCTGCTGGGCACCTCGATCCCGGCGGACCTGCCGCAAGGCAAGGGCCTGGATGGCAAGGACCTGCTCGCCGATCTGCCGGCCAACCTGCCGTCGGATCTCTTGCAGAAGCGTCCGGACATCCTCCAGTCCGAGCTGCAGCTGCGCGCCGCCAACGCCAACATCGGCGCGGCCCGGGCGGCCTTCTTCCCGCGCATCAGCCTGACCGCCCAGGGCGGCACGGCCAGCCGGGATCTCAATGGCCTGTTCGACGCCGGTTCCGGCTACTGGACCTTCTCGCCGAGCATCAACATCCCGATCTTCACGGCCGGTAGCCTCAAGGCCAGCCTGGATGCGGCCAAGATCCAGAAGGACATCAACGTCGCCACCTACGAGAAGTCGATCCAGACCGCCTTCCGCGAGGTGGCCGATGCCCTGGCGGCGAAGGGCACCTACGACGACCAGCTGCAGGCCCAGCAGGACCTGGTACAGGCCAGCCAGGAGTACTATGACCTGGCCAACCTGCGCTATCGCCAGGGCATCGACAACTACCTCACGGTACTCGACGCCCAGCGTTCGCTGTACAGCGCCCAGCAGCAGTTGATCACCGACAGACTCAACCAGCTCAACAGCGAGGTCACCCTGTACAAGGCCCTCGGCGGTGGCTGGTTGGAGCGCAGCCAGACGCGACCGCCACTGGCGGCCAAGCCCTGACCCTGGTTTGAAGAGACGCCGGCCCGAGCCGGCGTTTCCTTGTCCGCTATCCCCGTCTATCGACGCCGCTGGGGGGCTGGGTATACTGCCCCCTGTCCCTTTCTCTGGAGTTTCTGCATGCGCTATCGCCTGTTGCTCGGCCTGCTCGCCGCCACTGGTCTGACCCTGGCCGGCTGTGCCAGTAGCCCTCAGCAATTGAGTCCGCAACCCCAGATCACCGCGCCCATCGCGCCGGTCGGCCAGGGCCAGCCGGTCTCGGTCCGCGTGGTCGACGGTCGCTCCTCCTTCACCCTGGGCACCCGTGGCGGGCTCTATCCCGACACCAGCGTGGTGGTGGTGCAGACCCAGGACGTGATTCCCAAGCTGCAGGCGGAAGCCGAGAAGGCCGTACGCCAGATGGGCTTCACCCCGTCGCCCAATGCCGGCCCGGGTGCGCCCCAGCTGACCCTGACCCTGGCCGAGCTGAACTACCAGTCGCCCAAGGAACTGTACGTCACCGCCTCCGACGTCGCCGCGGCCTTCCAGGTGGACGTGCGCAACAGCCAGCGTGGCTACCGCGGCCGCTACGGCGCCAGCCTCAACCAGCGCTTCGGCATGGCACCCAACGCCGAGGCCAACACCAAGCTGGTCAGCGATGTGCTGAGCGATGCCCTGACCCGGGTGTTCAAGGATCCGACCGTGGTGCAGGTGCTCAGCGGTCGCTGAAAACCTACCGCCCACAAAAAAGCCCGGCACTGGCCGGGCTTTTTCGTGGGCTGCTGGCGACTATTCCAGGCCGGCCAGCACGCGGTACTTGTTCAGCACCGGCTGGGCGTACTGGCGCACCAGTTGTGCCCGGTACTCCGCCGGGCATTCGGCCAGGCGTCTTTCCCACTCGGCACGGGCGACCTCGATCTCCTCGGCCGGAAACAGGGCGTCCACGGCGGGCACGGCCAGCTCCGCATCGCGGCCATCCCAGGCGGCATAGGCCAGGTAGCTGGCCGGAAACAGCCGGTAGTTGCCGAGGATCTGCCGGTCCATTTCCTGGGCCAGCGCCTTGGCGTCCTCGAATTCGCCGCTCACCGGCTCGCCAAAGGCCACGTGCACTCGGCCCTTGTAGCCGGTGATGCCCAGGGCGATGCTGACGTCGTCCTCGCCCGGCGCCTTGGTGTAGCTGCCAGTGGTAGCGCGGATGTGCAGTTCGCGGGCCTTGGCCTGGTCGCAGGGATCGAATTCGTAGCTGATGGACACCGGCACGATGTTCAGCGCCTTGACCAGCTCGGCGAAGGGCTCGTCCTTGCAGCTCATGTGGAACATCTTGAGGATGGCCGAATCGGTGCGGTCGTCGCCGTCCTTGGCCCGGCCCTCGGCCTGGGCGATCCAGATGGACTGGCCGTCCTGGCGGATCGAGTGATTGATGTAGGCGGACAGGTTCTGGTACGCCGCCAGCTTTTCGCGGCGACCGCTGATGGAGCGGTGCACGATGAAGCTCTTGTTCAGCCGCATCAGGTCGCTGACGAAGGGCTTCTGCAGCAGGTTGTCGCCGATGGCGATGCGCGGCGTTGGCAGACCGGCGTGGTAGACGGCATAGTTGACGAAGGCCGGGTCCATCACGATGTCGCGGTGGTTGGCCAGGAACAGATAGGCGCGACCACTGCGCAATTGGTCGATGCCCGAGTAGGTGACGCCGTCCGAGGCCTTCTCGATGGCGCGATCCACATAGGGTTCGAGCTTGTCCTGCAGCGCCGCGACGCTCTGGATACCACTCAGTTCCTGGCGCAGGCGGGTGCGCAGCAGGGGGCGCACTACCCAGCCGAGTCCCTTGGACAGGCGCGGGAACCGGTAGCCGGCAAGGATGCCGATGAAGTGGTCGTCGTCGATCAGGCGGGCCAGAACCCCGGGGACTTCCGCGTCGTTATAGGGTCGAATGGCTTCGAACTCGCCCATGGTGTTCTCTTGTAGAAATTCCGGCGGCCATAGTAGTGGGCGTGGCGCCAGATGCAAGCGTCAGGGGCCGGATGGGCGGCAGGTTGGCGGTCAAGGAGTGCAGGCAGATGCTGGAAAGCCAGGAATACGATTGCCCTTATTGCGGCGAACTGGGCGAGGTGGTGCTCGACCTCAGCGGCGGTGACCAGGACTACTACGAGGACTGTGAAGTCTGCTGCCGACCGATCCGCTTCGGCCTGCACACCGATGGCGAGGACTGGAATCTCGAGGTTCGGCGGGAGGACGACTGATGCGCCGCATCTATGAGCCGGGTTCGCTGCACGAAGGCGAATTGCTCCTGGCGGTGCTGGCCAGCGAGGGCATCAGCGGCTTTCTCGCCGGGCGCCATCTGCTCGGTGGCATCGGCGATCTGCCCGCGGTGGGCTTGCTCGCCCTGCTGGTCGAGGACGAAGAGGCGCAGCGCGCGCAGGCGCTGATCGCCGCGTACAATGCCGCCACGCCCCTGCCGGGAGAGGATCCTTCTCCCGAGCAGGGCATCCTCATTTGTTGAAAGGTTTTCATGTCCGGACGCTACGCCCTGTTCCGCTGGCCCGCTGAATTCGCCGGCTTGCCGGGTTTTCCCGACAAGCATCCCCCGCGCTGGAACATCTCGCCCCACCAGCAGGTGCTGCTGCAGCGGCGGACCGCCGAGGGCGAGCGGGTCGACAGCGGTCGCTGGGGGCTGACGCCGCCCTGGCTCACCGATCTGTCCCGCACCCCCACCCATGCCCGCGCCGAAAGCCTAGCCACCCAGCCGATGTTTCGCGAGCCCTTTCGCCTGCGGCGCTGTCTGCTGCCGGCCAACGGCTTCTACGAATGGCGCGGTGGCCACCGCAAGCGGCCCTACTGGATGTTCAATGGCGAACCCCTGGCCTGGTTCGCCGCGCTCTGGGAGGCCTATCCGGCCGGGGATCAGCTCTGGCTGTCGGTGGCCATGGTCACCCAGGCGGCCGGTCCGCTGCGCCGCCCCATTCTGCTCGACGAGGCGGGTCGTGCCCTCTGGCAGGATCCGGACAGCACGCCCGAAGCCCTGCAGGAGCTGTTGGCCGCGGGCGGCATGCCGCTGCGCGAGCGGGTCTTGGCCAACATCGTCAACCGGCCCGAGGTAGACGGGCCGGAGTGTTTGACGCCCTTGTGACCCGCTAGACCTTGAAGCGCGCCGCCAACTGGCGCTGCCGTTCGGCCAGTTCGCTCAGGTGGCTACCGGCGCGGGTGGCCTGATCAGCCTGGTCGTGTACGCCATTGGCCGCCTGGCCGATGTTGACCACGTTGCGATTGATGTCCTCGGCCACCGCGCTCTGCTCCTCGGCGGCGCTGGCGATCTGCAGATTCATTTCGGTGATCTCGCCCACGGCGGTGAGGATGACCTCCAGGGCCCGGCTGGCCGCCTGGGTCTGTTCCACCTGATTGCTGGTCTGGGCATGGCTGTTCTGCATCAGCGCCACGGTCTCCCGGGTGCCGCTCTGCAGGCGCTGGATCATGCTCTGGATCTCGCCGGTGGCGACCTGGGTCTTTTGCGCCAGGGTGCGCACCTCATCGGCCACTACGGCGAAGCCACGGCCCTGCTCGCCGGCCCGGGCCGCCTCGATGGCCGCGTTGAGCGCCAGCAGATTGGTCTGCTCGGCGATGCCGTTGATGGTGGTGAGGATGGAACCGATGTTCTCGCTGTCATCGGCCACCAGGCGTACCTGGGTCACGGCGCGCTCGATTTCCGCGGCGAGGGTGGCGCAGTCGCTGACATTTTGCCGCACCACACGCTGGCCTTCGCTCACGGCGCTATCGGCCTGGGTGGCCGCCTGGGCGGCGCGTCCGGCATTGCTGGCGACATCCTGGGCGGTGGCGGTCATCTCCTGCATGGCGGTGGCCACCTGGTCGATCTCCTGCAGCTGGCGCTGAACGCCGTCGCGGGTGCGCTGGGCGATGTTGGAGGTCTGGGTGGCGGCCGTGTTCACGTCGCTGACCGAATGTACCAGCTGACCGATGAGGTGCTGCAGCGAACCGAGGAAGGCATTGAAACCGCTGGCGATGGCACCGAGTTCGTCGCGGCTATTGACCGTCAGCCGCTGGGTCAGGTCCCCATCGCCCTTGGCGATGTCGTCGAGCATGGCCACCATCTGCCGCAGCGGGCGGGCGATGCGCAGGCTGACCAGCCAGAGCAGCAGCAGGCCGCCGCCAGCCACCAGCAGGCCCACCAGCAGCATGCCGGCCATATCAGTACGGCGTTGCTCGCCGAGGGCCTGTTGCAGGAGATGCAGATCGCTGAGCACCGCCACGCGGGGCAGCTGCAGGATCAACGTCCAGGTGGTGGCATTGTTGCCCAGGCGCAGCGGCAGATACACCTGATAGAGGTCGTGTTGGCTATCGAAGCGGCGGGTCACCCCATCGCCGAGTTGCGCCAGGCCCTGGGCCGCGTCGCCGAGTATCTGCGCGGCCGGCTGACCGAGCGCCTTGGGATCCCGGGTATAGGCCACCAGGGTGCCGCGGTTGGCGACCAGCGCCATGCTGCCCGCGCCCTCGTAGAGACCGGCGTTGGCCTGCTTGAGCTGCTCCTGGATAAAGGCCAGGGACAGGTCGGCGCCGACCACGCCCTTGAAGGCACCCTTGACCAGGATGGGCACGTTGAAGGAGGACATCAGGATCTTCTGTCCATTCATCTCGTAGGGTGCCGGATCGACGATGCAGGGCTTGAGGCTCTGCCGCGGGCAAAGGTAGTACTCACCCTCGCGGACCCCGGTGGGCAGCACCGTCTGGCTTTCCATGGTCGGCCCCAGGGGTTCCACCTTCAGGCCGCCCTCGGGTGTGCGATACCACCAGGGCATGAAGCGACCCGTGGCGTCATAGCCGGCTTCGCTGCGTCCGGCGTACTGGGCGTCTGCGCCGTCGAAGGCATTGGGCTCCCAACCCGCGTAAACGTCGAGCAGGTCGGGATTGTCGAGCAGGGTCTGCTGGAGCAGGTTGTTGAGGCCTTCACGGTCGATCCGCAGGGGCCGTTCGGCGCTGCTGTCGGCCTGGGCATTGAGTTGAGCGATACCGCGGGCGACCGTGAGCGGCAGATCCAGCTTCTGCATCAGGCTGCCGGCAATCGCCTGGGCCTGGGCATCCAACCGGGCCTGGGCAGCACGCTCGGCAAGCTGGGCGGTATGGGTGTCGACCAGGCTTTGGGTGCGCATGCCGGCAAAGAGCACATAACCGACGAGCGCCATGACCACGGCCAGGATGCAGCTCCCCGAGAGCAGCGTGATGGTCGTACGGACTGAGCGAAAAGACATCGACAACACTCCAGTGCTTGGGTGGCGCGAGGTTATCGGCAGTGCACCGCGCTACCTTTAGGTTTTAGCGGCGCATCGGTGCCGACGAATCCCTCCCCAAGCAGAGAGGAGGGGCACGCAGCTAGCCTTGCTAGACGCGGAAGCGTCCCGCCAGCTGGCGTTGCTGCTCGGCCAGTTCGCGCAGTTGCTGGCCGGCGCGGGAGGCGCTGTCGGCTTCGCCGTGGACCGCCTGGGCGCTCTGGCCGATATTGACCACGTTGCGATTGATGTCCTCGGCCACCGCGCTCTGCTCCTCGGCGGCGCTGGCGATCTGCAGATTCATGCTGGTGATTTCGCTCACCGCCGCCAGGATGGTGTCCAGAGCGCGCCGGGTGGCCTCGGTCTGGGCGACCTGGGTGCTGGTCTGGGCGCCGCTGGCCTGCATCACCGTCACCGCCTCGCGGGTGCCCTGCTGCAGGCGCTGAATCATGCTCTGGATCTCGCCGGTGGCGACCTGGGTCTTTTGCGCCAGGTTGCGCACCTCGTCGGCCACCACGGCGAAGCCACGGCCCTGTTCGCCGGCGCGGGCCGCCTCGATGGCGGCGTTGAGCGCCAGCAGGTTGGTCTGCTCGGCGATGCCATTGATGGTGGTGAGGATGGAGCCGATGTTCTCGCTGTCCTCGGCGACCCGGCGCACCTGCTCCACCGCACGCTCGATCTCCTCGGCGAGGGCGACGCTGCTGGCGACGTTCTGCTGCACCAGGCGCTGACCTTCGTTGACCGCGCCGTCCGCCTCGGTGGCGGCGCGTGCCGCGCGACCGGCATTGCCGGCCACGTCCTGCGCGGTAGCGGTCATCTCCTGCATGGCGGTCGCCAGCTGGTCGATCTCCTGCAACTGCCGCTCCACGCCGTCGCGGGTGCGCTGGGCGATATGGGAGGTGTGCTCGGCCGCCGTGGCCACTTCGCCCACCGAGCGGACCAGCTGGCCGATGAGGTTCTGCAGCGACGCCAGGAAGCTGTTGAAGCCGCCGGCCATGGCGCCGACCTCGTCACGGCGCTCGGTGGCGAGGCGCTGGGTCAGGTCGCCGTCGCCCTGGCCGATGGCGTCGAGCATGGCGACCATCTGCCGCAGCGGCCGGGCGATGCGCAGGCTGATCAGCCAGAGCACCAGCAGGCCGGCACCGGCGACCGCCAGGCCCACCAGCAGCATGCCGACCACATCCTGGTGGCGTTGGCTGCCCAGGGTGTCCTTGAGGCTATAGAGATCGGCCAGCACGGCTTCGCGGGGTAATTCGACGATCAGCGTCCAGACCTGGCGGTTGTCGCCAGTGAAGCGCAGCGGCAGATAGACTTGGTAGCGCTCGCTTTTGGTGTCGAAACGGCGCGTGACGCCCTCGCCCAGGTCCCTGAGGCCGGCCAGCGTCGCGCCCAGCACTGGTTCGGCCGGCTTGCCCAGTTGGCTGGCGTCGGCGGTGTAGGCGACCAGGGTGCCCCGCCCGGCGACCAGGGCCATGCGGCCCACGCCGCCATAGAGGCGGCCATTGGCCTTGACCAACTGGCGCTGGATGAAGTCCAGCGGCACGTCGGCGCCGACCACGCCCTTGAAGGCGCCACCGACCAGGATGGGCACGTTGAAGGAAGCGATCAGCACCTGCTGTTCGTTGACCGTGTCGGGCATGGGGTCGAGCACGCAGGTGGTGCGAGTTTCCCGTGGACAGAGGTAGTACTCGCCTTCGCGCACGCCCGAGGGCAGGCGGGTCTGGCTTTCCACGGTCTCGCCAATCGGCTCCACCGTGACGTCGCCGTCGAGGGTCTTGTGCCACCAGGGGGTGAAGCGGCCTTGCTCGTCGTAGCCGGCGGCGGCGTCGCCGCGATGGCGCTCGTCCTGGCCATCGATGGCATTGGGTTCCCAGACGGTATAGAGGCTGAGCAGGCCGGGCTGGCGCTTGAGGGTCTGGCCCAAGAGCCGGACCAGACTCTGGCGATCCAGGTCGACCTGCTGGTCGCCACCGCTGCCCATGGCCACGTTGAGCTGCGCCAGTTGATTGGCCAGTTGCAGGGGAACGTCCAGTTGGCGCTGCAGCTGGTTGCCCACGGCTTCGGCTTCCGCGGTCAGCTGGGCCTCTGCGGCAGTGGCGGCCAGGGCCTCGGTATGGGTATCGACCAGCGTGCGGGTGCGCTGACCCGCGAGCAGGGTATAGGCGATCAAGGCGATCACCACCACCAGGATGCAGGCGCCGGCCAGCAGGGTGATGGAGGTGCGGATGGATCTGGAACTCATCGGGGACTCCGGAGGGCATTCAATGCCGTGGCTATCGGCGGCGCTGACGATCCATTGAGGCCTCCGGTCGCCTGCGCACGAACGTTGCCGGGCGCGACGCCCCTCTCTATGCTGTATCCGCCTCGATACCTGGAGATTCCCATGCGCCGTATCCTTCCCCTCGCAGGCCTGTCCTTGAGCCTGCTACTGGTCGCCTGCCAGACCGTCAACACCACCTCGGGTGGCGCGGTCGGGGTGCAGCGCAAGCAGTACATGTTCAGCATGCTGTCCGAGCAGCAGGTCAACCAGATGTACGCCCAGTCCTATGCCAAGACGGTCAGCGAAGCCAAGGCCGCCGGCAAGCTGGCCAATGACAGCGCCGACGGCAAGCGCGTCGCCGCCATCGCCAAGCGCCTGATCCCGCAGACCGCGGCCTTCCGCCCGGACGCGGTGAACTGGGACTGGCAGGTCAACCTGGTGCAGAGCGACGAGCTCAACGCCAATTGCGGTCCGGGCGGCAAGATCTTCGTCTACAGCGGCCTGATCGATCAGCTCAAGCTGACCGACGACGAGCTGGCCGCGGTGATGGGCCACGAGATCGCCCACGCCTTGCGCGAGCACAGCCGCGAGCAGATGTCGCGGGCCTATGCCATCCAGATGGGCGAGAACCTCGGCGGGGCCCTGCTGGGTGTTGGCCAGGGCGGCATGCAACTGGCCGACCAGGTGTCCCAGGTGGCCCTGACCCTGCCGTTCAGCCGCGGCAACGAGAACGAAGCCGACCTCATCGGCCTGGAGCTCTCGGCCCGTGCCGGCTACAACCCCAATGCCGCCATCACCCTCTGGCAAAAGATGGCCCAGGCCAGCCAGGGCAAGCAGCCGGCGGAATTCCTCAGCACCCACCCCTCCGACGCCAACCGCACCAAGGCGCTACAGGCGGCGATTCCCAAGGTAATGCCGTTGTATGAGGCGGCGAAGAAGGGGTGAGGTTTTGACTAGGGGTGGCGTTTTCCCTCACCCCAACCCTCTCCCAAGGGGAGAGGGTGCTGGTTGGGTACTACGGGGGTAACATTGCCGCGGTTCGGCCGCGCCTGTTGGGCTTCGACGATGAAGCCGTCTCAACCCAACCTACGGATGCCGCGTAGGTTGGGTTGAGCGCAGCGAAGCCCAACAGCGTTACCGCCGCCGGGCGCTATAGACCTTGAAGCCGTCCCGCTCGGCCAGGGTGCGGCAGTTGCCGAAGGCTGCCTCGATCAGCGGCGGATAGCGCAGGAAGCTGTTGGCCACCAGGCGCAGTTCGCCACCGGGCCTGAGATGGCGCACCGCCTCGGCCAGCAGGGTTTCGGTGGTGCGATAGTCGGTCTTCACACCGCTGTGGAAGGGCGGATTGCTGACGATGGCGGCAAGGCCCGTGGGTGCCGCGGCGATGCCGTCGCCGGCGATCACCGTTCCGGCGAGACCATTGGCCGCCAGGGTCTGGCGACTGCTGGCCACGGCGAAGGCGTCCACGTCCAGCAGATGCAGGGTGCTGGCGGGATAGCGGCGAGCCAGGGCGGCGCCGACCACGCCGGCGCCGCAACCGAAGTCCAGCACCGCGCCCTCGGGCAGGCCGTCGAGCTGGTCCAGCAGCAGCGCCGTGCCCACGTCCAGCCGGCCATGGCTGAAGACGCCCGGCAGACTGAGAATGTCCAGGTTCACCCCAGCCCGCTCCAGCCGCTGGCGTTGCAGCCAGGCGTCCGGCTGCGGATCGGCCGAGGTGCGAGGGCCGTGCACCACCCACAGTTGGCAATGGCGGGCGCTGTCGAGCTTGCTGGCCTTGCCGAAGGCACCCAGCTGGCGCGCGGCGCGTTCGATGCCGGCCTTCTTTTCACCGACCAGATAGAGGCTGCCCTCGGCTGGCAGGCAGCGAGTCAGGGCGGTGAGCAGGAAGTCGGTGGCCTCGCGGGACTTGGGCAGGAACAGCACGGCGCCGGCGAAGGCGCCCGGTGGCGGTTCGATGCCTAGAAGAGAGCGGCCCGGATAGCGCCGGGCCAGTTGCTCGGCCTCGCCGGCGTGCCAACTCCAGCCACTGGCCGCGGGCAGGGCGCCGAGCAGGTCGTCAGCCGGTAGCCCTGCCAGCAGCAGGGGGCCGCCGAAGCGCTCGGGGTGGCGGAGGAGGACTTCGCTGCGCGGATCCATGGGGCTACCTGGCGAAAAAAGCGCGAACTTTAGCAGACCACTCGCTGCGGTGTGCCGGCGAAATGGCCTTCGGCATTGGCGGCGAGCTGGCCGATGATCCGCTGGCGCGCTTCACGACTACCCCAGGCGTTGTGCGGGGTGACGATCAGTCGCGGAATGTCGCCGGCCAGCAGCGGATTGCCGTCGCGCGGGGGTTCCACGCTGAGCACATCGGTAGCGGCGCCGGCCAAGTGGCCGCGTCTCAGGCAGTCGGCCAGGGCCTGTTCGTCGACGATGCCGCCGCGGGCGGTGTTGACCAGGAAGGCCGTGGGCTTCATCGCGGCCAGTTCGGCGGCGCCCAGCATGCCGCGGGTCAGGTCGGTGAGCGGACAGTGCAGGGTCAGGGCGTCCACCTGGGGCAGCAGTTCGGCCAGCGGCAGGCTGCCCGGGCGCGCCGGACGGCCGGGCAACTGACCCACCAGGGTCTGCATGCCGAAGGCTTCGGCCAGCCGCCTGACCGCGCTGCCCAATTCGCCCAGGCCGAGCAGGCCAAGGGTCTTGCCCTCCAGCTCGACGATGGGGTGATCGAGCAGACAGAACTGGCTGGCGGTCTGCCAGCGCCCGGCGCGGATATCCGCCTGGTAGTCCGGTAGCCGCGTGGCCAGGGCCAGCAGCAGGGTCAGGGTGTGCTGGGCGACCGAGGCGGTCCCATAGCCCTGGCAGTTGCAGACCCGCACGCGCTGGGCGCGGGCGGCGTCCAGGTCGATGTTGTTGGTACCAGTGGCGCTGACCAGCACCAGTTTCAATTCCGGGCAGGCGCCCAGGGTCTGGGCGTCCAGCACCACCTTGTTGACGATGGCGACCTGGGCGCCGGTCAGGCGCGCGGCGACCTCGTCCGGAGCGCTCGCCGGATGCAGCTCCAGTTCGTCGAACACCGCGCGCAAGGGCACCGGGTCCAGATCGCCCAGGTCGAGAGAGGCATAGTCGAGGAACACGGCGCGAGCGGGCATGACGACTCCAGCGGAAAGGGAAGGAGGCCCGAGCCTAGCAGCCGCGGGTCGTCCAGGAAAACCGCCCGGTTGTGGCTGGGGTATGCTGGAGGGATGAATTATCTCGCTCATCTGCACCTGGGCGGCCCCAGCCGCGAAGACCGTCTTGGCAGCCTCTATGGCGATTTCGTCAAGGGCTCGGCGGACGCCTGGCCGACCGGGATCGCCGCCGGCATCCGTCTGCATCGGCGCATCGACGTCTATACCGACGACCACCCCCTGGTGATCCGGGCCAAGACCCGGCTGCCCGCAGCGCGGCGGCGAGTGGCCGGGCTGCTGGTGGATGTCTTCTTCGATCACTGCCTGGCACGCCTCTGGCACGACTACGCCGAGCAGCCACTGCCGGGCTTCGTCGCGGACTGCTACCAGACCCTGCTGGACGAACCGGAACTGCCGCCGCGGCTGGCCCGCATCGCACCCCTGATGGCACGCCAGGACTGGCTGGGCAGCTACACGGACTTCGCCGTGCTGGAGCGAGTGGTGGAGGGCATGGCGCGACGGCTGTCGCGCCCGGAACTGCTGGCCGGCGCCTTCGCCGAGCTGGACGCCGCCTATGACGGCCTGCTGGCAGACTTTCGCGACTTCTATCCGCAGCTGCAGGCCTTTGCCGCCGCCGAACGGGCCGCGCGCGGTTCCAGCTGAATCCCGAGGCGGGCGGCGATGGCCGCCTGGCATTCACCCGCCAGCACCTGGCGCGGCCGGCCCTGGGGCAGGATGGGCGGCAGCAGTTCGATCCTCAGGGTGGTGCCGCCGTTATCCAGCAGGCGCAGCAGATGGCTGACCAGATCGTCGTCACCGATGAAGGCCGCGGCCCGGTCAGGCTCGCCATGGCGCCAGTAGCTGAGCGCCACGGGTTGCAGCGAGGTGCCGGTGGCGATGGCCGGACTCAGCAGCCGGCCGTGAAAGGTGCGCAGCCCGCTGCCGTCGGTGGTGGTGCCCTCGGGAAAGAGCGCCAGCGACAGGCCCTGGGTCAGGCGCGTGGTCAGGGCCTCGCCCAGGGCGTCGCCGCGCTCGGCGCCACGGCGGATGAACAGGGTACCGGCCTGGCGCGTCAGCCAGCCGGCGAAGGGCCAGTGGGCCACTTCTGCCTTGGACAGGAAACTCAGCGGCCGCAGACTGCCCAGGGCGACGATATCCAGCCAGGACACGTGATTGGCCAGCCAGAGATGGGTGCCGCGCGGCACCTCGCCGCTGACCTCCAGCCGCAACCGCAGCGCCCAGGTTAGCACCTGGAAGAAGCGCCGCGTCAGCCGTTGCCGCAGCACCAGGCAGGGCCGGCGACTCAGCGCCACCGCCAACGTCACCGTCAGGGCGAACAGTGCCCCGAGCAGCAGCGCGGCCAGCACTGGCAGCAGTCGCCAGACGCGACGCAGTCGCCTCATACCGCGGCCTTGAAGTGGCGGGCATAGCGCGGGCAGAGGTCTTCGCGCTTGAGCAGGATGAAGACGTCGGCCACGCCGAATTCCGGATCCCAGCAGGGCGCGCCGCAGACCTGGGCACCTAGGCGTAGATAGGCCTTGAGCAGGGGTGGCAGCTGCACCACCAGGTTGTCCGGCACGGCGACGAAGGGCAGCGGCCGCCGCGGCGTGGCGCGGATCGCTGGGATGCGTTCGTCCCGCGCCGCCTGTCGCAGCAGGGCGGCCGCCTGCAGGCCGCCGTCGGCCATGGGCACGCTGGCGCAGCCCATGAGGTAGCGATAGTCGCCGCAGGCCATGATCTCGGCCAGTTCCGCCCACAACAGGGCGATGGCCGCGCCGGTGCGATGCCCGGGCGCCACGCAGGTGCGGCCGATTTCCAGCAGCGGGCCCTGCAGCGTGTCCAGACCCTCCAGCTGGAATTCGCTCTCGCTGTAGAGACTGCCCAGCCGCTCGCGCCGACGGCCGTCGAGCAGCCGGGTGGTAGCGATCAGCTCGCCGCTGCGCAGGTCGCGCACGCCCAGGTGCAAGCAGTGAGCGTCGTAGGGGTCCTGGTCGAGGTTATCGGCGAAATGCACGCCGTAGGTACTGCCGAAGACCGCGGCTCGCAGGCGCTGGGCGCCGCGGATATCTGCAGCGGTCGACAGGCGTTCGGCGCGCAGCGCGGGCGGTGCGGACACTGGAATCGGCATGGCAGGGCTCCGGCAGTGGGTATGCAGCAAACCCTAGGTAGCCGGGATGACAGCCCCGTGAAGCGGCCGTGGCGATTGCGTGACGGGCGGTCGCGCACCGTTGCAGGGGCGCCCTCCAGATGCCTCCGGGCGCCAGGGGACTGACCGAACGCATTCGCAATTGCTAAGTTGGACGCGTAGACTGATGCGTCATCCTAAATTTTTCCCAGCATGAAGGTTCTGGCCATGCAGATCGCGGCGAACACGGCAGTATCCATCGACTACACCCTGACCAACGACGCCGGCGAAGTCATCGACAGCTCCGCTGGTGGTGCTCCGCTGGTGTACCTGCAAGGCGCAGGCAACATCATTCCGGGTCTGGAGCGTGCTCTGTCCGGCAAGCAGGCCGGTGACGAGCTGAAAGTGGCCATCGAGCCGGAAGACGCCTATGGCGAATACACGCCCGAACTGGTTGCCACCCTGGGCAAGGAAATGTTCGAAGGCGTGGACGAGCTGGAAGTGGGCATGCAGTTCCACGCGTCCGGCCCGGACGGCGCCATGCAGATCGTCACCGTGCGTGACATCGACGGCGACCAGGTCACCGTCGACGGCAACCATCCCCTGGCCGGCCAGCGCCTGAACTTCGATGTGAAGGTGGTCAATGTGCGTGCCGCCAGCGATGAAGAAATCGCCCATGGTCATATCCATGGCGAAGGCGGTCACCAGCACTAAGCCTGGCGACAGCTTTCCACGACGCCCGTGTCCGGCCTTGCCGGCGCGGGCGTCGTCGTTTGTGGAGTCCGTGCGGGGAGCGCCCTCACCCCAACCCTCTCCCAGGGGGAGAGGGGGCTTGTTTGGCGGTGTGGGCGGAGCGCGCCGTAGGTTGGGTTGAGGCGGCTCCATCGCCGAAGCCCAACAGCCAGAAACCATGGTATCCGGCGTGATGATCCGGAGTTGTTGGGCTTCGCTACGCTCAACCCAACCTATGCGGAAGATAGCCGTAGGTTGGGTTGAGGCGGCCTTATCGCCGAAGTCCAACAGCCAGAAACCATGGTATCCGGCGTGGTGGTCCGGAGTTGTTGGGCTTCGCTGCGCTCAACCCAACCTACGCGGAAGATAGCCGTAGGTTGAGTTGAGGCGGCTGTATCGCCGAAGCCCAACAATCAGGAGTCGCTGTCGGGATAGGGTGTGTTGGGACGTCCGGCAAGCAGGGCTCAGGAGCGCACCACCAGCGCCTTGTTGCCTTCCTCACGTACCCAGAACAGCGTCGCCCCGGCCACGGCGGCAGGCATGAACAGGGCGTTCAGGCCAGGCACCAGCAGCGCCAGGTAGGTCACCCCGCCAAAGCCCAGGCAGCGCAGGCGGCGGGTGCGCAGCCAGGCGAGCATGCTGCGGAAATCCAGTTTGTGGTTGTCGGCGGGAAAGTCGATGTACTGCACCGCCATCATCCAGACGCCGAACAGGATCCACAGCGGTGCGGCGATCAGGTTGAGACCGGGGATGAAGGTCAGCACCAGCAGGCCCAGGGCGCGTGGCAGGTAGTAGCCCAGCTTGCGCAGTTCACGCTGCAAGGTGCGCGGCACCATGGTGACCAGCTCGGTGAGATTGAAGGGCGGGAAATCATCCTGCCCGCGCACCAGCACCTCGACCTTTTCCGCAAGAAAGCCGTTGAAGGGCGCTGCGACCAGGTTGGCCAGCATCGTGAAGGTGAAGAAGATGATCGCCAGCAACAAGAGCACGAACAGCGGCCAGAGCAGCCATTCGACGAAGCCGGCCCAGGCGGGCAGGCTCGGCATCAGTTGGTCCAGCCAGCCTTCGAAGCCCCGTACGGCGAAGGTGAGGATGGCGGCGTAGAGCAGCAGATTGATGGTGAGCGGGATGACCACGAAACGGCGCATGCCGGGGCGGGTCACCAGGCGCAGGCCTTCGGCGAAGTAGGCGGAGCCGGACAGGGGAGCGACAGCCATGAACATTCCTGACAGGTGGCGGGAAGGCACAGCTTACCTCAGGGCGCCATTGGCGAAGCGGTCGACATAGGCGCACCCTATGGTCTGGATTTAGAATGCTCGCTTCTATGGAAGGGCCATGCCCGTTAGGCTGAGCCCATCCTTGGACCCGGTGTCCGCCCGTCGACACCGGTCGCGCCCTCGCCAGGAGCGACGGGCGCTCGCGGAACGGCTCCGCACGCACACCGGCCGGTGCGCCCCAGCGGCGCGCGGGCCACTTTACTCTTAGGTCTGCCGGAGACCCCGGCAGGGAGAATGTCATGTCTGAAGCCAGCACCACGCGCCATTCGCGCCTTATCATCCTCGGTTCCGGTCCGGCCGGTTACACGGCCGCGGTCTATGCCGCCCGGGCCAACCTCAAGCCGCTGCTGATCACCGGCATGCAGATGGGCGGCCAGCTGACCACCACTACCGAGGTCGACAACTGGCCTGGCGATCCCCATGACCTGACCGGTCCGGCACTGATGGAGCGGATGCGCGAGCACGCCGAGCGCTTCGAGACCGAGATCGTCTTCGATCACATCAACGCCGTGGACTTCGGTGGCAAGCCCTACACCCTCAAGGGTGACAGCGCCACCTACACCTGCGACGCCCTGATCATCGCCACCGGTGCCAGCGCCCGCTACCTGGGTCTGGCCAGCGAAGAAGCCTTCATGGGCAAGGGCGTATCCGCCTGTGCCACCTGCGACGGTTTCTTCTATCGCAACCGTGAGGTGGCGGTGGTCGGCGGCGGCAATACCGCGGTCGAGGAAGCCCTGTACCTGGCCAACATCGCCAGCAAGGTGACCCTGATCCACCGCCGCGAGACCTTCCGCGCTGAGAAGATCCTGCAGGACAAGCTGCGCGCCCGGGTCGCCGAAGGCAAGATGGTGCTCAAGCTCAATGCCAGCGTCGACGAGGTGCTGGGTGACAACATGGGCGTCACCGGAGTGCGTCTGAAGAACAACGACGGCAGCACCGAGGAGTTGCAGGTGGCCGGTCTGTTCGTCGCCATCGGCCACACGCCCAACACCGCGCTGTTCGAAGGCCAGCTGGACAGCCACGACGGCTACCTGGTGGTGAAGGGCGGTCGCGAGGCCAATGCCACCGCCACCAACGTCCCGGGCGTGTTCGCCGCCGGTGACGTGGCCGACCACACCTACCGCCAAGCGATCACCTCGGCCGGTGCCGGCTGCATGGCCGCCCTGGACGCCGAGCGCTACCTGGATGGCTTGGGCGATCTGCAGGTCCTGTAAGCGCCTGATTGTCGCCTGACAACGAAAACCCCGGCACTGGCCGGGGTTTTCGTTTCCGGGGTCTTCCGGCCGGCGGCAAGACCTGGCTTGGCTGCCTTGACGATCTTTCTGGAAATGCAACGAGCCCCGGCCGATTGGTCGGGGCTCGTTGTTTGGGGTTTTCCCTCACCCCGGCCCTCTCCCTGGGGGGAGAGGGGGAGGCGTGCCTCTTACTTGCCGTACACCGGCAGGCGGGCGCAGACGGCCTTGACCTTCTCGCGCACGGCATCGATCACCGACTCGTCGCCCATGTTGCCGAGGATGTCGCAGATCCAGCCGGCCAGCTCGCGGCACTCGGCTTCCTGGAAGCCACGGGTGGTGACGGCCGGGGTGCCGATGCGCAGACCGGAGGTGACGAAGGGCGAGCGCGGATCGTTCGGCACCGAGTTCTTGTTCACGGTGATGAAGGCGCGACCCAGGGCAGCGTCCGCATCCTTGCCGGTAATTTCCTGTTTGATCAGGCTGAGCAGGAACAGGTGGTTGTCGGTGCCGCCGGAGACCACGTCGAAGCCGCGCTCGATGAACACGCCGGCCATGGCCTGGGCGTTCTTGATCACCTGCTGCTGGTAGGTCTTGAACTCGGGCTGCAGGGCCTCCTTGAAGCACACCGCCTTGCCGGCGATGACGTGCATCAGCGGACCGCCCTGGGCACCGGGGAAGACCGCCGAGTTGAGCTTCTTCTCGATGGCTTCGTTGGCCTTGGCCAGGATCAGGCCGCCACGCGGGCCGCGCAGGGTCTTGTGGGTGGTGCTGGTGACCACGTCGGCGAAGGGCACCGGATTGGGGTAGACACCGGCGGCGACCAGGCCGGCGAAGTGGGCCATGTCGACGAACAGGTAGGCACCCACGGCATCGGCGATGGCGCGGAAGCGGGCGAAATCCAGCACCTGGGAGTAGGCGGAGTAACCGGCGACGATGACCTTGGGTTTGTGCTCCTGGGCCAGGCGCTCGACCTCGGCGTAGTCGATCAGGCCTTGCTCGTCGATGCCGTACTGGACGGCGTTGTACAGCTTGCCTGACGAGGACACGGTGGCGCCGTGGGTCAGGTGGCCGCCGTGAGCCAGGCTCATGCCGAGAATGGTGTCGCCGGCTTCGATCAGCGCCAGGTACACGGCCGAGTTGGCCTGGGAGCCGGAATGCGGCTGGACGTTGGCGTAGTCGGCGCCGAACAGCTGCTTGGCGCGGTCGATGGCCAGTTGCTCGACCACGTCGACGTATTCGCAACCGCCATAGTAGCGCTTGTGGGGATAGCCTTCGGCGTACTTGTTGGTCAGCACGCTACCCTGGGCTTCCATGACCGCCGGGCTGGTGTAGTTTTCCGAAGCGATCAGCTCGATGTGATCTTCCTGACGCTGGGCTTCCTGCTGCATGGCGGCATACAGGTCGGCGTCGAAGCGGGCGAGGGTGGTTTCACGGCTGAACATGGCGGCAGGGTCCCCTGAGGCATGGCGAAGAGCGAACCCGGTTGGGCTCGTGAGGGGCAACATTCTACCCCATCGCGGGAACTCTGAGGTATGAGCGCCAGTCATGCGGTGGCGCCACCGGTCTCATGTCAGCACGGGAAACAGACCCTGACGTTCCAGGCGCTGGCGCAGCAGGTCCGGCGGCAAGGGGCGATCGAAGAGGAAGCCCTGGACCTCGTCGCAGCCGTGGGTGCAGAGGAAGTCCAGCTGCTCCTGCTCTTCCACCCCTTCGGCGATCACCGAGAGGTTGAGGCTGTGGGCCATGGCGATGATGGCCCGGGCGATCTGGGCATCCTGCTCGCCGTGGGGCAGGCCGTCGACGAAGCTGCGGTCGATCTTGAGGATGTCGATGGGGAACTGCTTGAGGTAGTTGAGCGACGAGTAGCCGGTACCGAAGTCGTCCACCGCGATGCACAGCCCCAGGCCCTTGAGTTCGCCCAGCAGTTGCAGGGCTTCGCCGACGTCGCGCATCAGGATGCTCTCGGTCAGTTCCACTTCCAGGCAGGCCGGTGCCAGACCGGTCTCGGCGAGGATGGCGGCGATGCGCTGGCCGAGCTGGCCATCGCTGAACTGGCGGGCGGAGAGGTTCACCGAGACCTTGGGGATGCGCACCTTGGCGGCGTGCCATTCGCGCATCTGCCGGCAGGCCTCGCGGATCACCCAGTCGCCCACCTGGACCACCAGGCCGATCTCCTCCAGCACCGGGATGAACTCCGCCGGCGAGACGTGGCCGCGCACCGGGTGCTCCCAGCGCAGCAGGGCCTCGACCCCGGTCAGGCGGCGGGTGTCGCAGCGATACTGCGGCTGGTAGTGCAGGCGGAACTCCCCCTGCAGGAGGGCATGGCGCAGATCGGCTTCCAGTTCCAGGCGTTCCAGCGCGCGGGCGTTCATCTCGGCCTGGTAGAACTGGAAGTTGTTCTTGCCCATCTCCTTGGCGTGGTACATGGCCGTGTCGGCGTTCTTCATCAGCTGGCTGAGCTCGCTACCGTCCTGGGGCGACAGGGCGATACCGATGCTGGCGGAGACGAAGAATTCGCGGCCTTCGAGGATGAAGGCTTCGGCCAGCTGGGTAAGGATCAGCTCGCCGACGCGGATCGCCTGGGCCAGGGCGGCCTCGCGGGTTTCCAGGCCGGAAAGCAGCAGGGTGAATTCGTCGCCCCCCATGCGCGCCACGCTGTCTTCGGTGCC
Organism: Pseudomonas sp. Snoq117.2; assembly: GCF_900110545.1. Lineage (NCBI taxonomy): Bacteria > Pseudomonadati > Pseudomonadota > Gammaproteobacteria > Pseudomonadales > Pseudomonadaceae > Pseudomonas > Pseudomonas sp. Snoq117.2. Next base: position 212,705 of record NZ_FOED01000004.1, on the reverse strand, counting down.
GACGCAGGCAGTCAGGCGCATGGCCACCTCCTTGAGCAGACGGTCGCCGGCGGCGTGGCCGAGGCTGTCGTTGATCGGCTTGAAGCGGTCGAGGTCGAGGAACATCAGCACCACCCAGCTGCCGTTGTGGCGGCTCTGCTGCAGGGCGTTGTGCAGGCGATCCTGGAACAGGGTGCGGTTGGGCAGCAGGGTCAGGGCGTCATAGTAGGCCAGGCGGTGGATGCGTCTTTCGCTGGCCTTGCGCTCGCTGATGTCGACGAAGAAGCAGACATAGCTCATCAGGTCGCCGTCGTCGTCGCGGATGGCAGTGATGCCGACCCAGGAGGGGTAGGGCTCGTTGTCGTGCCGGCGCTGCCAGAGTTCGCCTTCCCAGCTCTCCTCGGTGCGCAGCTGCTGCATCACGTGCTGCAGCTGGTTGGCTTCCTGCTTGTCGGCGCAAAGCATCATCGGTTGCTGGTCGAACACCTCTTCGGGGCTGAAGCCGGTGATGCGGGTGAAGGTGCGGTTGACCCGCACGATGTAGCCCGCCGGGTCGGTGACCAGGATGGCGCCGGCCGAGTGGTCGAACACCGTGGCCGCCATGCGCATGTCCTTGTCCGTGCGGCGCTGGGCGGAGATGTCGCGGCAGATGCCGAGCAGGCCGGCGAAGCGCTCGTGGTCGTCCCACAGCGGCTTGAGGCGCAGCTCGATCTGCAGGGTATGCCCCTGGGCGTGCAGGCAGTCCAGCACCAGGGGCGCGAAGTGCTCACGGCGCAACTCGGCCAGGGCGCGTGGATTGTCGAGGCTGCGCAGCAGCCGTTGCAGGGTGCGCCGGACCTCCTGCCACTGGCGCGAGTGCACCACCAGTTCGGCCAGGGTGCGCTGTTGCAGCTCACCGACGGGATAGCCGAGCAATTCCTCCACCGAGGGACTGATGTAGTTGAGCACCAGCTGGGCGTCGGTGGTGAAGATGACGTCGCTGATGCTTTCCGCCAGCTGCCGGTAGCGATTCTCGCTTTCGCGCAGGCGCTCGCTGGCCCGCACCATGTCGGTGACATCCAGGGCCAGCCCGACCACGCTCGCCGCGGTGCCGTCCGCCGCACGGGCAAGGCGCTGCTCGCGCACGTCGAACCAGCGCCAACCGCCGTTGCGGTGCTGCCAGCGCAAGAGACTGCTGCTGGGCTGGTCGGAGAGCGTCGGCCGCATGCTCACCACCCGCTCGTGCAGTTCGAGGTCATCCGGGTGCAGGCGCGCGCGACCGAGGCTGGCGAAGGCCTCCGGCGGATAGCCGAGCTTGAGGGCCAGTGAACGACTCTCGTAGGTCAGTTCGCCGCTGGCCACGTCATAGGTGTAGAGGGTGTCGGGGATGGCGCTGATCAGATTCGACCAGAAACTGTCGCGCTCGAGCAGGCGCAATTCGCCCAGCTTGCGCTGGGTGATGTCGTTGAGGCTGAGCAGAGTGGCGTCGAGGTGCCGGGGGTCGGCTGGCAGGTGCATGGTCAGCCAGAGGTGCCGTTCGCCCTCGGCGGTGCTGATACAGGTCTCGAGTTCCAGTACCTGCTGGCCGGAGAGCAGGCCGGCCAGCAGGCGGTAGCGCTTGCCACCGAGCTGGACGTGGGAGTCACCTACCAGCCGCGCCCAGGCCTGGTCGAGGTGCTCGATGCCGAGCATTTCCAGGGCGCGCTGGTTGATCTCGGTGATGCGTACCTGGCGACCCAGGGTATCCAGCACATCGGGCTGGCGGGCGAACAACTCCGCCAGTTGCTCGGGGCGCTCCAGCCCCAGGTCGCGCATGCGGGGCCAGATGGCGCTCAGATCGACCACGCAGATGCCGGTGTGCACCCCGTTGAAGATGTTCTCATAGCGCTGGCGGGTGGTCTGGATGGTGTCCAGGTTGCGCTGCTGGTCGGTGACGTCGCGCAGCACCCAGACGAAACCGTCCTGGGTCTGGGTACGGTCACGGAGGACCCGGGCGCTGGGCTGGCTGTCCGCCAGGGCATGGCAACTGACCGTGAAACGGCGTGGCTGCCCCTCCACCGTCAGGCTGATCAGGGCACCACTGTCCCGCTCGGCGGGCGTCAGGGCAACCAACGGGGGCAACAGACTGGCGAGGAAATACTGCTGGGCGTCGTCGGGGGCGATGCCCAGCAGACGGCCGGCCGTGGCGTTGACATGGACCAGGCGGCCATCGGCCTGGGTCATGCAGACGGCTTCCTCGATGCCGTTCAGGGCGGTGCCCGCCAGGCGCAAGCCACGCCGCGAGGCGAGGGTGAGGGCACGCAGGCCCTGTTCTTCGCGCAGCAGCAGGTAGAGCAGAATGGCGGCCACCAGGCCGGACAGGCTGAACAGCGCCAGGCGGCCGAAGGAGGCGCCCAGCAACGTGGCGCCCACGTCTTCGCCGGGATGGGTACCCACCACCTGCCAGTTGCTGTAGGCCAGCTCCTGGCGGACCTCGTCGATGCCGCTCGCCGCCGGGGTCGCGCCGACGCGGAACAGCAGGGTGTCCTGGGTGCGATCCTCCAGGCGCCAGTCGAGGCCCGATGGCACCCGGCTCGGCCGCCACAGGGATTCGAGCAGGGGCGCGCTGGTCAGCACCCACCAGCCGTCCTGCAACTGAGGATCGCCGGCCAGCAGCACATAGAGGGGCGCGGCGCTGGCCTCGGCGTTGTAGCCGTAGCGGAAGTCGGCCTGACCGCTGCGGGCGATCAGTTGCTGGATGAAGGCGGCGTCCGGCGTATCACCCAGGCGCGCGGCGCGCAGGTTGGCATTGGCCGGCAGCCAGCGCACCTGTTGCAGGCCGGGAAAGAAGTCCTTGAGACTGAGCAGCAGATTGGGCGCCAGCGGCAGGGTTGGATCCAGCGACCAGCGCAGGGTGCTGCGCACGGCCTGGGCCTTGAGCGCCAGCCCGAATTCGACGGTGTTGGCCAGTTGCCGGGTCAGGCCTTCCAGCTGTTCGCGACGCAGGGCCTCGCGCTCGGCCACGCTGGCGAAGGCCTGCCAGAACATCAGGGCCAGCATGGCCAGCAGCGAAAGGATCAGCAGACCGCGGGTCAGGCGTCGCGAGGAGGGGGCGAGCGGCTCTTCCGGCAGCGAGGAGGGCGGGCTATTCACGACGGACTGCGTTCCTGCAGAGGCGATGGCCGTTCGGCTGCGCCCGGTTCCGCGGGGCAGGGATGGCCTATGATAAGGGACCGGACGGTGTCTCCGCCGGTTTTTTCCGCGTGATCAGCGTCGGCGCTTTCGTCGCGCGGGGTTTCGACAGCGTTCGCTGCTGACGCCATACTGTGTCCCCTGTTTTTCATTCCGGTCCCAAGGTTCTCCCATGGCTCAATACGTCTACACCATGCACCGGGTCGGCAAGGTCGTGCCGCCCAAGCGTGAAATCCTCAAGAACATCTCCCTGTCGTTCTTTCCCGGCGCCAAGATCGGCGTGCTCGGTCTGAACGGCGCGGGCAAGTCGACGCTGCTGCGCATCATGGCCGGCGTCGATACCGAGATCGAAGGTGAAGCGCGGCCGATGCCCGGTATCAATGTGGGTTATCTGCCGCAGGAACCGAAACTTGATCCCGAGCAGACGGTTCGTGAGGTGGTCGAGGAAGCGGTCGGTCAGATCAAGCAGGCTCAGGCCCGCCTGGACGAGGTCTATGCCGCCTACGCCGAGCCGGACGCCGACTTCGACGCCCTGGCCGCCGAGCAGGCCAAGCTGGAAGCCATCCTCCAGGCCGCCGACGGCCACAATCTGGAGCGCCAGCTGGAAGTCGCCGCCGATGCCCTGCGCCTGCCGGCCTGGGACGCCAAGGTCGGGGTGCTCTCCGGTGGCGAGAAGCGCCGCGTGGCGCTGTGCCGCCTGCTGCTGTCGGCCCCCGACATGCTGCTGCTGGACGAACCCACCAACCACCTGGACGCCGACTCGGTGGCCTGGCTGGAGCACTTTCTCCACGACTTCCCCGGCACCGTGGTGGCCATCACCCACGACCGCTACTTCCTCGACAACGTCGCCGGTTGGATCCTGGAACTGGACCGTGGCCAGGGCATCCCCTTCGAGGGCAACTACTCCGGCTGGCTGGAATCCAAGGCCGCGCGCCTGACCCAGGAAGCTAAGCAGGAAGCCGCCCACGCCAAGGCCATGAAGGCCGAACTGGAATGGGTGCGTTCCGGCGCCAAGGCCCGCCAGTCCAAGTCCAAGGCCCGGCTGCAGCGCTTCGAGGAAATGCAGTCCCAGGAATTCCAGAAGCGCAGCGAGACCAACGAGATCTATATCCCTGCCGGTCAGCGCCTGGGCGACAAGGTCATCGAATTCAAGAACGTCAGCAAGGGCTATGGCGATCGCCTGCTGATCGACGACCTGAGCTTCGTGGTGCCCAAGGGCGCCATCGTCGGCGTCATCGGCGGCAACGGCGCCGGCAAGTCGACCCTGTTCCGCATGATCATGGGCAAGGAGCAGCCGGACGCGGGCAGCATCGAGATCGGCGATACCGTGCAACTGGCCAGCGTCGACCAGAGCCGCGAGAACCTGTCCGACACCAAGACCGTCTGGGAGCAGGTCTCCGACGGCTCCGACGTGATCAAGATCGGCAACTACGAGGTGCCCTCGCGCAGCTACGTGGGGCGCTTCAACTTCAAGGGCGCCGACCAGCAGAAGTTCGTCAAGGACCTCTCCGGCGGTGAGCGCGGGCGTCTGCACCTGGCGCTGACCCTCAAGCAGGGCGGCAACGTGCTGCTGCTGGACGAACCCTCCAACGACCTGGACGTGGAAACCCTGCGGGCCCTGGAAGACGCCCTGCTGGACTTCCCCGGCGCGGCCATCGTGATCTCCCACGACCGCTGGTTCCTCGACCGTATCGCCACCCACATCCTCTCCTACGAGGATGATTCCAACGTGGTGTTCTTCGAAGGCAACTACACCGAGTACGAAGCCGATCGCAAGAAGCGCCTGGGTGAGGCCGCGGCCCAGCCCAAGCGGGTCAAGTACAAGAAGCTGGCGTAAGCGTCCGCCGAAACGCCGCTGGGGAAACCCAGCGGCGTTTTCTTTTGTCTCGTTGCTGCGGGAGGCCTGAACGTTGTTTTCAGTGCCGTCAGCCTCACGCCCAACCCCTGATGGAGAAAACCCGATGCTGTCTAGCCGTTCCCGCCTGTCGCTGCTGCTGCTCACCGCGGCCCTGGCCACCCCCGCCCTGGCCGACGAGGTCCAGGTGGCCGTGGCCGCCAATTTCAGCGCGCCGCTCAAGGCCATCGGCGAGCAGTTCACCCGGGACACCGGTCATCAGCTGGTGATTTCCAGCGGCGCCACCGGCCAGCTCTATACCCAGATCAGGAACGGCGCGCCCTTCGCGGTCTTTCTCTCTGCCGATGACACCACTCCGGCCAAGCTGGAAAGCGAGGGCGCGGCGGTCAAGGGCTCGCGCTTCACCTATGCCATCGGCACCCTGGCGCTCTGGTCGCCCAAGTCTGGCTATGTGGACGGCGAGGGCGCGGTACTCAAGCAGAACGCCTTCACCCACCTGGCCGTGGCCAATCCCAAGACCGCGCCCTATGGCCTGGCCGCCACCCAGGTGCTGGCCAAGCTGGGCCTGACCGAGGCGGTGGCGGCCAAGCGGGTGGAAGGCCAGAACATCACCCAGACCTACCAGTTCGTCGCCACCGGCAATGCCGAGCTGGGCTTCGTCGCCCTGTCGCAGATCTACCAGGACGGCAAGATCAAGGAAGGCTCGGCCTGGATCGTGCCGGCCGCGCTCTATGAGCCGATCCGCCAAGACGCCGTATTGCTGGACAAGGGCCAGGACCAGCCGGCGGCCAAGGCGCTGTTGGCCTATCTCAAGGGACCCCAGGCGGCCGCGGTGCTCAAGGCCTACGGCTATCGGCAGTGATTTCATGACCCTGAGCGCGGCGGACTGGGCGGCGATCCGCCTGACCCTGGAACTGGCCAGCGTGACCACGCTGCTGCTGCTGGTGCTGGGCACGCCCCTCGCCTGGTGGCTGACGCGCACCCGCTCCCGGCTCAAGGGGCCCGTCGGCGCCCTGGTGGCCCTGCCGCTGGTCTTGCCGCCCACGGTGATCGGCTTCTACCTGCTGCTGGCCATGGGGCCGGAAGGCTGGGTGGGGCAGTTGACCGAAGCGCTGGGCCTGGGTCGGTTGCCCTTCACCTTCGCCGGGCTGGTGGTGGGTTCGCTGTTCTATTCGCTGCCCTTCGTGGTGCAGCCGCTGCAGAACGCCTTTGAGGCCATCGGTCCACGTCCTCTGGAAGCGGCGGCTACCCTCAGGGCCGGCCCCTTGGATACCTTCTTCCATGTGGTGCTGCCGCTGGCGCGGCCGGGCTTCGTCACCGCCGCCATCCTCGGCTTCGCCCATACCGTGGGCGAATTCGGCGTGGTGCTGATGATCGGCGGCAACATCCCCGGGCGCACCCAGGTGGTCTCTACCCAGATATTCAATCACGTGGAAGCCATGGAATATCCCCAGGCGCACCTGCTGGCCGGCGGCATGCTGGCCTTCTCATTCGTGATCCTGCTGCTGCTCTATGGGCGCCGTGGGCGGTCGGCCTGGACATGAGTCTGACGGCGAGATTCGAACTCTCACACCCGGGCTTCACGCTGGACGTGGACCTCGCCCTGCCCAGCAGCGGTGTCACCGCACTGTTCGGCCCCTCGGGCTCGGGCAAGACCAGCTGCCTGAGGTGCGTGGCCGGCCTCGAACCCGCGGCCCGCGGGCGCCTGGTGGTGGCCGGCGAGACCTGGCAGGACAGCGAGCGTGGGCTGTTCCTGCCGCCGCATCGGCGTGCCCTGGGTTATGTCTTCCAGGATGCCAATCTGTTCGAGCACCTGGACGTGCGTCGCAACCTACTGTTCGGCTGGAGGCGGGTGGCACCGGGCGACCGGCGGCTGGCGCTGGAACAGATCGTCGAGCTGCTGGGCATCGAAGGACTACTTTCGCGCATGCCGGCGCGCCTGTCCGGCGGCGAACGCCAGCGGGTCGGCATTGCCCGAGCGTTGCTGACCAGTCCGCGCCTCCTGCTCATGGACGAGCCCCTGGCGGCGCTGGACGCCGAGCGCAAGGCCGAGATCCTGCCCTACCTGGAACGCCTGACCCGAGAGCTGGCGCTGCCGATCCTCTATGTCAGCCACGCCCCCGACGAGGTGGCGCGGCTGGCAGATCACCTGGTGCTGCTGGAGCGGGGCCGGGTGCTGGCCAGCGGGCCGACCAGCGGGGTGCTGGCGCGCCTCGACCTGCCCATCGCCCTGGCCGAAGACGCCGGGGTGGTGCTGGAAGGGCGGGTGCTCGGCCATGACCCGGACTACGGCCTGCTCAGTCTGGGCCTGCCGGGCGAGCAGCGCGTGTTGCTCGCCCATGCGCCGCTGCCGTCCGGGCAGGCGCTACGCATCAAGGTACTGGCGCGAGACGTCAGCCTGAGCCTGGAACGCCAGCACAGCAGCATCCTCAATGTGCTGCCGGCCACCGTCGCCGAGATCGCCCCGACCCGCTCGCCCGCCCAGGTGCTGGTGCGCCTGGACCTGGGCGGCGCGGCGCTGCTGGCACGGATCACCCGCTATTCGCTGGAGCGCCTGTCACTGCAGCCGGGCAGTCGGGTCTGGGCGCAGCTCAAGTCGGTGGCCGTATTAACCTGAAGCTGCCGCAGGCCGGAGTCGCTCCAGCAGAAAATCCACCAGCACCCTGACCGCTGCCGGCAGCTGGCGATCCGGCGGATAGAGCAGCCAGGCGGTGCCCTGGTAGGGGCCGAGGTATTGCCAGTCGGGCAGCACCCGCAGCAGGCTGCCGTCGGCCAGACCGGCTTCGGCGGCAAAGGCCGGCAGGCAGGCGATGCCGAGGTCGGCGAGGGTGGCTTCCAGGCGCACGCCGCTGTGATTGCAGGCCAGGCGGCCGCGCACCGTCACGCTTTCCACCCGGTCGCCGCGGCGCAGTTGCCAGCGCTGGTCGCCCGGAGTTTCGCCCAGGTACAGGCAATCGTGTTCGACCAGTGCCTGGGGCTGCTGCGGCGTGCCGCGGCGCCCGAGATAGACCGGGCTGGCGCAGAGCACGAAGTCCATCTCCCGCAGCGGTCGGGCGACGAAGCCGGCGGGGGGCTGCTCGGTGATGCGTACCAGCAGATCCTGGTCGTCGGCGATGGGGTCCAGCGGGCGGTCGTCCAGGCGCAGTTGCAGATCCACTTCAGGATAGCGCTGGAAGAAGTCCGGCAGCAGCGGCGCTATCAGCCGGTAGCCAACCGCCTTGGGCACCGCCAGCCGCACCTGGCCGCGAGGTTCTTCGCGGTGCTGCAGGCCACTGTCCAGTGCCGCGCCGGCGGCGGCTAGCAGTTGGCGGCAGTGGCCAAGCACCTCGCGGCCGGCCTCGCTCAGGCGCAGCTGGCGGGTGGTGCGCTGCAACAGGCGTACCCCCAACTCCCGTTCCAGCCGTGCGACCTGGCGACTGACCGCCGAGGGCGTGGCGTCCAGCAGCCGGGCGGCGGCGGTGAAGCTGCCGGTCTCCACCACCTTGGCGAAGGCGACCATGCAGGGCAACAGGGTAAGGGCGCGCAGAAGGTCCATGCCGGAATCCATGGGAAGCAATGGGGCCGGGAAGACTGTCATTGCTTCCCCAGCGGAACAAGAGCTATGCACGCGAACGGGCTTATGGTGCCTACCTAGGGCGGGCACACTGGCGGCCTGTCCAAGGAGAAACCGTCATGTCGCAACGCCCCACCTTCGGCCTCGCCGAAGGCCTGCTGCTCGCCACCGCCCTGGTCTGGGGGACCAGCTATGCCGTGGTCAAGGACGCTGTGGTGCTCTATCCGGTGCTGGGCTACCTGGCGCTGCGTTTCTGCCTCACCGCGGCGCTGTTGCTGCCCACCCTGAGGGGCGAGGGCCGACGGGCCTGGCGACCAGGAATACCGACCGGTCTGTTGCTATTGGCGATCTTTCTCGCCGAGACCTATGGCGTGGCCCTGACCAGCGCCAGCAACGCCGCCTTTCTCATCAGCCTCTGCGTGGCCCTGACCCCCTTCGCGGAATGGTGGCTGCTCGGCCAGCGCCCCGAGGCCCGTGCCCTGGGCGCCGCGGCGCTGGCGGTGGCGGGCGCCGGGCTGCTGACCCGTGGGGTGACCCTGAGCTTCAACCTGGGGGACGGCCTGATCCTGCTGGCGGCCGTATTGCGCGCGGTCAACGTCTGCGTGGTGCGCCGGCGTCTGCAGCAGGCCAGTGCCCCGGTGCCGGCCCTGGCGCTGACCGCGGTGCAGACCGGCGTGGTGGGCCTGGCCTGTCTGCTGCTGTTCGTCCTGGGCCCGGGTCTGGCGCCGCTGCCCGTGCAGCCAGGCTTCTGGCTCGCCACCGGCTACCTGGTGCTGTTCTGCACCCTGGGCGCCTTTCTCGCCCAGAACTATGCCCTGGGCCGCACCAGCGCCACCCGCGTCGCCCTGCTGATGGGCGCCGAGCCGCTGTTCGGCGCGCTGTTCGCCAGCTTCTGGCTGGACGAACGCCTGGGCCTCTGGGGCTGGCTGGGCGGCCTGCTGATCGTCATCGCCTCGCTGTGGGGGACGTTGCCACGGCGGGCGCCAGACTATTCGAACACGATCCGCGGGAAATAGAAGCCAACCACCCAGTTGGGCACGTCGACGATCTCGCTGATGCGCAGGTCGCCACAGACCGAACAGAGCAGATAGGCCTGTTCCGCCGGCAGGTTGCGGGTCTGCCCGAGCCAGTCGATGGCGCCGCTGACGGCCATGCGCGCCGCAGCCAGCAGGTCCGGCCCGACGCCGGTGAAGACCTCGTAACCCGCGCCGTCCAGGTGGCGGGTGACCGGCCCCGGGGTGCTGAAGCGCGGCATGGCCAGCGGCTGCTGCTTGATCAGCTCGAAGGTCGCGGTAACCGCCATGGCGGTCTCGATGGCGGTGCCGCAGACTTCACCATCGCCCTGGGCAGCATGGGTATCGCCGATGGAAAACAGCGCTCCGGCTACCTCCACCGGCAGGTAGAGGCTGGTGCCGGCGGCCAGGTCGCGGATGTCCAGGTTGCCGCCCACCCGCCGCGGTGGCACCACCGAGTGCAGACCTGGCGCAGCAGGAGCCACCCCCAGGGTGCCGGCGAAAGGCTTGAGTGGGACCCGCGCCAGCTCGCCGAAGGCGGCCGGTGTCTGCCCGCCGCGGTCGTAATGCCAGAGCTGCAGCACCGGGTCCGGAAACTGGTCGGCGAGCAGGCCGAAGCCGGGTATGTTGGCGGTCCAGCCAAAGCCGCTGGGGGTGAAGCTGTCCAGCGTCACCTTGAGTACATCACCGGGCTCGGCACCCTCGATCCACAGCGGGCCGCAGATCGGATTGACCCGCTCGAAGGGCAGGGTGGCGACGTCGGCGGCGCTGGAGTGGGCGTGGAAGTGGCCGTCCGCCGCGTCACGGCAGGCAAAGCTCACCGTCTCGCCCGGCGCGACCTCCAGCGCCGGGGCGAGGCTGTGATCCCAGCCACAATGGCAGTGCTGGCTGTGCAGGGTCTTGATCATCGGGAGCCTCCGCGGCGGGTCTGTGCCTAATGGACGGCGTCGTTCGCCTTGAATTCCGTGGTCCGGCCGCTGAGCCTGAGGAAGGCCAGCACGGCCAGACCCAGCACCATCCAGCAGCTGCCGCCGACCTTGGCGTAGATGTCGGCGTTGAACAGCACATAGGCGAGGACGATGAAGCCGACCAGCGGGACCAGGGCGTACAGCAGCGGGCGACCGGCGCCGCGGTGATGCCAAGCCACTGCCACATGCAGGAGCAGGAAGGCGGTCAGCGCACCGAAGTTGCACATGGAGGCGAGCAGGTTGATCTGGCCGACAAAGAACAGTCCCAGCACCAGACTCAGAGCCGCCACCAGCAGGATGGCGCGCTGCGGCACCCGGGTCTTGGGATGGATCTGGCGCAGGAACTGCGGCAGCTGGCGGTCGCGGGCCATGGCGAACAGCAGCCGGGAGGTGGCGGCCTGGGCCACCAGGGCATTGGCGATGGCGGCACCGATGGCCACCGCCAGGGCGATCACCACCTGCAGCCAGGGGCCGGCGATCAGTCGGCCGATCTCGTAGAAGGCGTTGTTCGAGGCATCGGCGTCGGGGTACTGGATCAGGTTGGGTTGCAGCAGGGCGGCCAGCCAGGTCTGCACCATGAACAGCGCGGCCACCAGGGTCAGGGCCAGTAGGGTGGCGTGGCCCACCACGCGGCTACCGCCGCGGGTTTCTTCGGAGAGGGTGGAGATGGCGTCGAAGCCGAGAAAGGACAGCACCGCCACCGACAGGGCGCTGAAGATCAGCGGCAGGGAGAATTCCTGGGGGTTGTACAGCGGCTTCAAGGTCCATTCGGCGCCGTTTACTCCGTGGCTGATGGCCAGGGCCGCCAGCAAGACGAACACCAGCAGCACCGCCAGCTGGCCATAGAGGAACAGCCGGTTGGCGCGGGCGGTGGTCTCGATGCCACGCAGGTTGACCAGGGTGTTGAGGCCGACGAAGAAAACGATCCACAGCGGCTGGGGAATGGCTGGGATGACGTTTGCCATGGCGTTGGCGCCGATCACATAGAGCAGGGTGGGCACCAGCAGGTAGTCGAGCAGGATGGCCCAGCCAGCGAGAAAGCCCAGCGCCGGATGCAGGCCGCGACCGACGTAGGCATAGACCGAGCCGGCCACCGGAAAGGCGCGCGACATCTGCTGGTAGCTGACCGCGGTGAACAGCATGGCGACGAAGCCGATGAGGTAGGTGAGGGGCACCATGCCGTGACTGGCGTCGAATACCCCGCCAAAGATGGAAAAGGGGGCGATGGGCACCATGAACACCAGACCGTAGATCAGCAGGTCCTTCAGCCCGAGCTGGCGCTTGAGTTCCTGGGTATAGCCGAAGCGGGCGAGGTCGGCGCTGTCGCCGGACGGAGCGTGCTGAGTCATGGGGGCTTCCTCGAAGGGGCGGGGTAGGCTCGACTCTAGGCCAGGGTGGACGCTGGCCCCATCCATAAAAGTGCTAGGTTTGCAGCAGCGCTGGCGTGACTGGCAGAACCTTTGCTTCGCGTTCCCCATCGCGATCCAGGGGAGGAGCTCCAAGATGCATGCCGATCTGCTCACCATCAGCCGCCGCCTCGTCGGATTGCCCACGCTCGACGCCTGTCTGGATGCGGTGCAGGCCAGCGCTGATCGCCTCGGCTGCAAGGCGCTGATCTATGACTACGCCCCGGTGCCGCTCAGCCACGAGGGGGTGCTCATCACGCCCTCGGTGTTCAAGGTGCGCAACGCCCCGGCGGACATGCAGGCCTTCTGGTGCGAGCGCGGCTATTACCAGATCGATCCGGTGCAGCAGTGCGCCAGCCGGCGCGCGGCACCCTTCGTCTGGTCGTTTCGCAGCGAAACCCGTAGCGCCCTGCGCGAGTACCTGGGTGACAGTCATCGGCCGGTCACCTGCTATGTGCGTGACAGCGGCCTCGCCACCGGGGTGACGGTACCGCTGCACCTGCCCGGCGGTGCCTTCGCCACCCTGACCGGCATCCTCGATGCCGATGCCCCGGACGCCGAGGCCGCCGGCGAAGCCTGTCTAGGCGCCTTTCTGGTCCTCGCCCATGCCTTCCAGGCCCGCGCCGACGAATTGCTCGCGCCCGCCGAGCGGCGCTGCGGCCAGATCCGCCTGACACCGCGCGAGCGTGAATGCCTGCAGTATTCCGCCAAGGGGCTGACCGCCAAGCGCATCGCCGCGACCCTCAACCGCTCCACCGCCACGGTCAACCTGCACCTCAACTCCGCCGCCCGCAAACTGGGCGCGCGCAACCGGGTCGAGGCGGTGGTGCGGGGATTGCACTATCGCCTGGTAGAAGTCTGAGCGACTTGGCCAGATTCGTGGGCCGTTCGACCTTGTGACACTCCCGCTGCGGCCTGACACTGGGGCCTCATCTGCCAAGGAGAGTCCCCATGAGCGCTGCCCGTCCCCCCGTTCCTCCCTTTACCCTGGAGTCCGCCCAGCAAAAAGTCCGCGCCGCCGAAGACGGCTGGAACAGCCGCGATCCGGCCAAGGTGGCCCTGGCCTATACCGCCGACAGCCGCTGGCGTAATCGCTCGGATTTCCTCCAGGGCCGCGCCGCCATCGAGGCCTTTCTCACCCGCAAGTGGCAGCGCGAGCACGAGTACCGGCTGATCAAGGAGCTGTGGGCCCATGACGGCGCGCGCATCGCCGTGCGCTTCGCCTACGAATGGCGGGATGAAGACGGCCAGTGGTACCGCGCCTACGGCAACGAGAACTGGCACTTCGACGACCAGGGTCTGATGGCCGAGCGTCACGCCAGTATCAACGACCTGCCGATCAGCGAGGCTGAACGGCTGTTTCACTGGCCCCAGGGGCGGCGGCCGGACGATCATCCGGGGTTGAGCGACCTGGGGTTGTAAGACTTGGATAGGGCGTAGCCTGGACCGGGGCGTTGCCTTGTCCACCGGGTGCGGCTTTAGGTCTCGGTGGAAAACGCGACGGATGACCCACCGCGAAGGCTGGCCATCCGCGACAGCAGGCCGGATCTAGTCAGGGCGCTGCTCCGGATTGCGCCGCAATCGCCCCACCACCCGCAGCACCAGCACGAAGAACACCGGCACGAAGATCAGCGCCAGGGTGGCGCTGAGCATGCCGCCGATCACCCCGGTGCCCACCGCCTGCTGGCTCGCCGAGCTGGCGCCGGTGGCCAGGGCCAGCGGTACCACGCCGAGGATGAAGGCCAGTGAGGTCATGACGATGGGCCGCAGGCGTAGCCGGGCGGCACGGCAGGTGGCCTGGTACAGGTCCATGCCGCCGTCGTGCAGGCTCTTGGCGAATTCGATGAGCAGGATGGCGTTCTTCGCCGTCAGGCCGATCACCGTGATCAGGCCGACCTTGAAGAAGACATCGTTGGGCATGCCCCTCAGGGTCACCGCCAGCACCGCGCCTAACACCCCCAGGGGCACCACCAGCAGCACCGCGGTGGGAATCGACCAGCTCTCGTAGAGGGCGGCGAGGCAGAGGAACACCACCAGCAGCGACAGCCCCAGCAGCACCGGTGCCTGGCCGGCGGAGAGGCGTTCCTGCAACGACAGCGCCGTCCACTCCAGGGCGAAGCCCCGTGGCAGCTCCGCGGCCAGGCGTTCCAGTTCGGCCATGGCCTCGCCGGTGGTGTGACCGGGCAGCGGCTCGCCGGACAGGCTGATGGCCGGATAGCCGTTGTAGCGCGACAGTTGCGCCGCACCCTGGGTCCAGTCGGCGCTGACGAAGGCGGACAGGGGCACCATGCGCCCGCGCTCATTGCGCACCTCCAGGCGCAGCAGGTCGTCCACCTGGCTGCGGCTGCCCAGCTCGGCCTGCACGATCACCTGCTGCATCCGTCCGCGATTGGGAAAGTCATTGACGTAGCTGGAGCCCAGGGCGGTGCCCAGGGTCTCGCCGAGGGCGGCGAAACCCACTCCCAGGGCGGCGGCCTGGCGGCGATCCACCACCAGTTGCACCTGGGCGCTGTCGGCCAGGGCCGTTTCCCGCACGTAGGCGATGATCGGATTGCCCGCCAGCTTGGCCTGCAATTCATCCCGCGCTGCCTTGAGCGCCGCCTGGCCGCGATTGGACCGGTCCTGCAGGCGCACCTCGAAACCGCTGGAGGTGCCCAGGCCTTCCACCGGCGGTGGCAGCACGGCGAAGCCCAGGGCCTCGCTTTCGCCGGCCAGGGCGGCATTGGCGCGCTCGGCGATGGCCGCGGCGGAATCGGCCGGGCCGCGGGCGGACCAGTCCTTGAGGGTGGTAAAGGCCAGGGCGGCGTTCTGGCCGCTGCCGGAAAAGCTGAAGCCGAGCAGGACGAGATCGTTGGCCACCCCCGGCTCCTCGGCGTAATGGCGCTCCAGGCGCTCGATCACCTTGAGGGTGCGCTCCTGGGTGGCCCCGGGCGGCAGCTGGATGTCGGTGATCAGATAGCCCTGATCCTCGGTGGGCAGGAAGGCACCGGGCAGACGGCCATAGAGCGCTACCAGGGCCGCCAGCAGGACGGCGAACAGCACGAGATTGGGCAGCAGGCGGCGGATGGCGCGGGCCACCCAGCCCTCGAAACCGCCGGTCAGGCGCTCGAAGCCCCGATTGAAGGCGCCGAAGAAGCCGCTGCGGGCATGGGTGCCCTGGGCAATCGGCTTGAGCAGGGTGGCGCACAGCGCCGGGGTCAGGCTCAGGGCGAGAAAGGCGGAGAAAAGGATGGCCACCGCCATGGACGCCGAGAATTGGCGATAGATGACGCCGACCGAGCCGCTCATGAAGGCCATGGGCACGAAGACCGCGGTCAGCACCAGGGTGATGCCGACGATGGCGCCGGAGATCTCGCCCATGGCCTTGCGGGTGGCCGCGCGGGGATCGAGGCCCTCCGTGGCCATGAGTCGCTCGACGTTCTCCACCACCACGATGGCGTCGTCCACCAGGATGCCGATGGCCAGCACCATGCCGAACAGGGTCAGCACATTGATCGAATAGCCCAGCGCCAGGAGCACGGCGCAGGTGCCCAGCAGCGCCACCGGCACCACCAGGGTCGGGATCAGGGTGTAGCGCAGGTTCTGCAGGAACAGGTACATCACCGCGAACACCAGCGCCATGGCCTCCAGCAGGGTATGGATGACCTGGGTGATGGAGATCTCGACGAAGGGCGCCGTGTCGTAGGGGATGTCGTATTTCATCCCGGGTGGAAAATACTGGGACAGCTCGGCCAGCTTGGCGCGCACGGCCTGGGCGGTGGCCAGGGAGTTGGCGGTGGGTGCCAGCTGCACCCCCACCGCCACCGAAGGCTTGCCGTCCAGCCGCGTGCCGAAGTTGTAGCTCTGGCTGCCCACTTCGATCCGGGCCACGTCGCCCAGGGTCACGCTGGAACCGTCGGCTCCGGCGCGCAGCAGGATGCCGGCGAACTCCGCGGGGTCGCTGAGCTGGCCCTTGATCAGCACCGGCGCGGTCAGTTCCTGGCCAGCGGGGGCCGGTAGCTCGCCAATACTGCCGGCCGCCACCTGGACGTTCTGCTCGGCGATGGCCCGGGTCACGTCCGCCGGGGTCAGGCCGACCGCCACCAGGCGACTGGGATCGAGCCAGACGCGCAGGGCGTGCTCGGCACCGAACAGCTGGGCCTTGCCCACGCCGTCCAGGCGGCGCAGTTCGTTGACCACGTTGCGTGCCAGATAGTCGCTCAGGGCGGTGGTGTCGAGGCGCTGGTCGGTGGCGGAGAGGGTGACGAACATGAGGTAGCCAGCCGAGGTCTCCTCGATCTGGATGCCCTGCTGGGTGACCGCCCGCGGCAGGCGCGGCTCCACCACCTTGAGGCGATTCTGGATGTCCACCTTGGCCAGCTCCGGATCGGTGCCGGGCTGGAAGGTCACGGTCAGGGTGGCGCTGCCCTGGCTGCTGCTGGAGGAGAAATAGAGCAGGTGATTGACGCCATTGAGCTCCTGCTCGACGAGGCTGACCACGCTCTCGTCCAGGGTCTGCGGCGAGGCGCCCGGATAGGTCAGGTACAGCTCGATCTGCGGCGGCGCCACATTGGGGTACTGGGCCACCGGCAACTGCGGGATGGCCAGCAGCCCGGCGAGCAGGATGAACAGCGCTACCACCCAGGCGAACACCGGGCGGTCGATGAAGAAGTTGGCCATCAGCGCACCTCCGCCGTGGCGGCCTGGGCTTCCTGGGGTTCCACCACCAGGCCCGGTTGCGCCTGTTGCAGACCGGAGAGCAGTACGCGCTCACCAGCGGCGAGGCCGGACTCCACCACCCAGCGACCTTCGACCACCGGGCCCAGGCGCACCTCGCGCAGGGCGACCTGGTTTTCGGCATCCACCACCCAGACCTGGGCCCCGCCATCGACGCTGCGCTGCACCGCCTGCTGGGCGACGCTCAAACCCTGATCGAGGCGCGCCTGCTCCAGGCGTACCCGCACGAAGCTGCCCGGCAAGAGGTCGCGCCGTGGATTGGGAAACTGGCTGCGCAAGGTGATCTGCCCGGTGTTGGCGTCCACCGTGAGATCGGCGAACAGCAGGCGGCCGCTCTCGGGGTAGGGGCTGCCATCCTCCTGCAGCAGCGTCACCCGTGCCTGATCCGGCGCCACCTGCTGCAGCCGGCCGTCCCGCAGGGCATCGCGCAGCGCCTTGAGCTGGCGGGTCGACTGGGTGACGTCGGCATGGATGGGGTCCAGCTGCTGGATGATCGCCAGGGGCGTGGCATCGCCCTGGCCGACCAGCGCGCCCTCGGTGACCAGCGCCTTGCCGATGCGCCCGGCGATGGGCGCGGTGACCGTGGCATAGCCCAGATTCAGCCGCGCCCGCTTGAGCGCCGCCCGGGCCGCCGCCACCTCTGCCTCCGCCTGCAGGCTGGCGCCACGCGCGTTGTCCTGCTCCTGGCGACTGATCGCCTCGCTCTCGACCAGCGCCGCATAGCGCTCGGCCAGGCGCCGCGTCTGGAAGGCGCTGGCCTCGGCCTTGCGCAGGGCCGCGGCGGCACTGTCCACCTCGGCCTGCAGCGGCGCCGGATCGATGCGGAGCAGCACCTCACCGGCCTTGACCTCACTGCCTTCGCGAAACACCCGCTGCAGCACGATGCCGGCGACCCGTGCCCGTACTTCCGCGGTCCGTGGCGCCACCAGGCGGCCACTCAATTCACTGGCGATGGCCAGGGGCTTGGGGTGCAGGGTCTCCACCTGCACCCTGGGCGCGGTCGGGGCGGCGGCTTCCGGGGCCGGACGGTCGCAGGCGGCGAGCAGCAGACAGAGCAGCACGAGGCTGCCGAGGGCAGGGCGGATCGGGAACATCGGGGCTTCCTCCAGAAGAGCGTCATGGTAGGCGCCTCGCGCAGGCCACCCTGTAAACGTCTGTAGGTCTCTTGTGAAAGAGTGTTAAGGCCTGCGCCCGCCGGTGCTGCGCTCGGCTATGCTCGGGCTTTGCCGCCATGAAGAGCTGCCGTGATCCCCTTGCTCATCGTCGAAGACGACGCCGCCCTGGCTGACCTCATCGCCACCTACCTGGGTCGCCAGGGCTATGCCGTGACCGTGATCGGCCGTGGCGACGAGGCCCTGGCCGCGGTGCAGCGACTGCGCCCGCAGCTGGTGGTGCTCGATGTCATGCTGCCGGGGCTGGATGGCCTGCAGGTCTGCCGCCAGCTGCGCGCCGCCCAGCCGGGCCTGCCGATCTTGATGCTCACCGCCTTGGACGACAGCCACGACCAGGTGCTGGGGCTGGAGATCGGTGCTGACGACTACGTCAGCAAGCCTTGCGAGCCGCGGGTGCTGCTGGCGCGCATCCGCACCCTGCTGCGCCGCTGCCAGCTGGGCGAGGTGGCCACCGATGATCGCCTGGTTATCGGCCAGCTGCGGTTGCTGCCGGGCGAGCGCCAGGTCTGGTGGCGCGACCAGCTGGTGGAGCTGTCGTCCACTGAATTCAACCTGCTGGCAGTCCTCATGCGCCATGCCGGCGAGGTGCTCAGCCGCGACCAGCTGATCCAGCAACTGCGCGGCATCGAATTCAACGGCGTCGACCGCTCGGTGGACGTGGCCATCTCCAAGCTGCGCCGTCGTTTCGAGGAGCATCCTGGCGAAGCGCGACGGATCAAGACCGTCTGGGGCAAGGGTTATCTGCTGTCTCGCGCCGAGTGGGAATAGATGCTCAAGATCCTCGTCCGCCTCTACCTCATCCTGCTGGTGACCTACGGCGCCGCCAGCTACCTGGTACCCGAGGCGCTGCTCAAGGTGTTCGACGAGCGTTACAGCCGCTATACCCTGGAGCAGTTGCACGGTCCGCTCAGCCTGGTTCAGCGCGCCTTCACCACCACGCCGCCGGAGCGCTGGCCGGCGCTGCAGGACGAACTGGCCGCGGAGCTGGCGCCCATCAGCCTGCGCCTGGTCCCGCGCGACGATCAGGCCCTCAGTCTGGAGGAGCGCTCAGACCTCGCTGCCGGCCAGCGACGGGTACGCCTGGGTGACTATGGCGAACCCAGTGCGGCCCTGGTGCCGCTGCCGGCAGATCAGGTGCTGTGGATCGGCATCCCCGAGGCGCCCACCGACATCGCCCTGACCTACTGGGCGATGAACGCCCTGATCGGCGCGGCCCTGCTGATCTGTCTCTATGTCTGGCTACGTCCGCACTGGCGCGACCTGGAACGGCTGCGGCGCACCGCGGCACGACTGGGCAAGGGCCATCTGGGCGAGCGTACGGCCATCTCGCCGCGCTCGGATGTCGGCGAGCTGGCGCGGGCCTTCGATGACATGGCTCAGGAGCTGGAGGCGCTGATCGTCCAGCAGCGCGACCTGCTCAACGCCGTCTCCCACGAATTGCGCACGCCCTTGTCGCGTCTGGAATTCGGCCTGGCACTGTTGCAGGCCGATCCACTGCCCGCCGAGACCCACCGCCAGCTGGAGCAACTGGTGCGCCACGTCCGCGAACTGGATGCCCTGGTCGACGAACTGCTGTCCTTCGCCCGGCTGCAGAGCAGTCAGCAGCCGCCCGAACGCCTGGGCCTGGATCTCGAAGCCTTTCTCGACAGCGTGCTGGCCGACTTCGCCGAGGAGCAGGAGCGTCGCGGCGTCGAGGTGCACCTGGACATGGTGCAGGCGCCCATGCGGGTCGAGCTGGCCCCGCGGCTCACGGCCCGCGCCCTGCAGAATCTCGTCGGCAATGCGCTGCGCTATTGCCAGCGTGAGGTCTGGGTAACGGTCCGCCGTGACGGCGAGACGTTGCTGATCGCGGTGGAAGACGATGGCGAAGGCATCCCCGAGGCCGAGCGCGAGCGAGTCTTCGAGCCCTTCTACCGCCTGGATCGCAGCCGTGACCGTGCCACCGGCGGCTTCGGCCTGGGCCTGGCCATCAGCCGTCGCGCGGTGGAAAACCAGGCTGGCCGCCTGGGCCTGAGCGCCGGTACGCGGGGCGGTGCGCGGTTCGAGATCCGCCTGCCCCTGCAGGCGCCCGCGGGGCTCGCCTGAGGCCGCCAGGGCCCCTACACTTGGCGCCCCCGCCCGCCTTGGATTCGCCATGCCAGAGCTTTTCGATCGCCATCAGCTGCAGCCGTTGCTCGACCGTATCGCCGCCGCCGCGCCGCGCCACTTCGGCGAAGGTGAAGTGGCCGACTACATCCCGGCCCTGGCCGAGGTGGCGCCGGATCAGTTCGGCATCGCCGTCTGTGACATCAACGGCAAGGTCTGGCGTGCGGGTGCGGCCGATACGGCGTTTTCCATCCAGTCGATTTCCAAGGTGCTCAACCTGGTGATCGCCATGCAGCGCCTGGACGAGCCGGACATCTGGACCCGCGTCGGCCGCGAGCCGTCCGGTCATGCCTTCAATTCCATGGCTCAGCTGGAAGAAGAGAAGGGCGTGCCGCGCAATCCCTTCATCAACGCCGGCGCCGTGCTGGTCTGCGAGCTGCTGGTGTCACGCATCATGTCCATCCACTGGATGATGCGTGAACAAGCGCGGCGCCTGGCCGGCAATCCGGCCATCAATTTCGACGACCGGGTAGCCCGTTCGGAAATGGACCACAAGGCGCGCAACGCCGCCCTGGCCTATCTGATGAAGGCCTACGGCAATCTTCACAGCGAGGTGAACGACGTCCTCGACGTCTATTTCCATGGCTGCGCTCTGGCCATGAGCTGCAGCGACGTGGCCAGGGCCTTCGCCTTCCTGGCTAACGGTGGGGTCAATCCCCAGGATGGTCAGGCGGTGGTGACCCCCCAGCAGACGCGTCAGCTCAATGCCTTGCTGCTGACCTGCGGCCTCTACGATGCCGCGGGCGACTTCGCCTGGCGCGTCGGCCTGCCGGGCAAGAGCGGGGTCGGGGGCGGCATCGTCGCCATCGTCCCGGGGCAGATGAGCATCTGTGTCTGGTCGCCGCGGCTGGACAGCTATGGCAACTCGGTGGCGGGCCTGCGCGCCCTCGAAAGTCTGGTCGAGGGCCTTGGGGTCGCGCCGTTGGGCTAGTAGGCCATGGACAGGCTGAGGGTCACCTGGGGCACCACGCCGTCGGTCTCGCCCTCCGGACCGCTCAACTCGCGCAGGGCACCGTCGCGGTAGAGCGCCAGGGCCTCGGCCCGAGCGCTCCAGCGGGTGTCGCCCCAGCGGAACGGTTGCTCCAGCGCCAGGCCGGTGCGGGCATAGAGGCGGTCTCCGGAATCCGGTCCGTAGAAGCCGTTCCAGCCCACCCCCAGGGCACTGGGGAAACTCAGGCGCAGACCGCCTGGGGTGAGATCCAACCCCGGCTCCAGGCTGCCCTGGGTATAGAGGCCGCTGTCGCCCTGGGTGCGGGTGGTCACCGCCAGCCCCGGGCGCCAGGCGCCCAGGCCCGAGTCGGTCTGGTAGGCCAGGGTCAGGCTGGCCTCCTGGGTGGTGGCGGCGACATCATTGGGGCTGCTCTTGACCGTGTAGACGAAGCCGACCCTCAGACCTTCCGCCGGCGACACCACCAGGCCGAGCAGGTTGTTGCTCTCGTACCAGCGCCGCGGGCTGACCCGTTCCTCGCTGGACGGGCTGTGCAAGCCATTGCTGCTGCTGAACACCAGCCAGGCATCGGCGCTGCCGTCGACCCCCTGATGCAGATCCAGGGCGAAACCCGCCTGGACGTGCAGCGGGATGCGATCGAGGCTGGCGGCATCGTCATCGTAGTTGCCACGGGAAAAGTCACCGTTGCGCACGTCCACGCCCAGTTGCGGATGGAACCGCCCGGACGTTTCGCTGACCTCCACGCTACCCAGGGCGGCGTCTTCGCTCTCGATGGACGGCACGCTGCGTGGCGCGGCGGTGGCCTCCAGGGCCAGACCGCCCGCCAGCAGGCAGACGCAACGCAGCGGCGAAAAGAATGGCATGGCGGGCGACTCCGGGGGCGCGGGGCGCTCCGGGTGAGGCGCCATGGGGCATCGGACCGGGCCGTCGCAGAGCGGGTTCCGGGTTTCTAGAGCACCGGCGAAAACACCCGCGCCACGCGCATGGCCACCCGCCGCCAGCGGCGTAGGGCGGCGTTGTCCTCGGGGGTGAGTTCGCGGGAGCGACTGAAGTCCTGCTCCAGCATCTTGCGCACCTCCCAGGCGAAGGGGACGTCCATCACCATCACCATGACCTCGAAGTTAAGGCGGAAGGAGCGGTTGTCCAGGTTGGCGCTGCCCACCGCGGCCACGTCCTCGTCGATCAGCACCACCTTCTGGTGCAGGAAGCCCGGACCGTAGCGGAACACCCGCACCCCGGCGTGCACCGCCTCGAAGGCATAGAGGTAGGAGGCGGCATAGACCACCTTGTGGTCCGGTCGCGAGGGCAGGAGGATGCGCACGTCGACCCCGCGCAGGGCGGCCAGGCGCAGGGCCGCCGAGACGGCTTCGTCGGGAATGAAATAGGGCGTGGTGATCCAGACCCGATGGCGCGCCGAATGGATAGCCTCGACGAAGAACAGCGAGCAGGTCTCCTGGTCGTCCGCCGGGCCGCTGGGCACCACCTGACAGAGCACCCCACCGTCCTCGTAGCGTTCCGGCAGCAGCAGGGTGGGCAGCCGCCGGGTCACCCAGTACCAGTCCTGGGCAAAGGTCTCCTGCAGGGTGGCCAGGGCCGGGCCGCGCAGTTCCAGATGGGTATCGCGCCAGGGCGCCAGGGGCGGCTTGAGGCCCATGTATTCGTCGCCGACGTTGAGCCCGCCGGTGAAGCCCACCTCGCCATCCACGATCACGATCTTGCGGTGGTTGCGGAAGTTGACCTGGAATCGGTTGATCAGTCCGCGGCGGTTGCTGAAGCCCTTCACCTCGCAACCGGCCTCGCGCAGCTTTTCCACATAGGCGCGCGGCAGGGCATGGCTGCCGATGGCGTCGTACAGCAGAAAGACCTGGACTCCAGCGCGGGCGCGGTCGAGCAGGGTGTTCTGCAAGGCCAGACCTAGGGCGTCGTCGTGGATGATGAAGAACTGTACCAGCACCACCTTCTGCGCCCCGCGGATGGCCGTGAGGATGGCGGCGAAGGTTTCCTCGCCGTTGATCAGCAGCCGCACCTGGTTGTTGGCGACGCAGGGGGTGCCGGTGAGGGCGGTCATGGCCTTGAGCTTGCGGTTGGCCGCGCTGCACTGCTGGGCGGCCATGGCCTCGGCGATCCAGGGCCGCCAGTCCAGCTCGGCGGCCTGGCGCGCCATCTCCTCGTCGGCCTGGCGCCGTGCCTTCACATAGCTGTCGAAGCGGCGCCGGCCGAATACCAGATAGGGAATCAGGCTGAGCAAGGGCATGAACACCAGCGCCATGGCCCAGGCCATGGCGCCCTGGGCGGTACGCACCGTAACGATGGCGTGGATCGCCGCGCTGATGCCGATCAGTTCGAGCACCAGGGCGATGTAGTGGAGATCGAGGGGCAGGGATGGCACGCGGGCGGCTCTCTTCTCCGGATTTATGTCAGAGGGGTTGGACCGCCTTGAGTATCACGAATTTCGGCGTGGCCGCGATCTGTTCGACGCGCTTGAACAGGCGCCTGAGCTTGACGTGGTAACCCAGGTGGCGATTGCCCACCAGCCAGAGTTCGCCCTTTTCGCTCAAGGCCGCACGGGCCTGCTGGAACATGCGCCAGGCGAGGAAGTCGCCCACCACCTGTTGCTGGTGGAAGGGTGGATTGCAGAGGATCAGGTCCAGCGACCGCGGCGGCTGCTCGGCCAGGCCGTCGGCGGCGCGGATCGCCACCGGTCGATCGCCGAAGGCCGCGGTCCAGTTCTCTTGCGCCGACTGCACCGCCATGTAGGACTCGTCCACCAGGGTGAATTGCGCCTCCGGATTGACCAGGGCACAGGCCAGGGCCAGCACGCCGTTGCCGCAACCGAGATCGGCTACCCGGGCCTGGCCCAGACCCTGGGGCAGGTGCGGCAGGAAGGCGCGGGTACCGATGTCCAGACCCTCGCGGCAGAAGACATTGGCATGGTTGACCAGAGTCAGCGGCGGTGCATCCAGGCGATAACGACTCGGGTAGGGCGAGGCCACCGCCGGCCGCGACGCGGGCGTGGCAGATAGCAGTCGGGCTTTCTTCACCGCCAGCGAGGCCTGTACCGGGCCAATGTGCCGCTCCAGCAGGTCGCCAGCGGCGCGGGGCAGATGCTTGAGCATGCCGCCGGCGATCACCTGAGCGTCCGGCGCCAACTGGCCGTGCAGGCGGATCAGCTGTTCTTCCAGCAGGGCCAGGGTCTTGGGCACCCGTATCAGCACCAGATCGAAGGGTCCACCCGTCGCCTCGCTGGCCGGGACGAAGGTGACCGCATCGGCGGCGAGGCCATTGCGTGCCAGATTCGCCTCCAGGGCCAGGGCCGCCAGGTGCGAATCGCCACTGGAGGTCACCTGGGCATGGCCGGCCAGGCTCACGGCCAGGGCGCCAAAGGCGTCGTTGAGCACCAGCACCCGGGTGGCGGGAGCCAGGCCGCCCTCGGCGACCTGCTGCAGGAGGTACTCGTCGGCGGCGTCGAAGGCCTGCAGGGGATCGTCGCGGCGCGGTGGCTGACGGTCGAGTTCGAGGGTGGCGAAGGGCGAGACGAGAGAAGGCATGGTTTCTGTCGGTGTTTATCGGCGGCCCAGTGCGGGACAATGGCTCTAAGCAATCGGGAAAAAGAGGCCAGTATGACCGCCACCGAAGACAAGTTCACCCGCGAGACGATCACCGCCGTCTGGCCCTGGAGCGACAACCTCTTCAGCCTGAGGACCACCCGCGACCCGCGCTATCGCTTTCGCGCCGGCCAATTCGCCCGCCTGGGCGTGCGCAAGGCCGATGGCGACATCGTCTGGCGCGCCTATTCCATGGTCTCGGCACCTCACGATGAATTCCTCGAATTCTTTTCCATCGTGGTGCCCGGCGGCGCCTTCACCAGCGAGCTGAGCCGCCTGCGCGAGGGCGACGAGCTGCTGGTGGAAAAGCAGCCCTATGGCTATCTCACCCTGGAGCGCTTCGGCGGCGGTCGGGATCTCTGGCTGCTGGCCACCGGCACGGGCCTGGCACCCTTCCTGTCCATGCTGCAGGAACCCGACACCTGGGAGCGCTTCGAACGCATCGTGCTGGTCTACAGCGTGCGCGAGGCCCGCGACCTGGCCTACCAGGACGTCATCAACGGCTACGGCCAGGTGGAGCACCTCGAAGGCCTCACCGACCGCCTGGTCTATGTCCCGGTGGTCACCCGCGAGGATCACCCCGGCGCCCTGCGCGGCCGCATCACCACCCTGATCGAGAACGGCGAGCTGGAACGCGCCGCCGGCGTCACGCTGTCGCCCGAGCACTCGCGGATCCTCATCTGCGGCAATCCCGAGATGGTCGACGACACCCGCCAGCTGCTCAAGACCCGCGATCTGCAGCTGGCCCTGAGTCGCCGACCCGGCCAGGTGGCGGTGGAAAACTACTGGTAACCGGGAAGTTATCCGGGCGTCTTTACGTTTTCTTCACAATTGGAAAAGGTTGGACCTTTAGCTTTGGCCCCGCCTTGCTCTAGGATCGGAATTTCCAAGGCTACCTTTCGAGTTCCGATGAGCAGTGACAGATCCGAGCCGCCCCCGGCCTCCTGGCCAGGCGCGGCCAACACCCCCTCCCGTTGTCTTTCCTCCGTGGCCGTCCGGCCCTCTCTTGCGGAGGCATACCGCTAATGGAATGGATCTCCGATCCCACCGCCTGGTTGGGGCTGCTGACCCTGATCGTCCTGGAAATCGTCCTGGGCATCGACAACCTCGTCTTCATCGCCATCCTCGCCGACAAGCTGCCTCCGGCGCAGCGTGACAAGGCACGGGTCATCGGCCTGTCGCTGGCGTTGATCATGCGTCTGGGCCTGCTGGCCAGCATCTCCTGGATAGTCACCCTCACCGAACCGCTGTTCGAGGTCTTCGGCAAGGCCTTCTCCGGTCGTGACCTCATCATGCTGTTCGGCGGCATCTTCCTGCTGTTCAAGGCCACCACCGAGCTGCACGAACGCATCGAGGGCCATACCCACAAGACCGGTGGCAGCCGGACCTACGCCGCCTTCTGGCCGGTGGTGGCGCAGATCGTGGTGCTCGACGCCGTGTTCTCGCTGGACGCCGTCATCACCGCCGTGGGCATGGTCGAGCACCTGAGCGTGATGATGATCGCCGTGATCATCTCCATCGGTCTGATGCTGGTGGCGAGCAAGCCGCTGACCGCCTTCGTCAACGCCCACCCCACGGTGATCATGCTGTGTCTGGGCTTCCTGATGATGATCGGTCTGAGCCTGACCGCCGAAGGCTTGGGCTTCCACATTCCCAAGGGCTATCTGTACGCCGCCATCGGCTTCTCGATCCTTATCGAGCTGGCCAACCAGGTGGTGCGCTGGAAGCGCAAGCGGCAGATGCACGAGCGGCTCGGCATGCGTGCGCGGACCTCCCAGGCCGTGTTGCGCCTGCTGGGTGGCCGTTTGCGCGAAGACGAGGTGGACGAGGACATCGCCGAACTGATGGAAGGCGAGAAGGGCGAAGGCCCGGTCTTCGATCGCCGTGAGCGCCTGATGATCAGTGGCGTGCTGCAATTGGGCGAACGCCCGGTGCGTACGGTGATGACCGCCCGCGCCGACGTCGACATCCTCGATGCCGACGCTCCGCCGGAACGACTGCATGAGCAACTGCTGGCCTCGGCTCACTCGCGGTTGCCGTTGGTGGTCAATGGCAACATCGACGAGCCCCTGGGCTATGTCCACAAGAAGGAGCTGTTCGCCGACATCCTCCAGGGCCAGTCACCGGACCTGCGCGCCCGGGTGCGCACCCCCATCCACCTGCCGGCCCAGGCCACGGTGCTAGGTGCCTTGGAACAGCTGCGCGCGGCCTCCACCCACGTGGCCTTCGTGGTCAACGAATTCGGTGGCTTCGAAGGCCTGCTGACCCTGACCGACATCCTCGAGGCCATTGCCGGCGAATTGCCGGATGCCAGCGAGGAGAGCCTGCCGGAGCTGGAAAGGGTGGAGAACGGCTATCGCGCCAGCGGCGGTCTGAATCTGCATCCCCTGGCCCAGCGCACCGGTTTCCAGATCACGGAAAACGACGACTACCAGACCCTGGGCGGCCTGGTGGTGGACCTGCTGGGCCGCCTGCCGGTGGCTGGTGATCGCCTGGAATACCAGGGCTGGCAGCTGACGGTGGAATCGGTCAAGGATCGACGGATCGGCTGGATCCGCCTGGAGCGACCCGCCTCCTAGCGAGGCGGGATCCAGCAGGTTTCTACTGCGGGGTGATCGGCGGTTCCTGTTTGACGACAGGGGCCGCGGTCGCCTGGCTGTTTTGCTCTTTCAGCAGATCGCGGATCTCCGTCAGCAGCACCTGGTCCTTGGTCGGGCCAGAGGGCGCGGCATCCTGGTGCAGGCGCAGGCGGTTGAGCAC
Organism: Pseudomonas sp. Snoq117.2; assembly: GCF_900110545.1. Lineage (NCBI taxonomy): Bacteria > Pseudomonadati > Pseudomonadota > Gammaproteobacteria > Pseudomonadales > Pseudomonadaceae > Pseudomonas > Pseudomonas sp. Snoq117.2. Next base: position 185,434 of record NZ_FOED01000004.1, on the reverse strand, counting down.
CTTGATCGCCATGAAGATGGCAAAGGCGATGATCACGAAGTCGAAGATGGTCTGCAGGAATTTGCCGTAGGACATGACCACGGCCGGTTGGTCACCTATGGCAGCCCTCAGGGTGATGGCTAGCTGGGAGAAATCCACGCCCCCCAGCAGCAACCCCAGCGGCGGTGTGATGATGTCGGCTACAAAGGACGACACGATCTTGCCGAAAGCCGCGCCCAGGATGATGCCGACCGCCAGGTCGACCACGTTGCCTCTCATGGCGAATTTCTTGAACTCGGCAATGATGCTCATGCTGCACTCCTTTGGATGGTTTCGAAGAGACGATAGACGATTGTGCTCGCTTCGCTCGGGTTTGGAACCTTGCTGACGGTCTCTAGGTTCCCCGCCAGCGTCAAATCGTCAGCGAATCGGCAGCTGGTCGTGGCTGTCGCACTTTGTCGAAAGGACTGGGTCCACCCTTGTACGACGAGAGCTGCGGCCCTCGCGACCTCTATCTCTCACCCCAAGGAGCCTCTGATGGTTGCCAAACACGACCTGCACAAAGACTTTCCCGAATACGCCGAGCAGCTGGACAGCCGTCCCCAGACCGATGCGGCCTTCGCCAAGCTGCTGGAAGACTACGCGAAGCTCGATCAGCAGATCCTCGATCTGGAAGAAGTGGAAGAATCCAGCGGCGACGAGGAGCTGGGTCGTCTGCGTCGTGAGCGTGTCCTGCTCAAGGACAAAATCGCTCAGCAGCTGAAATACCCGTCCTAGCTGTGTCGGGCTCGATCTGCAGGGTCGAGCCCCACCTTAGTGCGATTGGCAAGGGCCGCCGGCGTTGCCATCATGGCCTCCCAGGAGAGGAGCCGATGACCGACGAAGTGGCGATGTACCAGCAGTGGCACCTGTGGATCACCGAAGCGGCCGTGGACGCGCAACGCCGTCGCGTCCAACAGGAATTCGCCGAATACAGCCGACTTTTGGCCGACCTGCAACTGCTCGAACAGGAGCGTTGGCAACAGGCGTTGCCGGTCTGGATGCGTGGCGATGCGGCGATGATTTCGACGCTCAAGCACTAGTCCCAGAGCAGCTGGCCCGAGGGTAAACGCCGATGATGGCACGCTGAACGACCAACGATGCCTGACGGTCAATGGGTTACCCCAGACGAGTTTCGTGGGGTGAGCGAGGTTTATCCGGCCTACCTGGCCCTCCCCAATGAGGATGTCCCCATGAAGCGTACCGCCCTGATCGCCCTGATGATGTTCGCCACCGCCCCCGTGTTCGCCAAGGATCTGTGCGCGGTGCAGTTGCAGAAGCTGGATGACGCCAGCAAGATGAAGACCAACATGATCGGCCCGGGCAGCTCCCAGGCCCAGCAGATCGCCGACTTCCGCAAGAACGCCATGGCCGCCCAGAAGGCCGGCGATGAGAAGAAGTGCATCGCCCAGGCCAACCAGGCCCTGACCATGCTGCGTCAGCCGGGTGGCGAGGGTAACTAAGGCTCAAGCCCGCTTTTGAGAGAGGCGCGCTCCCTCGGGATCGCGCCTTTTACTGTCTATGCATCCAGTCGTGATATGCTGGGAACCTTCCTTTCTCGACTGGAGAATTCCGCCATGGCCAAGGCCAAGCGTCTCTACGGCTGCACCGAATGCGGCGCCACCTTTCCCAAGTGGGCGGGTCAGTGCGGCGAGTGCGGTGCCTGGAACACCCTGGTGGAAACCGTCGTCGAGACCTCCGCCGTACCCTCCGGGCGCGCTGGCTGGGCCGGGGCGCAGGCGACCATCAAGACCCTGGCCGAGGTCAGCGTCGAGGAAACCCCGCGCTTCACCACCGATTCCACCGAACTCGACCGGGTGCTGGGTGGCGGCCTGGTGGACGGCTCCGTGGTGCTGATCGGCGGTGATCCCGGCATCGGCAAGTCCACCATCCTGCTGCAGACCCTCTGTCATCTGGCCGCGCGCATGCCAGCGCTCTATGTCACCGGCGAGGAATCCCAGCAACAGGTGGCCATGCGCGCCCGGCGCCTGGGTCTGCCGGAAGACAAGCTCAAGGTCATGACCGAGACCTGCATCGAGACCATCGTCGCCACCGCCCGCCAGGAAAAGCCGCGGGTCATGGTGATCGACTCCATCCAGACCATCTTCACCGAGCAACTGCAATCCGCCCCAGGTGGCGTGGCCCAGGTGCGCGAGAGCGCGGCCCTGCTGGTACGTTTCGCCAAGCAGACCGGTACCGCCATCTTTCTGGTTGGCCACGTCACCAAGGAAGGCGCCCTGGCCGGACCACGGGTGCTGGAGCACATGGTCGACACCGTGCTCTATTTCGAGGGCGAATCGGACGGCCGTCTGCGCATGCTCAGAGCGGTGAAGAATCGCTTCGGCGCGGTCAACGAGCTGGGCGTGTTCGGCATGACCGATAAAGGCCTCAAGGAGGTTTCCAACCCTTCGGCGATCTTTCTCAATCGTGCCCAGGAGGCAGTGGCGGGCAGTGTGGTCATGGCGACCTGGGAGGGTTCGCGGCCCATGCTGGTGGAGGTGCAGGCGCTGGTGGACACCAGTCACCTGGCCAACCCGCGCCGGGTCACCGTGGGCCTGGACCAGAATCGCCTGGCCATGCTGCTGGCGGTGCTGCACCGTCACGGCAGCATCCCCACCTACGACCAGGACGTCTTCATCAACGTGGTCGGCGGGGTCAAGGTGCTGGAGACGGCGGTGGACCTGGCGCTGATGTCGGCGGTGATCTCCAGCCTGAGGGACCGCGCACTGCCGCACGATCTGCTGGTGTTCGGCGAGATCGGCCTGTCCGGCGAAATCCGTCCGGTACCCAGTGGCCAGGAGCGTCTCAAGGAAGCGGCCAAGCACGGCTTCAAGCGCGCCATCGTGCCCAAGGGCAACGCGCCCAAGGATCCGCCGCCCGGTCTGCAGGTGGTGGCCGTGACTCGATTGGAGCAGGCACTGGATGCACTGTTCGAATAGCCTGGCGCGGCCTTTGTAATATTTTTTAAAACTCTCGGTGGGGCAGGGTGGTCTATCAGGCGCTTCCATGACCCTGGATACCCGCCATGTCTCGTCTGCTCCCGCTTTCCGTACTCTTTGCCAGCTTTGCTATCAGCACCCTGGTGCAGGCCGCCGATCCCAGCAGTTCCGCCCCGGCCAGCGTGGAGGTGGATCAGCTGGAATGGCAGCACGCCGACGAGGGCAGCGTCTTCAACTGGGATCTGGAAGGCTGGGCCCTTGGCGGTGGCGCCAATCGGCTGGATTTCCGCAGCCAGGGCGAACGCACCAATGGCCACACCGAGCAGGCCGAGGTGCAGGCCCTCTGGGGGCACGCGCTGGCCAAGGGCTGGGGCAGCGTGGCCGGCATTCGCCAGGATTTCAAACCCGGCTCGCCGCAGACCTGGGCCGCCCTGGGGATCCAGGAGCACGATCCCGAGGATCTCGACATCGAGATCACCGCTTTCCTTGGCGAGAACAACCAGACCGCCCTGCGTCTGGAGGCCGAATACGACTGGGCCCTGACCCAGCGGCTGATCCTGCAGCCCCACACCGAGCTCAATTTCTACGGTCGCAACGACGAGGCCCGTGGCCAGGGCGCCGGCTTCGCCGAAAGCGAAGCCGGGCTGCGCCTGAGGTATCAGGTGACCCCGGAGGTGGCGCCCTATGTCGGGGTATCCTGGAACGCGACCCACGGCAACACCGCCGCCATGGCGCGCGAAGAGGGCGAAGACACCCACGACGCCCGGCTGGTGGTGGGTCTGCATCTGGAGTTCTAAGCGCCGTTGGGCTTCGCTTTCGCTAAACCCAATCCATGAGGCTATCGATGCCGTAGGTTGGGCTGAGACGGCTCCATCGTCGAAGCCCAACAACCAGGGTTGAACTCGCGCACCGTTAGGCTTCGCTTTCGCTCAACCCACCTTGGCAAGGCCTCGCTCAGGGTGTACCCAACGCTGCCAACTCGCGCTCCAGCAGGGTCTCGTCGCCGAGGTTCAGTTCCACCAGCCGGCGCAGGTGGCTGATGGAATCCAGGTCGATCTGGCGACAGGCAAAGGCCAGTTGCTCCGGGGTTTCCCGTACCAGCTCCACGCCCATGGTCACCTGGGTCTCGTCATTGAGCCGGATGCGTAACTCATAGGCCGCGCGTGACTGATTCGACCAATCGGCAGGTCGGGCCAGCAGCACGCCCTTGAGCGAGATGTCGTCCACGGGCGCCGCCCACTGGCGCTCACCCTGGTGCAACTGCGCAGGGGCATCGAAGGTGAAACGGGTAAAGCGGCGACGCTCGTTGGTGTCGTTCATGGAAGGTCTTCCTGAGGTTTCCTGATCACTGTAGACGACCGTGGCCGTCTCGTATCGACTGCTTCTGGAAGGGTAGCCGGCGGCGACCGGCGGAGCCAGAAGGAGAGGGCTCATTGGTCGCCTGGGCGCGAGCAGCGGCCTGCTGGTCAGACGTTGGATGCACCTTCGGGGCGCCAGCCGTACTCGCGCGCATGGCGGACCAGATCGGCCGGCTTCTGGATGTCCAGCTTGCGGCGGATGCTCAGGCGATGGGTCTCCACCGTCCGCACGCTAAGCCCCAGCTGCTGCGCCATGGTCTTGTTGTTGAGGCCCTGGGCCATCAGCAGCAGCACCTGGCGTTCCCGGGGGGTGAGTTCCCCTTCGTGGGTCCCCCCTTCACCCAGGCGGGCCGCGATGGCGCTGCTGTAGAAGCGTCCGCCGACCGCCAGGGCTTCCACCGCGGCGATGATTTCCTCCGAGGGTGCATCCTTGAGTACATAGCCCGCTGCGCCCACCCGCAGCGAGGTACTGACGTATTCGCGATTGTCGTACATGCTCAGGATCAACACCCGGGCACGGGGTGCGCGTTCGGCGATCAGGGCAGTCAGCTCCAGGCCGTTGATGTCCTTGAGGCCGATGTCCACCAGCAGGATGTCCGGATCGAGACGCGCCAGCAGGTCGAGGGCTTCCGCGCCGCTGCCGGCCTCGCCGACCACCGCGAAGCGCTCGATGGTGCCCAGCAACGCTCGCACGCCGGCGCGGACCAGGGCATGGTCGTCGACCAGGAGGATGCGGATGGGCGTCATGTCGGGCTTTCCTCGTCGGCCGGGAGGTCCGAGCGTAGCAGAACCACGTCCAGGGTCGTGCCGCCGGGCCCGGACTGGATGGCGCAACGACCGCCGAACAGCTCCACCCGCTCGCGGATGTTACGCAGGCCGATGCCGCCGCTGAGGCGCTCCACCTGGCCGGTATCGAAGCCGCGGCCATCATCGTGCACGGTCAGGCAGATCCAGCGCCCGCGCCGCTGCAGGTCGATGACCACCCGCTGGGCCGCGGCATGGCGTTCGATGTTGGTCAGGGCCTCCTGGACGATACGGAACAGGGCGACGTCCATGTCGCCGCCGGCGGGACTGTCGTCGAGGGTCTGCCGATAGTCCACGTTCAGGCCGCTGCGCTGGCGGAACTCCTCCACCAGCTGGCCCAGGGCGGCAGGCAGGCCGAGGGTATCCAGCAGCGAAGGGTGCAGGTCGTGGGAGATGCGACGGATCTCGCCGATGGCCGCCGCCAGGCGCTGGGTGCCTTCGCGCAGGGTCTCGCCGGCGCTGGGCTTGCTCGCGCCGAGCTCGCGGCTGGCCAGCTCGAACTGGAATTTGATGGACACCAGCAACTGGCTGATGCCGTCGTGCAATTCCCGTGACAGTCGGGAGCGTTCCTCTTCCTGGGAGGTGATGAGCCTCTGGGTCAGCTGCTTGAGCTTGCGATCGGCCAGGCGATGTTCGCTGACGTTGAGCGTCAGTCCGCCGGCGAATACCAGCAGCACCGCCACCAGGGCCACCCCGGCGCTGGCCAACAGGGTCGTGCGGATGCCGGCGGCCACGTCGTGGCGGACCTGGGCGAGGGCGGCGTCCACGTCATCCAGATAGAGGCCGGTGCCCAGCACCCAACCCCAACGTTCTAGCTGGGTCACGTAGGCCAGCTTTTCCGCCATCTGCCCACTGGAAGGCTTCTGCCAGCCATAGCGCTGGAAGCCGTCGCCTTCGCGGGCGCTCTTGAGCAGCGCCTGGATCACCAGCAGGCCGTTGCCGTCGGTCAGTTGCCAGAGGTCGCGCCCGACCAATTCGGGCTGGCGTGGATGCATGAGGTTGCGGCCATGCTGGTCGTAGACGAAGAAGTAGCCGTCGCTGCCGAAATTCAGACTGGCCAGCAGCGCCAGTACCCTGGCCCGGGTTTCGTCGTCGTCGCGGCCGCTGCCATACAGGGGCTGGATGGCACTGACGCCCATCTCCACATAGTTGCGCAACTCGGTCTTCTTGCTGCCGAGGATGCTGTGTTCGAGCAGGCGCGCCTGCTGCTCGCCCAGGCGCTGGCTCTGTTCCAACACCACCAGGCAGACCGCTGCCACCGCCAGCAGGAGCGGCAGGAGGCCGAGGGCGACCATCTTGTATTTGAGTTGCATCGGCACCTGTCCGGACTGCCCGCTACGTAGAACTACGTAGCGGGCCTTGGGTAGTTCTGCGAATTTCGCTGTCGCGTCGAGCCGCCGATAGTAATATGGCTCCGCTGTGGGCTCTCACAATAACAAGTATCGCCGCGGTCACAGATGCGCGGCAGGAGAACAAGCATGACCCGAATGGCCAGCCATCTAGCCTGGTTCGCCGTTGCCGTACTGGGCGCCTTCGCGCTGGGTACCGTGGCGCTGAGTCGAGGCGAAGCGATCAACGCCCTCTGGATTGTGGTCGCCGCCGTGGCGATCTACCTCGTTGCCTACCGCTACTACAGCCTGTTCATCGCCACCAAGGTGATGGGCCTCGACGCCAGACGGGCCACGCCCGCCGTGCTCAACAACGACGGCCTGGACTACGTCCCCACCAACAAGCACATCCTCTTCGGCCATCACTTCGCCGCCATCGCCGGTGCCGGTCCGCTGGTCGGTCCCGTGCTCGCCGCCCAGATGGGCTATCTGCCCGGCACCCTCTGGCTGATCGCCGGGGTGGTCTTCGCCGGCGCGGTGCAGGACTTCATGATCCTGTTCCTCTCCACCCGCCGCAACGGTCGCTCCCTGGGCGACATGGTGCGCGAGGAAATGGGACGCATCCCTGGCACCATCGCCCTGTTCGGCTGCTTCCTGATCATGATCATCATCCTCGCGGTGCTGGCGCTGATCGTGGTCAAGGCCCTGGCCGAGAGCCCGTGGGGCATGTTCACGGTGATCGCCACCCTGCCGATCGCCATGTTCATGGGCGTCTACATGAGATACATCCGCCCCGGACGCATCGGCGAGATCTCGCTGATCGGCGTGGTGCTGCTGCTGGCTTCCATCTGGGCCGGTGGCCTGGTCGCCGCCGATCCGGTCTGGGGTCCGGCCTTCACCTTCACCGGCGTGCAGATCACCTGGATGCTGATCGGCTACGGCTTCGTCGCCGCCGTGCTGCCGGTCTGGCTGGTGCTGGCCCCGCGTGACTACCTGTCCACCTTCCTCAAGATCGGCACCATCATCGCCTTGGCCATCGGCATCCTGGTGACCATGCCGATGCTCAAGATGCCGGCCCTGACCCAGTTCGTCGACGGCACCGGTCCGGTGTGGAAGGGCACCCTGTTCCCCTTCCTGTTCATCACCATCGCCTGCGGCGCGGTGTCCGGCTTCCATGCCCTGATCAGCTCGGGCACCACGCCCAAGCTGATCGCCAAGGAAACCCATGCCCGCTACATCGGCTACGGCGCCATGCTGATGGAGTCCTTTGTCGCCATCATGGCCATGGTCGCCGCCTCGGTGATCGAGCCGGGCGTCTATTTCGCCATGAACAGCCCGGCCGCCGTGGTCGGCGCCGACGTGGTGTCGGTGGCCGCCAAGATCAGCACCTGGGGCTTCGTGGTGACGCCCGAGATGCTGCAGGCCACCGCCACCGAGATCGGCGAGCACACCATCCTGGCCCGTGCCGGTGGTGCGCCGACCCTGGCGGTGGGCATCGCCCAGATCATGCACAACGTGCTGCCGGGCGAGAACACCATGGCCTTCTGGTACCACTTCGCCATCCTGTTCGAGGCGCTGTTCATCCTGACCGCGGTGGACGCTGGCACCCGCGCCGGACGCTTCATGCTGCAGGACCTGCTGGGCAGCTTCGTACCGGCGCTGAAGCGCACCGACTCCTGGACCGCCAACGTCATCGGCACCGCCGGTTGCGTCGCCCTCTGGGGCTGGCTGCTGTATCAGGGCGTGGTCGATCCGCTGGGTGGCATCAACACCCTCTGGCCGCTGTTCGGTATCTCCAACCAGATGCTCGCCGGTATCGCCCTGATGCTGGGCTCGGTGGTGCTGATCAAGATGAAGCGCCAGCGCTATGTCTGGGTCACCCTGGTGCCGGCCGTCTGGCTGCTGATCTGCACCACCACCGCCAGCCTGATCAAGCTGTTCGATTCGAATCCGGCGGTCGGCTTCCTGGCCCTGGCCAAGAAGTACAGCACCGCCATGGCCCAGGGGCAGGTGATCGCCCCGGCCAAGAGCATGGAACAGATGCAGCACATCGTCTTCAACGCCTACACCAACGCCACCCTGTCGGTGCTGTTCCTGGTGGTGGTGATGAGCATCCTGTTCTTTTCCATCAAGGTCGGTCGCGCCGCACTGGCCAAGCCCGAGCGGACCGATCGCGAGACCCCCTTCCAGCCGGTAGCGGGCGCCTAAAGGAGAATCTTCATGTTCAATGACCTGGGTCGCATGGGCAAATACCTCGGGCAGGCCGCCAAGATGCTGGTGGGCATGCCCGACTACGACACCTATGTCGAGCACATGCGCGGCAAGCACCCGGACCAGCCGGTGATGAGCTACGAAGCCTTCTTCCGTGAGCGCCAGGAGGCGCGCTACGGTGGCGGCAAGTCGGGCGCCATCCGCTGCTGCTGACCCAGGATCACCCTAAGAACCTGTTCACGATCTGCTGCGCGTCGGCCAAACGGCGTTGAAAATGCCCTGGGTCGCCAGCCCGGTCGGAATGCTCATTTACCACTCGTAAACTCCGCTTCCTCAGCCATTTTCGCCTTGTTTGTCTCTAGCTCGCGAGATCGTGAGCAGGTTCTAAGGCCGGGCTCCAAGCCCGGCCTCTTTCTGTCTGGAGTTTCCATGCACGAACCCATCCCCGTCACCGTCCTGACCGGCTTTCTCGGCGCCGGCAAGACCACCCTGCTCAAGCACATCCTGCAAGCCGAGCATGGTCTCAAGATCGCCGTGATCGAAAACGAATTCAGCGCCCTGGACGTCGACGGCGAATTGCTCGAAGACGCCGGTGCCGTGCAACTGATGAAGGTGGCCAACGGCTGCGTCTGCTGCACCGGCAGCAAGGACCTGGCCTATGCCCTGACCGTGCTGCTGGAGCGGCTGGACAGCGGCGAGCTGGACTTCGAGCGCCTGGTTGTGGAATGCACGGGCCTGGCCGATCCCGGTCCGGTGGCCCAGACCTTCTTTACCGACGACCTCCTGCGCGAGCGTTATCTGCTCGATGGGGTGCTGACCCTGGTGGACGCCGTCCACGCCAGCGAGCAGCTGAGCGATCCGCTGCTGCAGGCGCAGATCGGTTTCGCCGATCGCCTGCTGCTGACCAAGCTCGACCTGGCCGAACCGGCGGCCGTCGAGGCGCTGGAGAATCGCCTGCAACGCATCAATCGTCGCGCGCCGATTCGCCATGTCGACCACGGCCGCATCGAGCTGGCGGAGTTGCTGGACATCCGCGGCTTCAACCTGCACGACGAAGACCTGGCGCCACCGACGCTGTTCCGCCCGCTGCGGCCGGTGTCGGAAGCGGTCAGCCTTACCGAGCGCATCCAGTCCATCGCCATCCGCGAGTCCCGGCCCTTCGACCAGGCCAAGATCAGCAGCGTGATGGAGATGCTGCTCGATACCCTCGGCTGTGACCTACTGCGCTACAAGGGTCTGCTGAATATCGCCGGCGAGGACCGCCGCCTGCTGTTCCAGGGCGTGCAGCAGATCTATGCCGCCGACTGGGAGCGTGACTGGCTCCCAGGCGAAGAGCGCGAAAGTCGTGTGGTGCTGATCGGCATGGACCTGCCGGAAGACCGCATCCGCGCCGCCTTCGAGCGGGCGGTGGCCAAGGCCTGAGGCCTAGTCCGCGACCTGGCCGGTGCGACTGGCCAGCCGCTCCAAGGCGGCCTTGAGCTTGGGGTCGCGGATCCCGGCCGCGACTTCACGCAGGCTGTCGGCGCCCACCTGGCTGACCTGGCGCACCGGCCGGGCGCGGGTGGCGACGCCAGGACTCGGCTGCATCTTGAACTGCAGACGCGTCAGGCCAACGAACTCCGGCGCCTGTTGCAGCAGCCGGAGCAGACGGCGCTGTTGATAGCGCAGCCGCGTCGCCCAGTGGGCGTCGTTGACCACTAGCAGCAGCGTGCCCTCGCGCCAGCTGGCCACCCGACAATGGGGGCGGGCGGCGGGTTGCAGCTGCTCTTCCAACAATTGTTGCAGCCGACCCAGTCGCTCGGCCTCGCGAAACAGCGCCTTGAGCGGTTTGGCCTGGCGCAGCAGGGCAGCGGGAGCGACGGCGTTGAGCGGACGAAAGGCCATGCGCAGGACTCGCGATGGGCGAAGAGAGGACGCCGATGGTAACAGATCGCTCTGGCGTCCTGGCGGCCAGGGGCCCGTCGTTCTTTCCTCATCGGCATTTCCGAGTAGAATGCCCGATTACCATTGCGGGACACCGCGGGTTTCAACCCCCGCGCCCAGGCGTCTGGCCAGGCTCTGCAGAGGCCTTGCCGCCCGTTTCGCTCCCCTCATTCCAGCGGAAGAATTCCAGTCGATATGTTTGCGCCTTTGTTGAAGAAATTCTTTGGAAGCAAGAACGAACGAGATGTCAAACGCCTAGGCAAGGTCGTGGTGGCCACCAATGCGTTGGAATCCCAGATTGCCTCCCTGAGCGACGAGCAACTGCGCGCCAAGACCGAGGAATTCAAGCAGCGTGTGGCCAAGGGCGAGTCCCTCGATGCCCTGATGCCGGAAGCCTTCGCGGTGGTCCGCGAGGCGGGCAAGCGCGTTATGGGCATGCGTCACTTCGACGTCCAGCTGATCGGCGGCGCCGCGCTGCACGAAGGCAAGATCGCCGAGATGCGTACCGGTGAGGGCAAGACCCTGGTGGGCACCCTGCCGGTCTATCTCAACGCGCTGTCCGGCAAGGGCGTCCACGTGGTCACGGTGAACGACTACCTGGCCCGCCGCGACGCCAACTGGATGCGGCCGCTGTACGAATTCCTCGGCCTGTCGGTGGGCATCATCCTGCCGTTCCAGCCGCCGGAAGAGAAACGCGCCGCCTATGCCTCGGACATCACCTACGGCACCAACAACGAATTCGGCTTCGACTATCTGCGCGACAACATGGCTTTCAGCATGGCCGAGAAGTACCAGCGCGAGCTGAACTTCGCGGTGGTCGACGAGGTGGACTCCATCCTCATCGACGAAGCCCGGACTCCGCTGATCATCTCCGGCCAGGCCGAAGACAGCTCCGAGCTCTATCAGAAGATCAACCTGCTGATCCCGCGTCTGCAGCAGCACATCGAGGAAGAGGAAGGCAATCCGACCCAGGTCGGCCACTACACCATCGATGAAAAGACCCGCCAGGTGGAGATCACCGAACTGGGTCACCAGTACATCGAGGAGATGCTCACCGAAGTCGGGCTGCTGGCCGAGGGCGAGAGCCTCTATTCGGCGCACAACCTGGGCCTCTTGACCCACGTGTTCGCCGGTCTGCGCGCCCATACCCTGTTCCATCGCAACGTCGAGTACATCGTCCAGCAGGACCAGGTACTGCTGATCGACGAGCACACCGGCCGGACCATGCCGGGTCGCCGTCTTTCCGAAGGCCTGCACCAGGCCATCGAGGCCAAGGAAGGACTGCCGATCCAGCCCGAGAGCCAGACCCTGGCCTCGACCACCTTCCAGAACTACTTCCGCCTCTACAACAAGCTCGGTGGCATGACCGGTACCGCCGACACCGAGGCCTTCGAGTTCCGCCAGATCTACAACCTCGACGTGCTGGTGATCCCGACCCACCGCGAGGTCGCCCGTAAGGACTTCAACGACCTGGTCTACCTGACCCAGGCCGAGAAGTACCAGGCCATCATCGAGGACGTAAAGCAGTGCCAGGCCGAAGGCCGTCCGGTGCTGGTGGGTACCGCCTCCATCGAGAGCTCCGAGTACGTCGACCAGCTGCTGACCCAGGCCGGCATCGAGCACAAGGTGCTCAACGCCAAGTACCACGAACGGGAGGCCGAGATCATCGCCCAGGCCGGTCGTCCGGGTGCCGTGACCATCGCCACCAACATGGCCGGTCGCGGTACCGACATCCTGCTCGGCGGCAATTGGGAAGTCGAAGTCGCGGCCTTGGAGAATCCCACCGAGGAGCAGATCGCCGCGATCAAGGCCGCCTGGCAGGCGCGTCATAAACAGGTCATCGACGCCGGCGGCTTACACGTGATCGCCTCCGAGCGCCACGAATCCCGCCGGATCGACAATCAGCTGCGTGGCCGTGCCGGTCGCCAGGGCGACCCGGGCTCCAGCCGTTTCTACCTGTCGCTGGAAGACAGCCTGATGCGCATCTTCGCCTCCGACCGGGTGAAGAACTTCATGAAGGCTCTGGGCATGCAGGGCGGCGAGGCCATCGAGCACCGCATGGTCACCAACGCCATCGAAAAGGCCCAGCGCAAGGTCGAAGGCCGCAACTTCGACATCCGCAAGCAGCTGCTGGAATACGATGACGTAGCCAACGAGCAGCGCAAGGTGATCTATCACATGCGCGACACCCTGCTGGCCAACGAAGACGTCGGCGACACCATCAAGGGCTTCCGCGAGGAAACCCTGACCCAGGTGATCAACGAGCACATCCCGCCGCAGTCGTTGCCCGAGCAGTGGGACGTGCCCGGCTTGGAAGCGGAGATCTACAGCGTCTTCGGCCTGCAACTGCCCATCGGTCAGTGGCTGGACGAGGATGACAAGCTGTACGAGGACACCCTGCGGGTGAAGATCCTCGAGCAGCTCGAAGCCGCCTACCTGGAAAAGGAAGACATGGCCGGTCGCGAGGCCCTGCGCAACTTCGAGAAGCAGATGCTGCTGCGGGTGGTCGACGACCTCTGGAAGGACCACCTCACCACCATGGACCACCTGCGCCACGGTATCCATCTGCGCGGCTACGCCCAGAAGAACCCCAAGCAGGAATACAAGCGCGAGTCCTTCACCCTGTTCCAGGAGCTGCTGGAAAGCATCAAGCGCGACACCATCCGCGTGCTGTCCCACGTCCAGGTGCGCCGCGAGGATCCGGTCGAGGAAGAGGAGCGCATGCGCCGCGAGGCCGAAGCCCTGGCCGAGCGTATGCAGTTCCAGCACGCCGAGGCGCCTTCGCTGGTCGACCCCGAGGTGCTCGAGGACGAGCAGGGCGAGGACACCGTGGTGCCCTTGCAGCCCCAGCGCAACGACCAGAAGATCGGTCGCAACGAGCCGTGCCCCTGCGGTTCCGGCAAGAAGTACAAGCAGTGCCACGGCAAGCTCGACTGAGACCTGCCCAGGCAGCCGCGGCGACGGCAACCGGTCGGCATAGCCGCCGACAGGTTGTAAACTCCACCCGCTAGGCTGTCTGCGCCCCTTGCCCAGGCTGGGCGAGGCGGGCGCTGGAAGGCTGATTTCCACGCCGCGACCGGTTTTCCGCTCGCGGCGTTTCCTTTTCTTTCACTGGAGTTTTCCCATGGCTGTCGGTCTCGGTCCGCTCTCCACGCTGCACCCGGTTCCCGGTTTCGAACTCGGTATCGCCTCTGCCGGCATCAAGCGTCCCGGGCGCAAGGATGTGGTGGTGATGCGCTGTGCCGAAGGCTCCAGCGTGGCCGGGGTCTTTACCCTGAACGCCTTCTGCGCGGCGCCGGTCATCATTGCCCGCCAGCGCTTCGCTGGCCCCGTCCGCTACCTGCTGACCAACACCGGCAATGCCAATGCCGGTACCGGCCAGCCGGGCCTGGCCGCGGCCGAGCGCACCACCAAGACCCTGGCGACTCTGGCCAGCGTCGGCGAGGAAGCGGTGCTGCCGTTCTCCACCGGCGTGATCGGCGAGCCGTTGCCGGTGGAAAAGATCGAAGCTGCGCTGCCGGCCGCCCTGGCCGACCTGGCCGAAGACAACTGGGCCGCCGCCGCCACCGGCATCATGACCACCGACACCCTGCCCAAGGGCGCCAGCCGCCAGTTCCAGGTGGACGGCACCACCGTTACCGTGACCGGTATCAGCAAGGGCGCCGGCATGATCAAGCCGAACATGGCGACCATGCTGGGCTACGTGGCCACCGACGCCAAGGTCGCTCGGGGCCTGCTGCAGGACCTGCTGGCCGATGCCACCAATCGCTCCTTCAACCGCATTACCATCGATGGCGACACCTCCACCAACGACTGCTGCATGCTGGTTGCCACCGGCCAGGCGGCCATGGCGGAAATCGCCCAGCCCAGCGGTGCGGCCTTCGAGCAGCTGCGCGAGGCGGTGTTCGCAGTGTTCGCCGAACTGGCCCAGGCCATCGTGCGTGACGGCGAGGGTGCCACCAAGTTCGTCACCGTGCAGGTCAATGGCGGTGGCAATGCCCAGGAGTGCCTGGACGTCGGCTACGCCGTGGCCCATTCGCCGCTGATCAAGACCGCGCTGTTCGCCTCCGATCCCAACTGGGGCCGCATCCTCGCCGCCGTTGGCCGGGCCGGCGTGCCTCAGCTGGACGTCAGCCTGATCGACGTCTTCCTTGGCGGCGTGCAGATCTGCCAGCAGGGCGGTCGCGCGGCCACCTATACGGAAGAGCAGGGCGCGCGGGTCATGGCCCAGGCCGAGATCGAGATCCGCATCGAGCTGGGTCGCGGCAGCCACAGCGAGACCATCTGGACCACCGACCTGTCCCACGACTATGTGAAGATAAACGCCGAGTACCGTACCTGACGGCTATCCGACGCCTGGGCGTCCGCACCGACGGGCGCCTGCGGCGGTCCTCGCGGGCCGCATCGTTTCGAGGAATCCCCGCATGTCCCAGTTGCAACTCGTGATCGGCAACAAGAACTTCTCCTCCTGGTCGCTACGCGCCTGGCTGGCCATGGAGCTCAGCGGCGCTGCCTTTGAAGAGGTGGCGATTCCGCTCTATACCCCCAACAGCCGCGCCTTGCTCAAGGCCCAGTCACCGACCGGCAAGGTGCCGGTGCTCAAACTGGCCGAGGGCACCATCTGGGATTCCCTGGCCATCGTCGAGTATCTCGCCGAGGCCTATCCCGATGCCGGGCTGTGGCCGACGGACACCCTGGCCCGCGCCCATGCCCGGGCGCTGTGCGCCGAGATGCACAGTGGCTTCCTGGCCCTGCGCCGCGAGCTGCCCATGGACCTGCGTCGCCGCCAGCGGCTGAAGTCGACCACCGCCGAGGCGGTGGAAGACATCCAGCGCATCCAGCGCCTGTGGCGCGAATGCCGCGAGCGCTATTGCCAGCAGGGCCCTTATCTGTTCGGCACGCCGACCATCGCCGATGCCTTCTATGCGCCGGTCGCCAGTCGCTTCCGCAGCTACGGCGTGGAGCTGTCGGCCGAGGCGGCCGCCTATGTCGAAACCATCTACGCCTGGCCGGCCTTCCAGCGCTGGTTGGCGGAGGCTGAAACGGAGGAGCAGAGCGCATGACTCGTCTGCATGTGGTTGCCGCGGTGATTCGCGATCCCCAGGGGCAGATCCTTATCGCCCAGCGTCCGGCGCACAAGCACCAGGGCGGACTCTGGGAATTTCCGGGGGGCAAGGTCGAGGCCGGTGAGGCCCCGGCCGTAGCGCTCGAACGCGAGCTGGCCGAGGAGCTGGGCATCAGGGTGACTGCGGCCCGCCCGCTGTTGCAGGTCCGCCACGACTATCCCGACCAGGCGGTGCTGCTGGACGTCTGGCAGGTGGACGCCTTCACCGGGAAGGCCCACGGCGCCGAGGGCCAGCCCTTGACCTGGGTCGCCCCGCGCGCGCTGCTCGACTATGACTTTCCCGCAGCCAACCGACCCATCGTCCAGGCGGCGCGGCTACCAGACCGCTATCTCATCACCCCCGGCGAGCTGACCACCGCGGAGTTGCTCAACGGCCTGCATCGAGCGCTGGACAGCGGCATCCGCCTGGTCCAGCTGCGCACGCCGGACAACTTCGATCCCCAGTACCGCGACCTGGCCGGCGACGTCCAGGGGCTCTGCACCGGCCGCGCCCAGCTGATGCTCAAGGGCCCGCTGGAGTGGCTGGGCGACTTCCCCGCGGCCGGCTGGCACCTGACCGCCGAGCAGTTGCGTCGCTATGCGCCCAATGGGCGACCCTTTCCGGAACAGCGCCTGCTGGCGGCCTCCTGCCACGACGCCGAAGAACTGGCCCTGGCTCAGCAGATGGGGGTGGATTTCGTCACTCTGTCGCCGGTGATGCCCACCGCCAGCCACCCCGGCGCCCCGACCTTGGGCTGGGTCAAGGCCCAGCAACTGCTGGCCGACTGCAACCTGCCGGCCTATCTGCTGGGAGGGCTGGGCGATGCCGACCTCACCGGCGCCTGGCAGGCCGGCGCCCAGGGCGTGGCGGCGATCCGCGCGTTCTGGGCTACACCGGCGTAGGTTGGCGCTGAGCGCAGCGAAGCCCAACAGGTAGGCACTGTGCTCGTGCCTGTTGGGCTTCGATGATGGAGCCGTCTCAACCCAACCTACGACTCCTGACGTAGGTTGGCGCTGAGCGCAGCGAAGCCCAACATGAATGGTCCGTGCTCGTGACTGTGGGGCTTAGACGATGAAACCGTCTCAACCCAACCTGCGGTACCTGACGTAGGTTGGCGCTGAGCGCAGCGAAGCCCAACAGGGGTGCACCGTGCTCGTGCCTGTTGGGCTTCGACGATGGAGCCGTCTCAACCCAACCTACGGTTCCTGACGTAGGTTGGCGCTGAGCGCAGCGAAGCCTAACAGGGAGGCACTGTGCTCGTGCCTGTTGGGCTTCGACGATGGAGCCGTCTCAACCCAACCTACGGCTCCTGACGTAGGTTGGCGCTGAGCGCAGCGAACCCCAACATGGGTGGGCCGTGCCCATGACTGTTGGGCTTCGACGATAAAACCGTCTCAGCCCAACCTACGGTTGATGCCGGGACGTTAGGGGCATCACTGCCATGACGGTCCGCCGATGCAGTCGCTCCTACAGGTTCAGACATTACCGTAGGAGCGGCCCATGGCCGCGATAAACCTGAATCCCCATGAAAAAGCCCGCCAATCGGCGGGCTTTTCCTATCGACGGGGCTGATTACAGCCGCGGATAGTCGATGTAGCCTACCGGCCCCTTGCTGTAGAAGGTATCCGGGTGCGGCTCGTTCAGCGCGGCATCCTGCTCCAGGCGTTGCGGCAGGTCCGGGTTGGCGATGAAGGGCACGCCGAAAGCCACGGCATCGGCCTTGCCTTCGTCCAGCCAGGCATTGGCCTTGGCCTTGTCGAATTTCTCGTTGGCGATGTAGACGCCGCCGAAGGCCGCCTTGAGGTCCGGGCCCAGGCTGTCGCTGCCGGCCGCTTCGCGAATGCAGATGAAGGCGACCTGGCGCTGGCCCAGTTCGCGGGCGACATGGCCAAAGGTGGCGGCGGGGTCGCTGTCGCCCATGGTGTGCATGTCGCCACGGGTGGACAGGTGTACGCCGACGCGATCGGCGCCCCAGACGTCGATGCAGGCATCGGTCACTTCCAGCAGCAGCCGAGCGCGATTCTCGATGGAGCCACCATAGTTGTCGGTGCGCTGGTTGGTGTCGCTCTGCAGGAACTGGTCAAGCAGATAGCCGTTGGCCCCATGGACCTCGACGCCATCGAAGCCGGCGCGCTTGGCGTTCTCGGCGCCATGGCGATAGGCGGCGACGATACCGGGGATCTCGGCGGTTTCCAGTGCCCGCGGGGTGACATAGTCACGCTTGGGGCGCAGCAGGCTGACGTGGCCCTGGGCGGCGATGGCGCTCGGCGCCACCGGCAGTTCGCCGTCGAGGTAGCGGGGGTCGGAGATGCGGCCCACATGCCAGAGTTGCAGCACGATGCGGCCACCGGCCTTGTGTACGGCAGTGGTCACCCGTTGCCAGCCGGCCACCTGGGCGTCGGACCAGATGCCGGGGGTGTCGGGATAACCCACGCCCATGGGATCTACCGAGGTAGCCTCGGTGATGATCAGGCCGGCGGATGCGCGTTGCACGTAGTACTCGACCATCAGATCGCCCGGAACCCGGCCCGGTTCGGCGCGGCAGCGGGTGAGGGGCGCCATGATGACGCGGTTGGGCAGTTCCAGGGCGCCGATCTTGATCGGCTCGAACAGCTGAGTCATGGCTAGCTCTCTTGATTAGCTGGCGGTCGCCAGGCCGCTCTTGCGGGCCTGGCTGGCGGTCAGCAGGGTGGCGATAAGGGCCAGCAGGGCGAGCCCGCTGGCGGCGAGGGGTACCGCGGTAAGACCCAGACCGTGATCGATCACCAGGCCACCGACCCAGGCGCCGAGGGCGTTGCCCACGTTGAAGGCGCCAATGTTGAGGGTCGAGACCAGATTCGGCGCGTCCTTGCCGAAGGTGACCACGTTGATCTGCAGGGCCGGTACGGCGGCGAAGGCGGCCGCGGCCCATAGGAAGAGGGTGATCTCGGCGGGCAGGAAGGCCTGGCCGGTCCAGCGCAGGGCGGCGGAGGTCAGCGCCAGGGCGACGAAGATGCCCACCAGGCTGGTGGCCAGGCGCCAGTCGGCCAGCCGACCGCCGATGAAGTTGCCCAGGGTCAGGCCCAGGCCGATCAACAGCAGGGTGCCGGTGACGCCACGGGGCGAGACGCCGGTGACCTCCTGCAGCAGCGGCGCGACATAGGTGAAGAGGGCGAACATGGAGGCCGCGAAGAACACTGTCATCGACAGCGCCAACCAGAAGCCCAGGCCGCGCAGGGCGAGCAACTCCCGGCGCAGATCGGCGCGCGGCTGGTTGCGATCGGTGGGTAGGACCCGCCAGAGACCGATCAGGGCGACCACGCCGATCGCCACCACCGCCCAGAAGGTCGAACGCCAGCCGGCGGCCTGGCCGAGGGCGGTGCCCAAGGGCACGCCCAGCACATTGGCCAGGGTCAGGCCGGTGAACATCAGGGCCACCGCCGAGGCGCGGCGATTCTCCGGCACCAGGCTCGCGGCCACCACGGCGCCAATGCCAAAGAAGGCACCGTGGCAGAGCGCCGTGACCACCCGGGCCAGCATCAGCATGTTGTAGCCACTGGCCACCGCGCAGAGCAGGTTGCCGACGATGAAGATGCCCATCAGGGCGAGCAGGGCGCGCTTGCGCGGCCAGTGGGCCGTGGCCAGCGCCATGAAGGGCGCGCCGACGGCCACACCCAGGGCATAGCCGGTGACCAGCCAGCCGGCGCTAGGGATGGACACGCCGAGATCGGCGGCGACATTGGGCAGCAGCCCCATGATGACGAATTCGGTGGTGCCGATGGCGAAAGCGCTCAGCGCCAGCACGATGAGGGAAGCGGGCATCAGGATTCCTTGCAGACTAGAGTTCGCGAGCGAGACGTTGCAGAAAGGCCTGAATGGCGGCCTCGTCGCGTTGGTAGAACACCCATTGGCCGATGCGCCGCGTGGTGACCAGGCCGGCACGGGTCAATACGGCCAGATGCGCCGAGACCGTGGACTGCGACAGGCCGGCGCGTGCCTCGATCTGCCCGGCGCAGACGCCCGTCCCCAGGTCGTGTTCCTGGTGCGGAAAATACTGCTGGGGATCACGCAGCCAGCCCAGGATCTGACAACGCAGGGGATTAGCCAGGGCCTTGAGGATCTCGTCCATTGCGGTCGTATCGTCATATTGGGTTCTATCGAACCTTAGATCGCAAAAAATCGATATGCAAGCTATCTATCTTCAATTCTGGCTATCGTGGGCTTAGAGGCTCACTATCGCGATAAGTGTCCGTGGCTACCGCCTCGTTCAGTTGCGATTCAGATCACATAGCTAGAATTGCCAGGAGCGGCCCTGTCCGCCGCGATGGATTTCAAGGAGTAAAGACATGGCGCTGCCCACCCGTATCCTTCTCGCCAGCCTGGCCCTGGCCACCCTGGCTGGATGCGCATCCCCCAATCCCTACGAAAATCAGGGTCAGGTCAGCGGTGGTACCTCCAAGACCGCCAAGTACGGCGGCCTGGGTGCCTTGGCCGGTGCCGTCGCCGGTGCCGCCATCGATCACAATCACCGAGGCAAGGGCGCGCTGATCGGCGCCGCTGCGGTGGGCGCAGCCGCTGCCGGCTACGGTTACTACGCCGATCGCCAGGAAGCCGAATTGCGTCGGCAGATGGAAAACACCGGTGTCGAGGTGCAGCGTCAGGGCGATGACATCAAGCTGATCATGCCGGGCAACATCACCTTCGCCACCGATTCCGCCGATATCGCCAACAGCTTCTACAAGCCGCTGAACGACCTAGCCAATTCCTTCAAGCAGTTCGATCAGAACAGCATCGAAATCGTCGGCTACACCGACAGCACCGGCAGCCGCGCCCACAATGTCGAGTTGTCCCAGCGCCGCGCCCAGAATGTCGCCGGCTACCTGACCGCCCAGGGCGTACCCACGGCGCGGCTCAGCACCCGTGGCGCCGGTCCCGATGCGCCCATCGCCAGCAATGCCACCGCCGATGGTCGGGCGCAGAATCGCCGCGTCGAGGTCAATCTGCGTCCCCTGCCCGGTGCTACTGGCACCCCCGCGCAGTAACAACCGCTCGTCGCCCGCGACCCGCAGTTTCCGCACCTTGGTGAAGGGTTGCGGAAACTGCTTTTTCATTTTGCGCTCTGATAGACGTCGCGAAGGCCCCCTCCTGGCAAATTGCAGGCGGCAGGTGCCTGTCCGGCTGCTACGCTAGTAGGGTTGGAGCGACACATCGCATAACGGACACGAAGGGAAGGGGTAGCCAGCCGCGCATGGCTGCTGCACGGCGGCAGACGCCGCGGGGAGAAGAGGCTTGATGGAGTGCCCGTTGCCGCAGACAGAACAAGGCCCGGTGTTGCTGGTGGTCGACGATCGTCAGGAGAACCTGTTCGCCATGCAGGCCGTGCTGGAGGTCGGGAACTGGCGGGTGATCACCGCCGCCTCGGGTGAGCGCGCCCTGCAATACCTGCTGGACGAAACCGTGGACCTGGTCCTGCTCGACGTCCAGATGCCGATCATGGACGGCTTCGAGGTGGCGCGCATCATGCGCAGCAACCTGCGCACCCGCTTCACGCCGATCATCTTCGTCTCCGCTGAAGCCCACTCCTACGAATCGGTGCTGCGTGGCTATGCCACCGGTGCGGTGGACTACCTGCTCAAGCCCGTCGATCCCAACATCCTCAGGCACAAGGTGCGCTCGCTGCTCGATCACGAGCGCAATCGCCGCGAGTTGCTGCAGGCCACCCAGCAGCTGGAGCTAGCCAAGTCGTTCAGCGACTCGCTGCTCGACAACGCCGCCGAGGGCATCCTCACCGTCAACGAGCAGGGTCGGGTGACCTTCGCCAACGCCGCCATCGCTCGCATGTTGAGATGCAGCGTCAGCGACCTGGTACACGCCAATTTTCTCGACTTCCTCGAAGGCGGCAGCGGTCTCGACGACTGGCAGACCTCGCCCTTCATGGAGCACTACGACCGCCGCGAGACCTATCGCCTGCACGACGCGCGCCTGCGTACCAACCGCGGCGACAGCCTGCCGGTGGCGCTGTCCTGCGCGCCGCTGCCACGTATGCAGCGGGCCATGGTCATCATCGCCCTGGACATGTCGCGCATGCGCGAGTTGCAGGACCAACTGGAATCCCAGGCCGTCACCGATGCCCTGACCGGCCTGCTCAATCGCCGCGGCTTCAACCAGACGCTGGAAGCGGCGCTGGCGCGCAGCGGTCGCAACGGCAAGCGCATGGCCGTGCTCTACATCGATCTCGATGGCTTCAAGCGCATCAACGATTCCCTCGGCCACGAAGCGGGTGACCGGGTGCTGTGCATCGTCGCCGAGCAGCTCAAGAGTTGCATGCGGCCCTATGACATCCTGGCGCGCATGGGCGGTGACGAATTCACTGCACTGCTCGATTCCCTGGAGCATCCCGAGGATGCCGCCCGGGTCGCCGAGAAGCTGCTGGAGTTGCTGGCCACGGTGCATCGCATCGACGGCATGGAGGTCAGCCTGGGCGCCAGCATCGGCATCGCCAGCTATCCCGACTGCGGCCACACCGTGGACGGCCTGTTGCGCTCGGCCGACATCGCCATGTACGAGGCCAAGCGTGGCGGTCGTCAGCAATACCGTTTCTTCTCGCCGGAAATGAATGGCCGTGCCCGTTCCCGGCTGATGCTCGAAGAAAGCGTGCGCAATGCCATCGACAACAAGGATTTCGTGCTCGCCTACCAGCCGCAGGTCTATCTGCGCGACGGTCGCCTGCGTGGCTTCGAGGCGTTGCTGCGCTGGGAGCACACGGTGGCCGGCAAGGTCTCGCCCAGTGTCTTCATCCCGCTGCTGGAAGAGACCCGGCTGATCAACCGCATCGGTGACTGGATCTTCCGCGAAGGCGCGACCAAGCTGCAGTCCCTGCAGGAGATCTATGGCGACGAACTGCTGCTGAGCATCAACCTCAGCCCGGTGCAATTCGGCATGCCGCAACTGACGGAGAGTCTGCGCCAGATCATCGAGACCCACCAGCTGCGGCCCGAGCAGCTGGAAATCGAGGTGACCGAATCGGCGCTGATGCACGACATCGACTACACCCGGGCGCAGCTGTCACAACTGCGGGCGCTGGGCGTGCGTATCGCGGTGGACGACTTCGGCACCGGCTATTCTTCGCTGGCCTATCTGCGTCACTTCGAACTGGATACCCTCAAGATCGATCAGCTGTTCATTGCCAACATGCTGGATTCCTCGCGCGATGCCGCCATCGTCAGCACCATCCTCGAACTGGGCCGCAACCTGGATCTGGAGGTCATCGCCGAAGGGGTGGAGACTCTGGAACAGCGCGATTGGCTGCTTGAGCATGGCTGCGAGATCATGCAGGGCTTCCTGGTTTCCCGGCCATTGAGCGCCGAGCTGACCGGACGCTTCCCGCAGCAGGTGGACTGGATCTCCCGGCGCCCCGAGCCGACGCTCTAGGCGCGCCGCCGTCCATCGGCGCAGGCCGTCGGGCAGGCGGCGTGCCAGGGCTGGCGAGACTTCCCAGGCCGGCACTCGCCAGCCAAACCACGACCGCCACTGAACGAACCTTCGTCCGCGCCTTCTTATGCAATGGCCACAGGCACGGAGTAGGAAGCATGCGGGGCGCCGTCTTTCCATGGCGGGAAAACAACAGGTTCGAATTGCTGGTGGACGGCGGTCGGTTCTTTCCGGCCATGCTCGAATCCATCGCTGGCGCCAGTCGCCAGATCGATGTCGAACTCTATCTGGTGGAAGCCGGCAGTTGCTCCGAGCAGCTGCTCGTGGCGCTGACCGAGGCGGCCCGTCGGGGCGTCGTGGTGCGCTGCCTGTTCGACGGCTTCGGTACCCTGCGGATGGACGCCGGTTTGCGCCGCCAGCTGGAAGAGGCGGGCGCCGAGCTGCGGCTCTTCAATCCCGTGCGCTTCGGCCATGGCTTGCACAACCTGCACCGCGATCATCGCAAGATCTTCGTCATCGACGGCGAAGAGGCCTTTGTCGGTGGCAGCGGCGCGACCGATGACTTCTGGGATCCAGCCAAGAGCGACTGCAACTGGCACGAGGTGATGGTGCGTATCCAGGGTCCGCTGGTGGCGGACTGGCTGGCCCTGTTCGAGCGGCAATGGGAAGCGGTCCGTCGCCGCCGTGCTTGGAAGCCGCGACCGCGGCGGGGACGCGAGCGTCCACCGCTGCCGCCCGTTGCCCAGGAAGGGCAGGGCCGGGTCGCCTATGCCGATGCCCGCCAGCACCGCGACATCCTGCAAGCGCTGATCCGCGCTCTGGTGGGTGGCCAGGAGCGCATCTGGTTCGCCACTCCCTACTTTCTGCCGACCTGGCGCGTGCGCTGGGCCTTGCGGCGCGCGGCGCGGCGTGGCGTCGACGTGCGCCTGTTGCTCACCGGTCGCCATACCGACAATCCACCGGTGCGCTTCGCCGGGCAGCGCTACTACCGCAGCCTGTTGCGCGCGGGCGTGCGCATTTACGAATACCAGCCCAGGTTCATCCACGCCAAGATGGTGCTGGTGGACCACTGGGTCAGCGTCGGCTCCTGCAATTTCGATCACTGGAATCTGAGATTCAACCTGGAGGCCAATGTCGAGGCGGTGGATCGCGGTCTGAGCCAGGCGGTGGCGGCCAGCTTCGTCAAGGATTTCGCCCAGAGCCGCGAGATCACCCTGGAATTCTGGCGCAGCCGTCCCTGGTGGCGACGGGCGCGCGAGTGGCTGTGGGGTTCGCTGGATCGCCTGGTGATCGGTGTACTGGGGCGCGGTTAGCAGCCCCGGTGGTCAGGTGCGGGTAACATAACCGATCCGGTGCAGTAGGCCGGACCCATCGTCCCGCGGACGAGGCCAGACGAGTAACGCCTTAGTGCAGACTTTAGATAAACACCGCTTCATCGGTCTGGAGTGGCTCAGGTTCCTGATGGGTTTCTATGTGGTCGTCTACCACACCATCCATTTCTATCCCGAGCGCAAGACCATCCCCCTGCTGGACGAGATCACCAGCATGGGCTTCTTCGCCACTAGCACCTTCTTCGTGCTCTCCGGCTTTCTGCTCGCCCATGTCTATTGCGGCCGTGGCAGCCTGCGCGAGCCGGCGCGCAGCTTCTGGGTCAAGAGGTTCGCCAACCTCTATCCGATCCATATCTTCGCGCTGCTGCTGGCGATGGCGGTGGTGACCTGGATCGGCAGCCTCGGCATACCGCCGGGTGCAGCCACGGCCAGCATCCGCTTCGTGGTGTTCGACACCAACGAGCCCCTGGCACGGACCAACCCCGAGCTGTTCCAGCACTTCATGACCAACGTGGAACTGGCCTTCAACGCCGTGCTGCAACTGTTCATGCTGCAGGCCTGGAATCCCTACTATCTCACCTTCAATGCGCCGCTCTGGTCGATCTCGGCGCTGTTCTTCTTCTATCTGACCTTTCCCAAGCTGGCACCGCGGCTGATGACCAGCGAACGTCCCTGGCAGCTGTTGCTGCTGGTCTGGGCGCTCTATCTGATCCCGCCGCTGCTGGTGATCGCCAACCAGAACTACGGCATGCCTTTCACCGGCCTCCTGCAGCGGGTGCCCTTGTTCCGTTTGCCGGAGTTTCTCGCCGGCATCCTGCTGTATGCCATCTTTCGCCGCCAGTACGAGCGAGGCTGGGCACCGTCGGAGCGGCAGCGGGTGCTCTTGGCGAGCTACCTGGTCCTGAGCTTCGCCCTGGGTACGGCACTGTTCACCCATGGGCCCAAGTTCTGGTACTTCCTGTTCCATAACGGCCTGTTCCTGCCGTCGCAACTGATCCTGGTCTACCTGGCCGCGCTGGCTCAGGAGCCGGCCAGTGAGCGCATCCGCCACTGGTCGCCGCGGCTGGGCGCGGCCTCGCTGTCGATGTTCGCCCTGCACGTGCCCCTGTCGGGCATCTACATGACCCTGGAGCAGCTGATCGGCGGTGATCTTAAAGCCTGTCTCAGCGGTAATCGCGAGGTCTGCATCGCCGCCGCCGGGGCCTATACCAATTCCATCGAATGGTATTGGCTGTTCCTGCTGGCGGTGGTGGTGCTTTGCGTGCTGTTCCAGGAGCGGCTGGTGGTGCCGACCCGCAAGCGCATTCTCAAGGTGCTGCTGCCGCGTCTGGCGCCGCCGCAGAAGCCACCCCAGGCTAGCGGCGGAAGCCTGCGGCCATGACGAAGAAGCGGGCGTTCAGCGCCGCCAGCGGCTCGCGTAGCTGCTCCAGCTGATCGGCCGCGCCGAATACCTCGAAGCGCTCCAGGGTGGCGATGGCCTGGGCCTGTTCCAGCAGATCGCCGACGTTGTCCAGGTGGGCCAGCAGCGCCTGGGCATCGCGGTAGCCCTCGCGGCAACGCGCCGTGGCGCCGTCGTAGCAGAAACCGTAGTAGAGGCAGCCGGGTTCGCTCTGGGTGCGCTGCAGCATGGCCTCGCCCAGGCGCTTGAAGGCCTCGACCTGATCGGGCTGGATGGCGAAGACGGGGGCCAGGCTGCAGACGGAATCGCTGGGAAGGGTGGGCATGGAAACTCCTGGGTCAGGGGTGGTTTCCATGCGACCCCTGCCGACGGGACGGCGCTCCCGTCAACTGACGGACGTCAGCCGCCGACCTGGGCGATCCAGTCGTTGAGGTTGTAGTAGTTGGTCACCCGCGCCACCTTGCCGTCGCGGATCTCGAAGAAGGCCCCCACCGGCAGGCGATAGGTCTGGCCGCTGGCCGGCGGCAGGCCTTCGTCGCTGGCCAGGTACTCGCCATGGATGACGAATTCGGCGGCGGCGCGGCGCCCGCTGGGTTCGGCCATGACGACCAGGTCGGTCAGGCGCTCGCGATAGCAGCGATTCATGTGCGCCATGAAGGCCGCGAAGGCGGCCTTGCCCACCTGACGCTCGCCCTGGTTGATGTCGTGGACCACATCCTCGGTGAGCAACTCCAGAAAGATGTCCATGTCGCCGGCATTGAAGGCGGCGTAATAGGCGTCGATGAGGTCGGTCGTGGTCATGGCGGTTCCTGTCGTGGACGAAAAAATGGCCTTGCCCGCACATGGTAGGGTGCCGCTACGAGGCCGACATAGCCATTCACGTCTCCTGCTTAACCAGAAGAGTCCATGGACATCCAACTCCTCCACGGCGCTGCCATCACCCCGCTGATTCCCGAACTTGCCGAATTGCGCATCGCGGTCTTTCGCGAGTTTCCCTATCTCTACGACGGCACTCTGGACTACGAGTCCCGCTATCTGCAGACCTATGCGGAGGCGCCGGACAGCCTTTGCGTGTTGGTTCGCGATGCCGGGCGGGTGGTGGGCGCCGCGACCGCCTTGCCGCTGGCGGACGAGACCGCGGAGTTCCAGCAGCCCTTCCGCGCTCAGGGCTGGCCGGTGGAACGGATCTACTACTTCGGTGAATCCCTCTTGCTGCCGGCCTATCGGGGCCAGGGATTCGGCCGGCGCTTCTTTGCCGAGCGCGAGGCGCGGGCCCGGCAACTGGGGCGCTTCACCTGGTGCGCCTTCTGCGCCGTGCAGCGCCCGGACGACCATCCGCGCCGTCCAGTAGGTTATCGACCTCTGCACGGCCTCTGGCATGGCGAGGGCTTCGTCGAGCATCCGAAATTGCTGACCCACTACTTCTGGCAGGATCTCGACGAGATGGCCGAATCGCCCAAACCCATGACCTTCTGGCTCAAGGAGTTGCCATGATCCGCCTGGCCGCCTGCCAATACGCCATCGAATTGCTGGAGACCTGGGACGCCTATGCCGCGCACCTCACAGAACTCTGCGAGGTCGCAGCCGCCAGAGGTAGCCAACTCCTGCTGCTGCCCGAATACGCCGGCCTGGTGCTCAGCGGCCAGCTGCCTCCCGACGAGCGCAGCGACCTGCAGGGCTCCATTGCCGGCATCCAGCCACTGATTCCGGCTTGGCGCGACCTCTGTGAAAGCCTGGCGCGCCGGCTGCGGCTGTACCTGTTGCCCGGTTCGCTTCCCGTCCTCGATAGCGACGGCCAATACCGCAATCGCGCCTGGCTGTTCGGTCCCGAGGGCTGCCTGGGCCATCAGGACAAGCTGATGATGACCCGCTTCGAGCGGGAAGAGTGGAACATCTCCAGCGGCCGCGAAGGCTTGCGAGTATTCGATACGGCCCTCGGGCGTCTTGGCATCCTGATCTGCTACGACAGCGAATTCCCGCTGCTGGCCCGCCACCTAGCCGAAGCGGGCGCGGACCTGATCCTGGTACCGAGTTGCACCGATACCGTCGCCGGGTTCCATCGGGTGCGGATCGGTGCCCAGGCCCGGGCGCTGGAGAACCAGGTCGCCGTCTTGCAGTCGCCGACGGTGGGTTTGGCGCCCTGGTCGCCGGCATTGGACGAAAATGTCGGTCGGGCCGGCCTCTTCGTCCCGCCGGATCGTGGCATGCCTGCGGACGGCGTGATCGCCCAGAGCGCAGAACTCTGTCCAGACGTCAGCCAATGGCTCTATGCCGACCTCGATCTGGACGAGGTGCAGCGGGTGCGGACCCATGGCCAGGTGTTCATCCGTCGCGACTGGCCGGAGCAGTGGCAAGTGCTGGAACCCAGGCGCTGAATGAAAAAAGCCCAGCACTGGGCTGGGCTTTTTCGTGGGACGGAACCTAGATCTCGACGGCCAGGCTGTCGGCGATCTTCTTCTGCCACACCTGCGGACCCGTGATGTGCACCGACTCGCCACGGGTGTCCACGGCCACAGTCACCGGCATGTCCTTCACCTCGAACTCATAGATGGCTTCCATCCCCAGTTCCGGGAAGGCCAGCACCTGGGCGCCCTTGATGGCCTGTGCCACCAGGTAGGCGGCGCCGCCGACGGCCATCAGGTACACCGCCTTGTGGTCCTTGATCGCCTCAATGGCGATGGGACCGCGCTCGGACTTGCCGATCATGCCCAGCAGGCCGGTCTGGTCGAGGATCTGGCGGGTGAACTTGTCCATGCGGGTCGCCGTGGTAGGACCGGCCGGGCCGACCACCTCGTCGCCCACCGGATCGACTGGACCGACGTAGTAGATGAAGCGGCCCTTGAGGTCCACCGGCAGGGGCTCGCCCTTGTTGAGCATGTCGACCATGCGCTTGTGGGCGGCATCGCGTCCGGTGAGCATCTTGCCGTTGAGCAGCACGGTCTCGCCGGGCTGCCAGCTCTGCACCTCTTCCGGGGTCAGGGTGTCGAGGTCGACGCGACGGGCACTCGGACCGGCTTCCCAGACGATTTCCGGATAGGCGTCCAGCGGCGGGGCTTCCAGGCTGGCGGGGCCGGAGCCGTCGAGCACGAAGTGGGCGTGACGGGTGGCGGCGCAGTTGGGGATCATGCACACCGGCAGGGAGGCGGCATGGGTCGGGTAATCCTTGATCTTGACGTCCAGCACCGTGGTCAGGCCGCCCAGGCCCTGGGCGCCGATGCCCAGCTGGTTGACCTTGTCGAAGATCTCCAGGCGCAACTCTTCCAGGCGATTCTGCGGGCCGCGGGCCTTGAGCTCATGGATGTCGATCTCGTCCATCAGCGATTCCTTGGCCAGCACCGCGGCCTTCTCGGCGGTGCCGCCGATGCCGATGCCCAGCATGCCCGGCGGGCACCAGCCGGCGCCCATGGTCGGCACGGTCTTGAGCACCCAGTCGACGATGGAGTCGGACGGGTTGAGCATGGCCATCTTCGACTTGTTCTCGGAGCCGCCGCCCTTGGCCGCGACGTCGATCTCCACGGTGTTGCCGGGCACGATCTGGTAGTGGATCACCGCCGGGGTGTTGTCCTTGGTGTTCTTGCGGGCACCGGCCGGGTCGGCCAGGATCGAGGCGCGCAGGACGTTTTCCGGCAGGTTGTAGGCGCGACGGACGCCCTCGTTGATCATCTCGTCCAGGCTCAGGGTGGCGCCGTCCCAGCGCACGTCCATGCCGACCTTGGCGAAGACGGTGACGATGCCGGTGTCCTGGCAGATCGGCCGGTGGCCGGTGGCGCACATCCGCGAGTTGATCAGGATCTGGGCGATGGAGTCGCGCGCGGCGGCGGATTCTTCGCGCAGATAGGCCTCGTGCATGGCCTGGATGAAGTCGACGGGGTGGTAATAGGAGATGAACTGCAGGGCGTCGGCAACGCTCTGGATCAGGTCATCCTGCTTGATCACGGTCATGTACGCGCTCCTCTTGGCGGTTTCTTGCGTCTCGACCACGGGCGGTGGCGAGACGGGCGCGCAATTCGGGTCGCACGAACCGGGCCGCGAAGGGGCCCGATCGGAGGGGTGGCCTGACACACTGAGAGAGGCCCACCCGGCCAGGGCGGCCGACCCGAGAGCGGCGCGGCAGTATAGCCTTTAAGCGGCCGGACGGCACGCCGCCTGGGCTGGCGGTGGGCGATCAGCGCCTAGCGGCGGTCCAGGGCCGCCGGATTGACCAGATCGGTCGGCTGCTTGCCTTCGAGGGCAGCGATCAGGTTGTCTACCGCGCGTTCGGCCATGGCGTAGCGGGTCTCGTGGGTGGCCGAGCCGATGTGCGGCAGGGTCACCACATTGGGCAGCTCGAACAGCGGCGAGGCCTCCAGCGGTTCGCGGGTATAGACGTCCAGGCCCGCGCCACGGATCTGGCCACTGCGCAGCGCCTCGATCAGCGCCGCCTCGTCGATGACCGGGCCGCGCGCCAGGTTGATCAGGATGGCGCTGGACTTCATCAGGCCCAACTCGCGTGCCCCTATGAGTCCTTCGGTGGCCGCCGACAGGGGCACCACCAGGCAGACGAAGTCGGCTTCGCTGAGCAGCTCGTCCAGCTCGCGGCGCTGGGCACCCATCTGCTCTTCCAGCTCGGGCTTGGCGCTGTTGGCGGTGTAGAGGATCGGCATGTCGAAGCCGAAATGGCCACGCTTGGCAATGGCGGCGCCGATGCGACCGGCCCCGACGATGCCCAGGGTGCGGCCATGGATGTCGGTGCCGAAATGCTCTTCGCCGATGCCCTTGCGCCAGAGGCCGGCCTTGACGAAGGCGTCCAGCTCCGGCACTCGTCGGGCGGCGCTCATCAGCAGGGTGAAGCCCAGGTCGGCGGTGGTGTCGGTCAATACGTCAGGGGTGTTGGTGAGCAGGATGCCGCGCTTGGTCAGGTAGTCCACGTCATAGCTGTCGTAGCCGACCGAAACGCTGGCGATGGCTTCCAGGGTGGTGGCCATCTCCAGTTCCTGCTCGCCGAGCTTGCGACTGGCGCCGATCAGGCCTTGGGCCTTGGCCGCGGAGGCGGCAAAGAGGTCGATGTTGGCACTGAAGGGGATCACCTCGACCGTGAAGTGCTGGCGCAGACGCTCCACCAGTTCTTCGGGCAGGCGGTTGAAGACCATTACGTGCTTCTTGCTCATCGATACCTCGGCGTACGGAAAAGGATTAGGCCAGACCGGCCGCGGCGAAGCGCGGACGCTCGGGATGTTGCCTGAGCAGCGGCTCGAGACCCTCGCGGGTCGGCTCCTGGTTGAAGCCCAGCCCGAGTGCCTCGCGATGGATGCCGGTGGTGGCCAGCCAGAGGCAGTCGATACCTGCCGCCACTGCACCGGGCACATCGGTCACCAGGGAGTCGCCGACGAACAGCAGGTGCCTGGCACCCCGTTCGGCCAGCGCCCCTGCCGCGCAATGGAAGGCATAGGGATCGGGCTTGCCATACCAGGTGACCGTGCCACCCAGGGCGGCGAAACGATCGGCCAGCTTGCCGGCCGCATAGAAGGGTAGACCCCCGGACACCACGTTACGATCCGGGTTGGCGCAGAGAAAAGGCTTGTCCAGGGCAGTCGCCAAGGGCGCGAAGCGGGTCTCCAGCTCGTCTTCCGGAAAGCTGCCGACGCCGAGGATGATGGCGGCCTGGTCGATATCCTCGACGAAGCGCTCGCGGATCTCCGCGGGCCAGCCGACCTGGCCGGTGCCAGGGCCGGACAGGTAGATGCCGCCTTCGCGAAATTGCGGATCCTGCTGAAAGGCGTCGATGGCCAACTGGCCCGAGGTGGTGATGCCGGCGAAGAGGTCGCGCGACACGCCCAGCTTGCCCAGCTCTTCGACCATGCCGTCTGCATCGCGGGAGGCATTGCTGAGGAACCACACCGGCTTGCCCTCGGCGGCGCGACGCTCCAGCCAGGCGCGGGCACCGGGAAAGGTCTCGTAGCCGTCGATCAGAACGCCCCAGAGGTCGAGGATGAAGCCGTCGTAGGCGGCCAGCGCCTCGTCCAGTTGAGCGAGGCGGAGCAGGGTGGGAGCGGTCATGCGGCGGATCCGATGGCGAAAAGGGGAAACGACAAGCCTAACCCGTTTTGCCGAGCGGCTGCCGAAAACACAGACACCGGCCTGAGCCGGTGTCTGTTTGGTGCCTGTTGGCAGTGCTTAGCGCGTGGGCGCCTTGCCTGCCTTGGCGACTTCCAGGGCCTGGGTGTCGACGCGGCCGTAGATGTCTTCGAAGCGGACGATGTCGTCTTCGCCCAGGTAGCCACCGGACTGCACTTCGATCAGCTCCAGCGGTACCTTGCCGGGGTTGGCCAGGCGGTGCACGGAGGTCATCGGCAGGTAGGTGGACTGGTTTTCGGTCAGCAGGAAGACCTTGTCGTCACAGGTGACCTCGGCGGTACCGGAGACCACGATCCAGTGCTCGGCACGGTGGTGGTGCATCTGCAGCGACAGCTGAGCGCCCGGCTTGACGGTGATGCGCTTGACCTGGAAGCGCTGGCCCATGTCGATGGAGTCGTAGGAACCCCAGGGACGGAAGACTTCCTGGTGCGCCTTGACCTCGTTGCGATTCTGCTTCTCGAGGGTGTTGACCAGCTTCTTGACGTCCTGGACCTTGTCCTTGTGGGCGATCATGACGGCGTCCTTGGTTTCCACCACGACCACGTCGTCCAGACCGACCAGGGTCACCAGCTTGCCGTTGCCGTGCACCAGGCAATTACGGCTGTCATGCAGCACGACGTCGCCCTTGAGGACGTTGCCGTTGCTATCCTTGGCATGGACGTCCCACAGCGCGGACCAGGAGCCGACATCGTTCCAGCCGGCGCTCATGGGTACCACGCAGGCACGGGTGGTCTTTTCCATCACGGCGTAGTCGATGGAGTTGTCCGGGCAGACGGCGAAGGTGGCGGCATCGATGCTGATGTTGATGCCGTCGATGCTGCTGCGCTCCAGCGCCAGCAGGCAGGTGTCATAGATGTCGGTGTCGTGCTTCTTCAGTTCTTCCAGGAAACGGCTGGCGCGGAACAGGAAGATACCGCTGTTCCAGCAGTAGTCGCCGGAAGCCACGTATTCGGTGGCGGTGACGGCGTCGGGCTTCTCGACGAAGCGCTCGACGTGGGACACGCCTTGGGGCAGGCCATCGTTGGAACCGGTCTTGATGTAGCCGTAGCCGGTCTCGGGCGCGGTGGCCGGAATGCCGAACAGCACCATCTCGCCACGCTCGGCGGCGGCGGCGGCCTGTTGCAGGGCGGCCTTGAACTGGGCTTCGTCCTCGATCACGTGATCGGCGGGCAGCACCAGCATCAGGTCGTCCTTGCCGTCAGCGACCAGTTGCATGGCGGCGATGGCCACGGCCGGCGCGGTGTTGCGACCGAAGGGCTCCATGATCAGCGCCTGCGGCTTGCACTCGACGGCCTTGAGCTGCTCTTCCACCAAGTAGCGGTGTTCGGCGTTGCAGACGATGATGGGGCAATCGATGCTGCCCTCGCAGCCCAGGCGATTGATGGTCTCCTGGAACATGGTCTGTTCGCTGGTCAGGGCCAGGAACTGCTTGGGGTAGAGCTTGCGCGAGAGGGGCCAGAGTCGCGAGCCGCTACCACCGGACAGGATGACGGGAATCATGGGCGTTACTCCTTCAGCGTCTGCTGATTTGTGGCCGCTGTCCCTGAGGTCGGGACGAAGCGTCCATGCTTCGAAAAGATCAACCGGCCGAAGCGTCGACCGGTACAAATTGAACGTGCGGACTGATTGCCATTGGCCATCATGGCCTAGGGCAAGGACCAGACAAAGACAGAATCAAACGAAAGTGGTTCTCAGCAAAATTTCCTTTTTCCGGAAAGGCAGCGATTTTGAGACGTCTGGCAACTTTTCTTGCCTGAAGCATCTCCGCTACGGGGCTGAAACCTTTTTTATTGGAGGGAGATGACAGTCTTTCACGGATGGCAGGCGTCGAATGTGACCCTCTAGCCAGTTCGGTGGCCCAGCATGCGGGCAATTGTGCCATCCGTCGATTCGCCCGGCTAATCCGGCGGTGTATCGCGCAGGAACACCAGCGTGTCGGCCGAGGAGCGCTCGGTCGAGTAGCGATAGCCCTGGTCACCGAACTCGCGCAACTCGTCCACCGTGGAGACGCGCTGCTTGATCACGTGCCGCGCCATCAGGCCGCGCGCCTTCTTGGCGTAGAAACTGATGATCTTGTAGTCGCCATTCTTGAGATCGCGAAATTCCACATCCACGACGCGGGCCTGCAGGCGCGCCCGGCGCACCGCGCTGAAATATTCGTTCGAGGCCAGATTCAGCAGGACGTCGTCCCCCTGGGCCGCGAGATCCGCCTTGAGCCAGTCGCTGATACGCTCGCTCCAGAAGGCATAGAGATCCTTGCCGCGCGGATTGGCGAACTTGGTGCCCATTTCCAGGCGATAGGGCTGCATCAGGTCCAGCGGGCGCAGCAGGCCGTAAAGACCGGACAGCATGCGTAGGTGGCGCTGGGCGAAATCGAAGTCGTCTTCCTGGAAATCCTCGGCGGCGAGCCCAGTGTAGACGTCACCCTTGAACGCCAGCAGCGCCTGCTTGGCATTCTCCGGCGTGAAATCCGGGGTCCAGCTGCCGAAGCGGGCGACATTGAGGGTGGCGATCTTGTCGGACACCCCCATGAGCGCGGCGACCTCTGCCGGGGCAAGCTGGCGAAGTCCGTCGATCAGTTCGCGGGAGTGCTCCAGGTATTGCGGCAGGGTATGGCGGGACGTGCTGGGCGGTGTGCTGTAGTCCAGCGTCTTGGCGGGGGAAATCACCATCAGCATCGGCTTGGCTCCTCTGGGCGAGGCGCCATTCTAGAAGTCTCCGCCGCTCGGCTCCAGTGGGCCTTGCCGATGGAGTCGATAGGTATTGACCACGGTCTCGGGGCGAGGTTGCCGGGTCGGGCGGCAACATCGACAGCTCCGTGAAAAAAATTGGATGCGGCCAAAAAAAGCTTTTGTGCCTCAGGTCTTTTGCGTTATTACCGAAGTGTCCGTCGCATCTCTCGGGTCCCGTGCCCTCATGTTGGCCGGTCCGTGAACCCGCTGCTGGAGCGACGGCACCTTTCGCCGCGGAGCGTCGTTCTGGCGCTCCGTCGACAGGCTTGCGAGTCAAGCGTTTCTACGAGGTGACCGAGTATGGATGATCACGGACGTTCCCGCCCCACCCAGCCCACCCTCTATGTGCTCGACACCAACGTACTGATCCACGATCCCAACGCGCTGCTCAATTTCGAGGAGCATCACGTCGCCATCCCCATGACGGTCCTGGAGGAACTCGACAAGCTCAAGACCGGCAAGCACAACGTTGCCGCCGAATGCCGGCAGGCGATCCGCCTGAT
This sequence comes from Pseudomonas sp. Snoq117.2, assembly GCF_900110545.1. NCBI lineage: Bacteria > Pseudomonadati > Pseudomonadota > Gammaproteobacteria > Pseudomonadales > Pseudomonadaceae > Pseudomonas > Pseudomonas sp. Snoq117.2. The sequence continues at coordinate 150,259 of NZ_FOED01000004.1, read as the reverse complement.
CGACAGCGTGCTCGCCGAATCCTCGCCCGAGGACGTCGAGCGGGGCGTACCCATTCCCCGCGGCAAGGGCGAGGCCAAGGGGCGACTGTCCATCCTCATGGGCCGCCGCGCCGGCCCCATGGCCTGCCTGCCCGACGACATCAACGACAACCGCATCATCAACCAGCTCGTCGAATTGCGCACCCAGCATCCCCAGGAGCGGGTGGTGCTGGTCACCAAGGACATCAACATGCGCCTCAAGGCGCGTGGTTGCGGCATCGCCGCCGAGGACTACCAGACCGACCAGTTGCTCGATGATGTCTCCCTGCTGTCCCAGGGTTATCACAACCTGCCGGGGTCCTTCTGGGACAACGTGAGCAAGGTGGAAAGCCGGCAGGAGCTGGGCCGGGTCTGGCACCGGGTGCAGCTGTCGGCCGAAATGCCGCCGTTCAACGTCAATGACTTCGTGCTCGACGAGCAGGGCTTCGTCGGCTGGGTCAAGGCGGTGCGTGACGGCGAGGTGATCCTGCTCGACATGCACCAGGAGCCCCTGATGCACCAGGAAGCCTGGGGACTGAAGCCGCGGGACATCTACCAAGCGCTGGCGCTGTTCGCCCTGCTGGAGCCGGATATCCACCTGGTCAACCTGACCGGTGCGGCGGGTTCGGGCAAGACCATCCTGGCGCTGGCCGCGGCCATCGAGCAGACCATGGTCACCAAGAGATACCGGCGGATCATCGCCACCCGCAGCGTCCAGGGCCTGGACGAGGACATCGGCTTCCTGCCCGGGACCGAGGCCGAGAAGATGGAGCCCTGGCTGGGCGCCATCACCGACAACCTCGAAGCCCTGCACATGGACGACCACAACCCCCACGGCAGCGTGGACTACATCCTCAGCAAGGTGCCGTTGCAGTTCAAATCGCTGAACTACATCCGCGGTCGCAGCTTCCAGCAGAGTCTGATCCTCATCGACGAATGCCAGAACCTCACGCCACACCAGATGAAGACCATCATCACCCGCGCCGGTAGCGGCTCCAAGGTGATCTGTCTGGGCAACCTGGCGCAGATCGATACGCCTTACCTTTCCGCCACCAGCTCGGGTCTCACCTACCTGTCCGAGCGCTTCAAGGGCTTCAACCACGGAGTGCACATCACCCTGCAGGGCGTACCCCGGTCCATCCTCGCCGAATACGCAGAGTCCCATCTGTAAGTGCTAGGGCTTGTCTGAAAAGTAGCCGAGCGAAGGTCAGGCAAGGCAAAAATCCGTGAGGAAGCGGAGTTTACGAGTGGTAAATGAGCATTCCGAACGGATTGTTAACGCAGCATGACCGAGCGCAGGCACTTTTTAGACACAGCCCACGATCCCCGTCTGGTCACGGGCGGGGATCAAATCCCTAGCCGCAGGTCTACAATGGCAGGTCCTTTCCAGGAGTCATGCCGTGCTGACCCATCTCGATTCCCAAGGCCGTGCCAACATGGTCGATGTCACCGACAAGCAGGTGACCTTCCGTGAAGCCACCGCCGAAGCCCGGGTGCGCATGCGTCCGGAAACCCTCGACCTGATCCAGAGCGGCGGCCACCCCAAGGGCGATGTCTTCGCTGTGGCCCGTATCGCCGGCATCCAGGCGGCCAAGAAGACCGCCGATCTCATCCCGCTCTGCCATCCGCTGATGCTGACCGGCGTCAAGGTCCAGCTGGCCGCGGAAGCGCCCGATGCGGTGCGGATCACCGCCACCTGCAAGCTGTCCGGGCAGACCGGGGTGGAGATGGAGGCCCTGACCGCAGCCAGTGTCGCGGCCCTGACCCTTTACGACATGTGCAAGGCGGTCGATCGGGGCATGACCATCGAGGCGGTACGCCTGCTGGAAAAGAACGGCGGCAAGAGTGGCCACTTCCGCGCCAAGGAGCAGCCGGCATGATCCGCGTGCAATTCTTCGCCCGCTATCGCGAGGTGCTGGGTCTCGCCGAGGACAGTCTGGCCTGGGAGCCTGATCTGGCCACCGTTGGCGACCTGCGCGAGCACCTGGTCCAGCGCGGTGGAATCTGGACCGAGACTCTGGGCGAGCGCGGTCTCATGTGCGCCCGCAATGAAGAACTCTGCGGGCTGGCCGAGCCGCTGCGCGATGGCGACGAAGTCGCCTTCTTTCCCACCGTGACCGGAGGCTAGGCATGGCCATTCGTGTACAGGCTGCGGCTTTCGATCCTGGCCAGGAGCTCAATGCCCTGCATGCCGCCAACACCGGCATCGGTGCCGTGGTGGGTTTCGTCGGTTATGTACGGGACTTCAACGCTGGGCGCGACGTCGGCGGGCTGTTCCTCGAGCACTTTCCCGGCATGACCGAGAAGGCCCTGGCGCGCATCGTCGAAGAGGCGAATCAGCGCTGGCCGCTGCTTAACGTCGATATCCTGCATCGCATCGGTCGCCTGGAGCCGGGCGAACCCATCGTCTTCGTCGGTACCGCCAGCGCCCATCGCCAGGCGGCCTTCGAGGCCTGCAATTTCGTGATGGACTATCTCAAGACCCGCGCACCCTTCTGGAAGAAGGAGGACACATCCGAGGGCCCGCGCTGGGTGGATGGGCGTGCCAGCGACCAAGACGCCGCGGGGCGTTGGACGACGTAGGGGAAAACCGCACAGCGTTTTCCACGTAGTGCTCCGGCTGTTGGTGGATGAGGCTGCGCCGTCATCCACTCTAGGACCTATCTTGTAGGAGCGACTGGCTTATCGCAGTCATGACCATGATAGACCGTAGGTTGGGTTGAGACGGTTCCATCGTCGAAGCCCAACAGTGGCGGCCCTCGAGGCAATGTTGGGCTTCGCTGCGCTCAGCCCAACCTACCGCGGCCCGTAGGAGCCGTGGTGGGGCAGCGCTACTCAACGCTGCCGCGGGACCGGCTTGAGCAACTCGGCTGGCGGCATCTCGCAACCGATCTTGCGCCCCAGCAGGGTTTCGATGGGCGGCAGGGCGAAGGCGTCGTCCTCACCGGCGAAGCTGATGGAGGTACCGCTGGCGCCGGCGCGACCGGTACGACCGATGCGGTGCACGTAGTCGTCCGGGTCTTCCGGCAGGGTGAAGTTGATCACGTGGCTGATGCCGTCGACGTGAATGCCGCGACCGGCCACGTCGGTGGCCACCAGCACGCGGATCTTGCCGGCGCGGAAGCCTTCCAGGGTCTTGATGCGCTTGTGCTGGGGCACATCGCCGGACATCTGGGCGGCGCTGATGCCGTCCTTGGTCAGGCGTTCTTCGATGCGGCGCACCTCGTCGCGACGGTTGGCGAACACCATCACCCGCTCCCAGTTGTTCTGGGCGACCAGGTTGTAGAGCAGGCGATACTTGTCGCTGGAGGACACGGCATAGACGTGCTGCTCGACGGTGTCGCTGGCCACGTTTTCCGGCTCGATCTCGACGATGGCCGGATCGGTGGTCCACTGCCGCGCCAGGTTCATCACGTCGTCGGTAAAGGTGGCGGAGAACAGCAGGGTCTGGCGTTCGCTCTTGGGCGGCGTCTGGCGGATGATCTGGCGGACCTGGGGGATGAAGCCCATGTCCAGCATGCGGTCGGCCTCGTCCAGCACCATCACCTCGACCATGTCCAGGTGCACCTCACCGCGCTGGTTGAAGTCCAGCAGACGGCCGGGGGTGGCGACCAGGATGTCGCAATAGCGTGCTTCGAGCTGCTTGAGCTGCTTGTCGAAGTCCATGCCGCCGACAAAGCTCATGACGTTGAGCCCGGTGTACTTGGCCAGATCCAGGGCGTCGTTGGCGATCTGCACTACCAACTCGCGGGTCGGCGCGATGATCAGCGCCCGCGGCTCGCCCATGTACCTTTCCTTGGGCGGCGGGGTGGTCAACAGCTGAGTGATCGTCGAGATCAGGAAGGCCGCGGTCTTGCCTGTGCCGGTCTGGGCGCGGCCGATGGCGTCCTTGCCCTTGAGGGTGAAACCCAGCACCTGTGCCTGGATCGGCGTGCAGTAGGGAAAACCCAGATCGTGGATGCCGTGCATCAGCCGCGGATCCAGCTTGAAGTCGTGGAAGCGCGTCTTGCCTTCCTGGGGCTCGACCGCGAAGTCTTCCAGTTTCCAGGTGTCGATCGGCTTGGGCTTGCGCGGGCTGCGTTCGCGACGTGGCTTGGCGGATTTTTCCACCTGGGCGCGTGGCTCCTGGGGGCGGGATTCCTGGCTGCGGGTTTCGCCTGGGGTGCGCGGTTTGCGCGGCGCACGCTCGGCCTGGGGCTCGGGCGCGATCGGGTCAGGAGAGGAGGGGGCTTCAGGAGCGGCGCTGGGGGTAGCTTGGGGCGCAGGGGAGGGGGTCGGCTGAGCGACCTCTTGATCCTTGCCCAGAAATTTTTTGAGTGCCTTGAGCACGGAGGGTCTCGATCATCGAAAGCGGAATGAGACCGCAGTGTAAAGCAACCGACGTGCCCGGCAACAACTACCTGCCGAACGCAAGCGCAATCCGCTTAGCCGCTGATCCGATTGCGCCCGGCATCCTTGGCCTGATAGAGCGACTTATCCGCGCGCCCGACCAGTTCGTCCAGGGAATCGGCCTTGCGCATCTGCGCCAGGCCAATCGACACGGTGACGCCCGGTAGCTTGCCGCAGGGCGAATAGAAATCCTTGATCTCCGCCAGGCTCTGGCGCAGGCGCTCGGCAATGGCGATCGCCTCGTCGCGATCAATTTCCGGCAATAGGATGACGAACTCCTCGCCACCATAGCGCGCCATGCTGTCCTTGGGTCTCAACTGGTCGCGCAGGGTATTGGCGACCAGGCACAGGGCATAGTCGCCCGCCAGATGACCATGGGTGTCGTTGTAGCGCTTGAAGTGATCGACATCCAGCATCAGCAGGCTCAGGGGCTGCCGATTGAAGGCGCAACGGGTGCTCTCGCGCTCGAACAGCTGCTCGAGGCGCCGCCGATTGAACAGGCCGGTCAGCGTATCGACATTGGCGTTGCGTTCGGTGTCGACGATGAGCTGGTTGCCACGGCGCATCCGCTCACAGAGGATGCCGAGCAGGTTGTGCATGGCCTTGGAAGAACGCTCGATCAGCTCCAGCACCAGGTCGCGATGCAGGCAAAGCACCTGGGTGTCGGCTTCGGCGATGACGTGGGCGCTGGGCCGCTCGTTGTCCATGAAGCTGATCTCGCCCGAGCATTCGCCTGGGCCGAGCAGATAGATGGGCGGATTTTCCGGCGAGCCCAGGTGGACTCGCAGGCGACCTTCCAGGATGAGGTACATGTACTGGTTGATCATGGCGGGCGAGAGCAGGCACTCACCGGCGACCAGGCTACGGGTGGCCGAGCGGGCGATCAGGGCTTCCAGCAGGTAGGTCTCCACGCCCTTGAACAGGCGCAGGTCCTTCAGGGAAGCGACCGGTACTTCGGCCAGCCAGGCCGACAAGGGGGCAGCCATCAAAGGATCACCCCGGGGGCTGAAAGGAAAACTCGGGCCATAGCTGCTCCATGCACATCACGACCTTCAGGCACCCCTACTGGACCGGATGGGTACCTCAAAGTTCGTTCGCTTGGCCCTGTCCGGGCCTCCATTCGTGCCCGGATTCCGCAAACTGTCGACCGGTTTCCAAAAACGCAACGGCTCGGCGATTCGGTCTTTATTTTCCGCCGAGACGTGCCAGCAGCCAGCCCTGAATATCCTGGATTTCCGCGGGAATGACCTCGTGGCGCATGGGATAGCTGTGCCAGAGCGCTTCCACGCCGGCGGCCACCAGCGCCTCGTAGGCAGCGCGCCCTAGGGCCAGGGGTACCACGTCATCCTGGTCGCCATGCAGGCACAGCACCGGGGTGGCACCACCGCGGTTGACCTGGGCGTCTTCGAAGCTGGGCGCATAGGTCGATAGCGCCATGACGCCACCCAGGGTGGGGCAGGCGGTGTTGTAGGCGGTATGCAGAACCACGGCGCCCCCCTGGGAGAAGCCGGCCAGCACGATGCGTTCGGCAGGAATGCCCTGGGCCTGCTGGGTCTCGATCAGCGCCTGCACCGTGGCGGCCGATGCATCCAGCTGAGCGCGGTCGATGGCCCGGGCCGGATTCATGGCCAGGATGTCGTACCAGGAGGGCATGGCCCAGCCACCATTGATGGTGACCGCCTGGGTCGGTGCCTGAGGCAGGACGAAGCGGGTTGTGGTCAGGGTGCGCTGCAACAATTCGGCAACGGGTTCGAAGTCATGCTGGGTGGCTCCCAGGCCATGCAACCAAATGACGCAGCTATCGGCGGTTCCGCTGGGCGATTCCAGCACAAGAGGCGAATTTTCCAAGGCTTTGCTCCAGTTTGGTGCCACTAAAAATGGGTGTGGTAACAGATGGTGCACAAAATGCGTGTCGCATTTTCGTAATTTATTCGTCCGGCTTTTTGCTCGAAGTCTCGCGATTGCCGGGTTTGAGCCAAGTGAGCTTCTGTCGCATTCACTGGTCCGCAAATTGCCTCATCTAGGCTGCGGCCAGGTAGTGCACTAACAGGTAACACTGACTCACTGCTTCGTCATGCCTTCCAGTGCGTCTCCTTCTTCCCTTGATGAAGGACGCCCAGGGATCGGGTGGGCGGGTTCCACGGCAATCAGGCGAGAGACATCGTGCTGCCGTGCAACTGGAACGTAATTCATAAACAAAGTGGAGCTTATCGATGAAGATGGTGAAGTCTACCCTGGCAATTCTGACCACCGCCGCTGCTCTTGGCCTGTCCGGCATGGCTCACGCAGGCGCTACCCTGGATGCGGTGAAGAACAAAGGTTTCGTGCAATGCGGCGTCAGCGATGGCCTGCCGGGCTTCTCCTTCACCGACTCCAAGGGTGACTACAAGGGCATTGACGTCGACGTCTGCCGCGCCGTGGCCGCTGCAGTCTTCGGTGACTCCACCAAGGTTCGCTTCACTCCCCTGACCGCCAAGGAGCGTTTCACCGCGCTGCAATCCGGCGAGATCGACGTGCTGTCGCGCAACACCACCTGGACCAGCTCCCGCGATGGCGGCATGGGTCTGATCTTCGCCGGCGTCACCTACTATGACGGCCAGGGCTTCCTGGTGAGCAATAAGCTGGGTGTGAAGAGCGCCAAGGAACTGGACGGCGCCACCGTGTGCATCCAGGCCGGTACCACCACCGAACTCAACCTGGCCGACTACTTCCGTTCCAACGGCATGAAGTTCACCCCCATCACCTACAGCACCTCGGACGAGAGCGCCAAGTCGCTGGAAGCCGGTCGTTGCGACGTCCTGACCTCCGACCAGTCGCAGCTGTACGCCCAGCGCAACAAGCTGTCCAAGCCCGACGACTACGTCGTGCTGCCCGAGGTGATCTCCAAGGAGCCGCTGGCACCGGCCGTGCGGCGTGGCGACGAAGACTGGCTGACCGTGGTCAAGTGGTCGCTGTTCGCCATGGTCAACGCCGAAGAGCTGGGTCTGACCTCCGCCAACGTCGAAGCCCAGGCCAAGGACTCCAAGAACCCTGACGTGCGTCGTCTGCTCGGCGCCGATGGCGAATTCGGTAAGGATCTGAAGCTGCCGAAGGACTGGGCGGTGAAGATCGTCAAGCAGGTGGGCAACTACGGCGAAGTCTTCGAGCGCAACGTCGGCATGGGCAGCGACCTGAAGATCAAGCGTGGCCTCAACGCCCTGTGGAATGCAGGCGGTCTGCAGTACGCCCCGCCGGTCCGTTGATCTCGGCGCCTTAGTCGCCGAACACCTTCCGGATGTGCAGATTCTCGCCCTGCAGCGCTACCCGCGCTGTGGGGCGAGAATTTAATGAGGCTCCAAGTAGATGCAAAACGTTAGCAAACCGTCCGCACCGGTCCGTGGGTCGCTGCTCACCGACCCGCAGGTACGCTCCTGGCTGTTCCAGATCGTGGCCGTGGTCGCCGTGGTGGCCTTCGGCTGGTTCCTGTTCGACAACACCCAGACCAACCTCGCCAACCGGGGCATCACCTCCGGCTTCGGCTTTCTCAACAACACCGCCGGCTTCGGCATTCCCCAGCACCTGATTCCGTACAGCGAAGGCGATACCTACGGGCGCGTCTTCCTGGTCGGTCTGCTCAACACCCTGCTGGTGTCGGTCATCGGGATCTTCCTGGCGACCATCATCGGCTTCAGCGTGGGTGTGGCGCGGTTGTCGAACAACTGGCTGCTGCGCAAGGTCGCCACGGTCTATATCGAGACCTTCCGCAACATTCCGCCGCTGCTGCTGATCTTCTTCGTCTATTTCGCCGTGCTCGCGCCGCTGCCGGGTCCGCGCCAGAGCCTGACCCTGGGCGATGCCTTCTTCGTCAACAACCGCGGCCTGTACATGCCGGCGCCGATCGCCGATGCCGGCTTTTTACCCGGTCTGATCGCGCTGCTGATCGCCATCGTCGCCAGCGTGGTGGTGGTGCGCTGGGCGCGCAAACGGCGGCATGCCACCGGCCAGCGCTTTCCGGTGCTGTGGACCGTGCTGGCGCTGCTGATCGGGATCCCGCTGCTGGCGGCCCTGGTCTTCGGCAGGCCGTTGCACTGGGAAGTGCCGGAATTGCAGGGCTTCAACCTGCGCGGCGGCTGGGTGATCATCCCCGAGCTGGTCTCCCTGGCATTGGCCCTGTCGGTCTATACCGCGGCCTTCATCGGCGAGACGGTGCGCGGTGGTATCCAGGCGGTCAGCCACGGTCAGACCGAGGCGGCCAGCTCCCTGGGGCTGCGTCCGGGCCTGACCTTGCGGCTGGTGATCATTCCCCAGGCCTTGCGGGTGATCATTCCGCCACTGACCAACCAGTATCTGAACCTGATGAAGAACTCCTCGCTGGGCGCCGCGGTGGGCTATCCGGAGATGGTGGCGCTGTTCGCCGGCACCGTCCTGAACCAGACCGGCCAGGCCATCGAGACCATGGCCATCACCATGAGCGTCTACCTGGCCATCAGCATCAGCATCAGCATCCTGATGAACTGGTACAACAAGCGCATCGCGCTGATCGAGCGTTAAGGAGCGCGTATGAGTAACCAGACCCATACCTTCAAACCGGACCTGCCGCCGCCGCCTTCCAGCGTCGGTGCCCTGGCCTGGATTCGGGGCAATCTGTTTTCCAGCATCGGCAATACCCTGCTGACGCTGTTCGGTCTCTACATCGTCTGGCTGATCGTACCGCCGGTGGTGAACTGGGCCTTCATCAATGCCACCTGGAGCGGCAGCACCCGTGCCGATTGCGCCCCGGGCGGCGCCTGCTGGGTGTTCATCAAGGAGCGCTTCGGGCAGTTCATGTACGGCTTCTACCCCGGCGATCAGCGCTGGCGTGTGGATCTGACCGTGGTGATCGCCGTAATCGGCGCCATCCCGCTGTTCCTCGACAGTTTCAAGCACAAGGCTCGCTACGGTCTGGCCCTGCTGGTGATCTATCCGCTGGTGGCCTTCTGGCTGCTGTATGGCGGTTTCGGTCTGCGCGTTGTGCCCACCACCGAATGGGGTGGCCTGATGCTGACCGTGGTGATCGCCGCCGTAGGCATCGTCGGCGCCTTGCCGCTGGGCATTCTGCTGGCCCTGGGACGGCGCTCCAAGCTGCCGGCGATCAAGGTCATCTGCGTGACCATGATCGAGTTCTGGCGGGGTATCCCCCTGATCACGGTGCTGTTCCTGTCGTCGGTGATGCTGCCGCTGTTCCTGCCCGATGGCATGAACCTCGACAAGCTGTTGCGCGCCATCGTCATGGTGATCATCTTCGAGGCGGCCTATATCGCCGAGGTGGTGCGGGGTGGCATGCAGGCCATTCCCAAGGGCCAGTACGAAGCCGCCGCGGCCATGGGCCTGGGCTACTGGCGGACCACCGGTCTGGTGATCCTGCCGCAGGCGCTCAAGCTGGTGATCCCGGGCATCGTCAACACCTTCATCGCGCTGTTCAAGGATTCGAGCCTGGTGGTCATCATCGGCCTGTTCGATCTGCTCAACAGCATCAAGCGCGCCACCTCCGACCCGGCCTGGCCTGGTCTGTCCACCGAAGGCTATGTGTTCGCCGCCCTGGTCTTCTGGATTTTCTGTTTCGCCATGTCCAGCTACTCCGCCCGTCTGGAGCGCAAGCTGAACACCGGCCACAAGCGTTAGGAGTCAATAGATGAACGTAAGCAACAAGCAGCCGGTCGACAGCAGCAAGGTCATGATCCAGCTCAAGGACGTGAACAAGTGGTACGGCCAGTTCCACGTGCTCAAGGACATCAACCTGACCGTGACCCAGGGCGAGCGCATCGTGCTGTGCGGACCGTCCGGCTCGGGCAAGTCCACCACCATCCGCTGCATCAATCGCCTGGAAGAGCACCAGAAGGGCCAGATCATCGTCGACGGCACCGAGCTGACCAACGATCTCAAGCAGATCGAGACCATTCGCAGCGAAGTCGGCATGGTGTTCCAGCACTTCAACCTCTTCCCGCACCTGACCGTGCTGCAGAACTGCACCCTGGCGCCCATGTGGGTACGCAAGCTGCCGAAGAAGCAGGCCGAAGAGATCGCCATGCACTACCTGCAGCGGGTGCGCATTCCCGAGCAGGCCCACAAGTTTCCGGGCCAGCTGTCCGGTGGCCAGCAGCAGCGCGTGGCCATCGCCCGGGCGCTGTGCATGCAGCCGCGCATCATGCTGTTCGATGAGCCGACCTCGGCGCTCGACCCGGAGATGGTGAAGGAGGTGCTGGACACCATGATCGGTCTGGCCCAGGACGGCATGACCATGCTCTGCGTGACCCACGAGATGGGCTTCGCCCGCACCGTGGCCAACCGGGTGATCTTCATGGACAAGGGCGAAATCGTCGAGCAGGCCGCTCCAGACCAGTTCTTCGACAACCCGCAGAATGAGCGTACGCGCCTGTTCCTCGGGCAGATCCTGCACTGAGACGCGACCGGGGTGGACACCCATCCGCCCCGGTCGTCCTGCGAACCCAATCACGGGCGTTCGGCGGGAAGGCGGGCAAAGGACCTCAAGGCGCGGTATCCTCGATGTTTGGCGCCCGGTTTCCGGGGTCGGCGGTCAAGGTCCGCCTTGCCGTTCACCGGCTTCATTGTCGATTTCGCAGCGCATCGCTAGAACGAGCGGTGCGCCGGGCAGTCGAAGCCGTCATCATAGAGAGACGCCCGTGAACTCCATTTCCCATCCGCTCATGCTGACAAAAGCCAAGGCCTGGGGCGCCCATGCGGTGACCTCCAGTGGTGTGATCCTCGCGCTTCTGGCGCTGCTCGCTCTGGTCGACGGTCAACCCAAGGGTTGCCTGATGTGGCTCGGCATCGCGCTGCTCGTCGATGGTCTCGACGGCACCCTGGCCCGCAAATTCGAGGTCAAGCGGGTCCTGCCCCATTTCGATGGTTCCGCGCTGGACCTGGTGGTCGATTACCTGACCTATGTCTTCATTCCAGCGATCTTCATCTATCGCTTCGTACCCTTGCCGCCGCACTTCGAACTGGTGGCGGTGGGCATCATTCTATTGTCGTCACTGTTCTGTTTCTGCAATGTGAACATGAAGAGCGCCGACAACTATTTCATCGGCTTTCCTGCGGCCTGGAACGTGGTGGCGCTGTATTTCTACGTGCTGGACCTGGCGCCCTGGTTCAGCATGGCGGTGGTGCTGGTACTGGCCGCCCTGACCCTGACCCGGGTCAAGTTCCTGCACCCCTTCCGCGTCCGTCAGCTGATGGCGGTGAACATCACCATTACCTCCATCTGGCTGCTCAGCAGCGCCATGATGGTGTTCCTGCACCCCGACAAGCCGCTGTGGCTGATGGTGCTCTGGTTCGCCAGCGGCATCTACTTCGTTGGCGTGTGCGTCTGGCGTACCGCCCGGGAGTGGTTCGCCTGACGGTGAGCGACATCCCCCAGCACCCCGCGCGCACTTGGTATGTCTACCTGGTGCGCGCCGAGAACCAGGCGCTCTATTGCGGCATCAGCGATGATCCCGAGCGCCGCTTCGCCCAGCACCGCAGTGGCCGTGGTGCCCGCTTCTTTGCTTCCAGCCCGGCCCAGGCGCTGGTCTATGTCGAAGCCTGCGCCGACAAGTCGGCCGCCTTGCGCCGCGAGATCCAGATCAAGAAGCTACCCAAACGAGCCAAGGAATCCCTGGTGCTGGCCCTGTCCGGCCCGCGGCCCACGGCTGATTCAGGAGTGCTGTCATGTCCGAGCTGATTCTGCATCACTACTGGCAATCGCCCTTCGCCGAGAAGGCGCGCCTGCTGCTGGGCTTCAAGGGGCTGGCCTGGCTTTCGGTGATCATTCCGCGGATGCTGCCCAAGCCTGAGCTGGTGGCCCTCACCGGTGGCTATCGCAGGACGCCGGTGCTGCAGGTGGGTGCGGACGTCTATTGCGACACGACCCTGATCGCTCGCCGCCTGGAGGCGGAAAAGGCCGTGCCGGCGCTGTTCCCGGAAGGCCAGGAGGCGGTCGTGGCCGCCTTTGCCGGCTGGGCGGACTCGGTGCTGTTCCAGCACGCCGTGGCGCTGATGTTCCAGCCGGAGATCATGGGCCCGCGCCTGGCCAGCCTGCCGCCGGAGCAGGCCCAGGCCTTTCTGGATGACCGCAAGGCGCTGTTCAGCGGCGGCAGCCTGAGCCGGCTGACGCCCGAGCAGGCCCGGCAGCAGTTGCCGACCCTGTTGTCGCGGCTGGAGACGCAGCTGCAGCGCAGCCAGGGCGAATTCCTCTTCGGCGCGCCCTCGGTAGCCGACATCGCCCTGGCTCACAACTTCTGGTTCCTCAAGAGCACGGCGCAGCTGGCGCCCCTGATCGACGAGCGCCCCGAGATCGCCGCCTGGTTCGCCCGGGTGCTGGGTTTCGGCCACGGTACCCACGAGGATCTCGGCGCCGCCGAGGCGCTGGAGATCGCCAGGACGGCGGAGCCGGTGGCCTTGCCGCGTGACCAGGCGCTGGCCGTGGAGGGCTTTGCCTGGGGCGAGCGGGTAAGCGTGGCGGCGACCGACTATGGCGTGGATCCCGTGGTGGGTGAGCTGGTCCATGCCGATAGCGAAGCCCTGGTGATCCGTCGCCACGCTGAGCAGCTGGGGGCCATCCAGGTGCATTTCCCGCGCCTGAATTTCCGCGTTAGCGCGGCGGGTTAGCCCTCGCGAAAACAACAACGGCGCCCAAGGGCGCCGTTTTGCCTTCCAGCGCAAGTCGATCAGTCGGGGCGACGCATGCGGAACAGCGCCGATTCGGTGATCTCGAAGTAGTCAGCCGGACCACCGCCACGGACGATGGGACGAGCCGCGGCAGTCTGGTAGATGCCGTCCTTGAGCAGGCGCTGGTCGATATGGGCCGCCACCACCTCGCCCAGCACCAGCCACTGGTCCAAGTCGTCACCGGCAGCGGTCTTGAGCCGTACGATCTGGCTCAGCTTGCATTCGAAGGCCACCTGGGCCCGGGCGACCCGTGGCACCTTGACGATCGTCGAGGGGGCAGGCTCCAGGCCGGCCAGGGCGAATTCGTCCACCTCCGGACCTACCATGGCGCTGCTGGCGTTCATCTCCTCGGCCAGTTCGCGGGTGGCCAGATTCCAGACGAATTCACCGGTGCGCTCGATATTGGCCACGCTGTCCTTGTAGCCCTGGCTGGAAAAGCCGATCAGCGGCGGCTTGTAGTTGAAGGCGTTGAAGAAGCTGTAGGGCGCCAGGTTGAGGATGCCGGCTTCGCTTTGCGACGAGATCCAGCCAATGGGGCGCGGCGCGACGATGGCGTTGAAGGGATCGTGGGGCAGCCCATGGCCCTGGGCGGGTTCGTAGGAGTAGTAGTCGATGCTCATCGGGGTTCCTTCAGGGAGTGAGTTCCAGGATCTCGGCCTGGATCCGGCCGGCGTCCAGGGTCAGGCGGCCGACGCTGATCGGCAGCCGAAAGCGCCGTGGGCCGGCGCTGCCGGGGTTGACGTAGAGTACGCCATCACGCGTTTCGATCAGCGGCTTGTGCGAGTGCCCGCTGACCACCACGCGCACCGCAGCGCCGGCGGTCTCCAGGTCGAGCTCCGGCAGGATGTGCAGCATATGGACGTCGACCCCGGCCAGGGTCAGGGTGACGCGCTCTGGGATGTCATCGGCCCAGGGCACGTCGTCGTTGTTGCCCCTGACCACGGCCAGAGGTGCCAGCTCGCGCAGGGCGTCGAGGATCTCCGGCTTGCCGATGTCGCCAGCGTGCAGGATGAAATCGCTGCCGGCCAGGGCCTCCAGTGCCTGGGGGCGCATCAGGCCGTGGGTGTCGGCGATCAGGCCGATGCGATAGGGGCGAGGCGCAGTGGGCATGTGGTCACTCATGGGGGCTCAGGCTCTCTCAAGGCCTTTGGCTGGATCGCTGTCGATCACAGGCCTGGCCGTTTACGTTGAGAGGTGTCCAGGCGCGCAGGAGTTCTACGCGGAAGCCAAACGCTGGAAGCAATCGTCAGTTCAGCACCCAGCGCATCTGGCAGGCAACTGCGCTGGGTGCCGATAGCGCGCAGTCACATGGCGGTCGGATACCGGGATGACGTCTGGCTCGTGCTGCTGAAGAGTACCGATGCAGGCGCGTTGGCGATGCCTGACGACCGCTAGAGGTCGAGCACCAGATCGGAGGTGGGTTTGCTGCAGCACAGGAGTCGTAGCCCGCGATCTATCTCACGCTGGCGAATGCCGCCGGTGTGCTGCATCTCCACCTGGCCTTCGAGCAGGGCCGTCTTGCAGGTGCCACACAGACCCTGGCCACAGGAGGAAGGCACGATGGCCCCGGCACGCTTGGCAGCGCTGAGCACGGTCTGGTCGCCTGCCATCTTGAATACCTTTCCCGAGCGGGCCAGGGTGACGGTGAAAAGGGTTTCGCCGACCGTGGCCGGCGCGGCATCGACAGGGGCCGTCGGGCTGCCGATGGCGAAGCTTTCCTGATGATAGTGGGAGAGATCGAACCCTCCTTCGCGCAGGGTGCGCTGGACGGCGTCCATATAGCCCTGGGGGCCGCAGGTAAAGACCTCGCGCTCGCGAAAGTCCGGCACCAGTCGCTCCAGCAGGGCGAGATCAAGGCGGCCGAGCGGGCCCTGCCAGTCCGTTTCGGCGCCGGACGCCTCACAGATGGCGAAAACCTTGAGGTGCCGTCGCGCGGCCTGCAGCTGTGCCAGTTCGGCGCGAAAGATGATGTCCTGGGGGGTACGGGCACTGTGGACGAAGGCGAGGTCCGGGTCGCCACCCAGGTCGAAGGCGGCGCGAGTCATGGCCATCAGCGGCGTGACGCCCGAGCCGGCGGACAGATAGAGCAGTTTGCGCTGGGGATGCCCAACCGGGGTGAAGATACCTGCCGGACCGGCGGCCAGCAGGCGACTGCCGACCTGCAGGTGATCGTGCAGCCAGTTCGACACCGGCCCGCCGGGCACACGCTTGACGGTGATGGCAAAGTTGAAGGGGCGGGTCGGCGTGGAGGACAGGGTGTAGCACCGCGAGAGACTCAGGCCGTCGAGGGTCAGCGACAGGGTGATGAACTGTCCGGGCTCGAAGGCGAGGGCTGCGAAATCGGGGCAGCGGAAGACGAAGGTCTTGACGTCGTCGGTCTCGACCTGGATGGCGCAGCATTCGAGGATCTTCTGTTCGGCACTGCTCCAGGACGTGCCGAACGCCGACCAGGTCTGGACGTCGCTGAGCCGGCTGTCTTGCAGGGAGGCGAAGGCGGTGAGGGTCGTCATGGTATTCCTCACACTCCGTGGGCCGCGAGGCGGGCAGCGTACCAGCGGGTGAACTGCTCGACGTAGGTCTCGGTGAAGGTCGAGAAGGGGCCGGGCACATAGGCGGGATCCTGGGTGCCGCGATGGGTGATGGCGACAAGTCCGGCGTCCTGCAGGTTGGTCGCCTGCCAGACCTCGGTCAGGGTCTGGAGGTCGTAGTCGACACCCTCCACGGCATCGGCATGAACCAGCCATTTGGTCCTGACCAGGGTCTGGTCCGGTCCGAGCGGGATGATGTAGGACACCACGGCGTGATCGCTCATGACGTGGGTCCAGGAATTGTGGGTCCAGAAATGCACATCGCCCAGGTCGCGGCGCGTCAGGTCGCCCAGCAAGCGGGTGCAGGCCACCTGGGTGGTCAGGGTCTGGGATTCGCCATGATTGGCGATGACCAGGCGCTGCGAGCGGAACTGGGTGATGCTGTCCTCTTCCAGGTGTTCGACGGCGGCACAGAGGTGGCCTTGGTCTTCCCAGCTCTGACGGGCCTGGGCGTTCTTCGCCTGATAGGCCGCCAGGGCCTGGAGCGATTCCGGACTCATGCCGTCGGTACAGACACCGAAGTCTTCCGGCAGGAAGGAGGCGTTCAACTCGGGGTGACCGGCGGCGCAGTGATAGCACTCGCGGTTGTTCTCGATAACCAGCTTCCAGTTGCCGTTCTCGATGATCTCGCTCTCGTAGGCGATCTTGCTGTACTGCAGGGCATAGGGGGCGAAGCGTGGTGCCATCTCGGTGGCGAGGGCGTCGATGTCCTGGGGCGACTCGTCACTCAGGCAGACCAGGATATGGGCACCCACTATCCGTACGGCCACCGGTATGAGACTGCGACAGCTGGCGTCGAAGTCCTTGCCCATGTGCGCGGCATGTTTCAGTTGGCCGTCGAGGTCGTAGGTCCATTGGTGATAGGGGCAGACCAGCATGCCCACGGTGGATTTGCCCGCTTCCTTGAGCCGCGCGCCGCGATGCCTGCAGACGTTACGAAACGCCCGGATGTTCTCGTCGTCGTCGCGTACCAGGATGATCGAGGCCTTGCCGATATCCAGGGTGGAGACGTCGCCCGGCTCGGGAATGTCCGCAGTGACGCCGACCACGATCCAGTGCCGGGTGTAGAAGACCTCGAGGTCGGTCGCGAAGACATCCTGTCGGCCATACAGCTCACCAGGAAGACCATGGCCCGGCTGGCGCTGGGCGAGCAGGTCGCGATGGCTCTTGGCAGGGGCATTGTCCATGGGGCACCTCAAGGGAGACGTTTACCGGGATGTGTGGCCGCAGTATCGAAGTGCCCCCGAAAGGGGTCAACGCGCTTTATTGTTACGCTGGCATGAGCCAGGGTTATGCCAGGGAAGCCAGGCCTAGAGCGGTTCGCGGGCGATTGGCTCCTCCTGCAGCCAGGCCAGCAGCAGATCGCTGGCCACCGACTGGCGGCCATGGGGTGTCACCAGGTAATAGGCGTCGCGTGGCTTGACGATGAAATCCGTCACCCGAATCAGGTGGCCGTCGGCCAGCAGGGGGGCGACCAGGCGACTCCAGCCCAGGGCGATCCCCAGGCCCTGAGTAGCCGCCCGGATGGTATCGGCATAGTGGGTGCAGCGCAGGCCGATGCGCAGCCGCGGTGGCGTATGGTCCAGGGCGCGGAACCAGGTGCTCCAGGTCATCCAGCCTTCCAGTGTCGCATCCGAGTCGATGAGCGGACTCTGGTAGAGGTCCGCGATGGAGTGCGGTGCGGCATGGCTCGCCAGCCATTCGGGTGCGCAGACCGGAAAGACCTCTTCGTCGAACAGCAGGGTAGCCGTCCCGTCATCCCAGCTGCCATTGCCGTAGCGGATGGCCAGGTCGGCCTCGCGATGCAGCGGCGGGACCAGCCGCAGCCGGAGATCGGGCAGCAGTGCCTGCAGGGCCGGCAGGCGGGGCATGACCCGCAGGTGGGAGAAGGCGCTGGTGCAGGCCAGGACGATCTCGTGCTCGGCCTGGCCATCGAGGATCTTGTCGAAGGTTGCCGCAATGCGTTGCAGCGAATCACCCATGACCAGAAACAGCGCACTGCCCTCGGGGGTGAGCTGGATGGCCCTGTGCAGGCGGTGGAACAGGCGGGTATCCAGCAATTCTTCGAGAAAGCGGATCTGCTTGCTCACGGCGGCCTGGGTAACGCCGAGTTCCTGGGCGGCGACGGTGAAGCTGCCGAGGCGAGCGGCGGCTTCGAACACCAGCAGGGCGTTCATGGACGGAATGAGCCGGCGATAGCCCTTGGAACGGCGCATGGATTCGGAGCGCTGCATGGGAGCCAGCCTGAGCAGAGGGCGAGCGGTCGCCAGGGTCATGTCTTCAGCCCCGGATTCACACGGCCATGACCGTCGAGAAGCCAGGACTCACCTTCGTGCACAGAAAAAGCGCGGTGCTGTACAGTTGCCGGACAGTATTGCACGGGATGAGAGGTCGATGGCGCGACAGAGCAAGGCGCGGGACAAGGACGCGGACAGTGGCTGGCGGGGTTCGGCCGATGGCTGGCTGGAGGCGGCCTACGAGGCCTTGAAGGAGTCCGGCATCGACGGGGTCAAGGTGATGCCGCTCGCCAAGCGGTTGAAGCTGTCACGCACCAGTTTCTACTGGTTTTTCGAGGATCGGGAGCAATTGCTGGCGGCGCTGCTCGAACGCTGGCGCGACAAGAATACCGGCAACCTGATCCGCCAGTGCGAAAGCTACGCGGAGAGCATCGCCGAGGCGATCCTCAACGTCTTCGAATGCTGGTTGGACAACACGCTGTTCGACTCCCAGTTCGAGTTCGCGGTACGCAGCTGGGCGTTGCAGTCCGAAGAGGTTGCAGCGGCCATCGCCGCTGCCGACCGCACGCGCATGGCGGCGCTGTCCACCATGTTCCGGCGCTTCGGCTACGACGCCGATGCGGCCGACACCCGGGCGCGCACGCTGTACCTGACGCAGATTGGCTATATCTCCATGAAGACCGACGAGGGACTGACCGAGCGCTTCCGGCGTATTCCGCACTACACCAGCATCTTTACCGGCGAGCGGCCTGCCCAACGCGAGCTCGACCGCTTCTTCGGCAAGTTCGGCTATGCCGAGACCGAGCCTGGAGTCTTCGTACCGCTCAGCGAGACCTTCCGGCAGGCGCCGACAACCGACGAATACTAGGGCGGCGGTCCTCACGCCCTGGCCCCCTATCCGGAGGCGGGGAAGGGCGTGCAGCGGCACTACAGGTCCTTCATCAGTCGCAGCGCATCGTAGATCGCCGCATGGGTATTGCGGGCGGCCACGGCATCGCCGATGCGGAACAGCTGGAAACGCCCGGCCGGGTTGGTGACGATGTTCTGCGGCTTGCCGGCGATCAGGTCCTGGTGCTCCACGGCGCCATCGTTCTTCGACTGCGGCCTTAGCTCGAAATAGAGATCGTCCAGCGGCACCGTCCCGTGGTTCACCACCACCTGATCGACTATGCGTTCCTTGTGGACCGGACCGTAGTCGCTCTTGAAGGTAGCGACCAGCCTGCCATCGCGCCGCTCGACCCGGTCGACGCGATAGGTCACCGTGAAGGTCACGTCGAGGTCCTGCAGCGTCCTCATGTAGGGCACCAGATTCATCGCCATGACTTCGGCGGAAAAGGCCCGGTCGGGGGTGACGATCTCCACCTGGGCGCCGCTCCTGGCGATGACCTCGGCGGCCTGCAGGGCAGCATGATCGCCGGCGTCGTCGAAGATCAGCACCTGGCGCCCGGGTTTGACGTCGCCGGAGATGATGTCCCAGGTCGAGACGGTGAGGTCGTTGCCCTGGCTGAGGATCTCGGTGTGGGGCAGGCCGCCGGTGGCGACGATCACCACGTCGGGTTCTTCGGCCAACACCGTATCGGCTTCGACCCAGGTGTTGAAGGCGAACTCCACGCCCAGGCGTTCGCACTGGGCCATGCGCCAGTCGATGATGCTGATCATCTCGCGCCGCCTTTCGTTCTGGGCGGTCAGGCGGATCTGGCCACCCGGCCGATCGGCCGCTTCGAACACCTTGACGCGGTGCCCGCGTTCGCCGGCTACCCGGGCGGCTTCCAGCCCCGCCGGACCGGTGCCGACGATCACGACCTTGCGCGGCACCGCCGTCCTGGGGATGTCGTGGGGCATGGTGGTCTCGCGACCGGTGGCGGCATTGTGGATGCAATAGGCCGCCCCGCCCTGATAGATGCGATCCAGGCAGTAGTTGGCGCCAACGCAGGGGCGGATCTCTTCTTCGCGCTTCTCGATGATCTTGCGCACGATGTGCGGATCGGTCATGTGCGCCCGGGTCATGCCGATCATGTCGACCTTGCCGGAAGCGATGGCGTGGCGCGCGGTGGCGACATCGGGAATCTTCGCCGCATGGAAGGTCGGAAAGCCGGTGGCCGAACGGATCTCGCCGGCGAAATCCAGGTGCGGCGAGTTGCGCATGCCCTGGATCGGGATCACATCGGTAAGGCCCGCATCGGTCTCGATATGGCCACGGATCACGTTGAGGAAGTCCACCAGGCCACTGTCCTTGAGCAACTGGGAGATGGTCATGCCTTCGTTGGCATCGATACCGCCTGGCAACGTCTCGTCGCCGGTGTAGCGGATGCCCACCAGGAAGTCCTCGCCGCAACGCTGGCGAATGCCGCGCAGGATCTCGAAGGTGAAGCGCATGCGGTTTTCCAGCGAGCCGCCATAGGGGCCGTCCAGGGTGTTGGTCAGCGGCGACCAGAACTGGTCCATCAGATGGCCGTAGGCCTGCAGCTCCAGACCGTCGAGGCCGGCGTACTTCATGCGCTCGGCGGCGTCGACGTAGTCCTTGACGATGCGCTCGATATCCCAGTCTTCGATCTGCTTGGGAAAGGCCCGGTGCGCCGGTTCGCGCTCATGTGAGGGCGAGACCACCGGCAGCCAGTCGGCCTTGTCCCAGCGGGTGCGCCGGCCCAGGTGGGTGAGCTGGATCATCACCGCGGCGCCATGCTCGTGGCATTCGTCCGTCAGGTCCCGCAGCCAGCCCACCACCTCGTCCTTCCAGGCCAGCACGTTGTTGAACACCGGCGGGCTGTCGCGGGAGACGGCCGCCGAACCGGCCGTCATGGTCAGGGCGACCCCGGCCTTGGCGCGTTCGACATGGTAGGCCCGGTACAGCGCCTTGGGCATGCCGTCCTCGGGATAGGCCGGCTCATGGGAAGTGGTGATGATGCGATTGCGCAGGGTCAGGTGCTTGAGCTGGTACGGCTGCAGGAGCGGATCGGTGGACATCTCGGGCTCTCCGGGCGAACGACATCAGGCGTGTTTTCGCTCAATCTGGATTCAATGTACAGGAGTGTCAACAAATAAATCTGTCGTGTACATTTCTCTTGCCGAAGGTGATGGGCTCTGGCTAGGATTGGGCCATTGCCGGTGGTTGTCATGGCCTCAATAGCCCCAGGAGAGACGATGAAAGTGCTCGTTGCGGTGAAGCGCGCTATCGATCCGAACATCAAGGTTCGCGTGAAGGCCGACGGTTCCGACGTCGAACTGACCGGCATCAAGATGGCACTGAATCCCTTTTGCGAAATCGCCGTGGAGGAGGCCGTCCGCCTGAAGGAAAGGGGCGTCGCCCAGGAGGTCGTGGTGGTGACGGTCGGCAGCAGTGCGGCGCAGGAGCAGTTGCGCACGGCCTTGGCCCTGGGGGCCGACCGAGCGCTGCTGGTGGAGCTGCCAGGCCCCCTGGAACCGCTCAACGTGGCCAAGGCGCTGGCCCGGGTGGTCGAGCGCGAGCGCCCGGACCTTGTGCTGTTCGGCAAGCAGGCCATCGACCAGGAGAACAGCCAGACGGGCCAGATGCTGGCGCAGCTCGTCGGTCTGCCCCAGGCCACCTGCGCCTCGGCCCTGAGCCATGCGGCGGGCGAGTGGATCGTCGAGCGCGAGATCGATGGCGGGCGCCAGACCGTCGCGCTGCGTTCGCCCGCCGTCGTCACCTGCGATCTGCGGCTCAACGAGCCCCGCTATGCCTCGCTGCCGGCGATCATGAAGGCCAAGAAAAAGCCCCTGGAGGTGCTTGACGGTACGACCCTGGGCGTCGCGACCAGAACGCATACCCGACTACTGGGCGTGCAGCCCCCGATCCAGCGTACGGCGGGCATCCAGGTCCAGTCCGTCGACGAGCTGGTCAGTCACCTCAAACAGCGTGCAGGAGTGCTCTGATGTCCACCTTGATCATCGCCGAACACCACCAGGGTCAGCTCAAGGCCGCCACGGCAAACGTCATCATGGCGGCCAGGGAGCTGGCGCAGCCGATCGAGCTACTGTTGATCGGGCCGGGCGCCGCCGCCGCAGCGGAGCAGGCTGCAACCTTCGCTGGGGTGGAGCGGGTGCTGCTGGCCGAGACCGCCGAGTCATGCGCGCCCGAAGTCCAGGCCGAGCTGATCGCCAGGCTGGCAGGACGCCATCCTGGGCATGTGCTGGCCGAGGCGAGCACCCAGGGTCGCAGCGTCCTGCCGCGCGTGGCTGCCTTGCTGGATGTCGGGATGATTACCGAGGTCATCGCCATCGACAGTCCGACGGTGTTCCGCCGACCGATCTATGCCGGCAATGCCATCGCCTGCGTCGAATCCCTCGATGAGGTGCGAGTCCTGACCGTGCGCGCGTCCGCTTTCGCCGAGGCTGAGCGATGCGCGACGTCTTGCCCGATCGTGCGGCTGGAGGAGGCGCTGGCACCGGCCGCGAGTCGTCTCGTCAGCGAGGTGCTAAGCACCAGCGCACGGCCCGAGTTGGGCAGTGCGCGCGTGGTGGTGTCCGGTGGGCGTGGCCTGGGCAGTCGGGAGAATTTCGCCCTGGTCGAGCGGGTCGCCGATCGACTGGGCGGCGCTGTCGGAGCCTCCCGTGCCGCGGTGGATGCCGGCTTTGCGGGTAACGATCTGCAGGTGGGCCAGACCGGCAAGCATGTCGCGCCCGACCTCTATCTGGCCGTGGGCATCAGTGGCGCCATCCAGCATCTGGCGGGCATGAGCGGCTCCAAGGTCATCGTCGCCATCAACCAGGATGGCGAGGCGCCCATCACCCAGGTCGCCGACTACACCCTGGTAGCCGATCTGTTCGAAGCCCTGCCGGCCCTCGAACAGGCGCTGTAGCAAGCCCTCCCTGCAGCGGCGCGGCCGTGCAGGCACAGGCCCTTCAACCCTAACAACAATGCGTTCTTCGACTTGAGACTGCCAGCAACAACAACACTACAAACGCCGGAGATAGAGCTGATGAATGTCGTACAGAACATGAAGCGCAAGGTCCTGGGTCTGGTCGCCGTGCTGGGCCTGACGATCGCCAGCCAGGGCATTCACGCTGCCCAGGGGCCGGTCCGCATCGGCTGGGTCAACTGGTCGGACGCGGAAATCACCGCGAAGCTCGCCCAGATTGCCATCGAAGACCAACTCAAGCTGCCGGTGAAGATGGTGCAGGCCGACATCGGCATCCAGTTCCAGGCCATGGCCAATGGCAGCATCGATCTCATTCCCATGGTCTGGCTGCCCACCACCCATGCGGTGTTCGTCGACAAGCACAAGGACAAGCTCACCGACCTGGGCGTGCTCTACGAGGGCAAGCTGGGCATGGCGGTGCCGGACTCCATTCCCAAGAGCGAACTCTCCAGCGTCGAGGATCTGAAGAAGCCTGAGGTGCGGGCCAAGCTCGATGGCAAGATCCTTTCTTCGGAAGTGGGCAATGGCCAGTACAAGCTCACCGAGAAGGCCTTCGACGTCTACCAGCTCAAGGGCTACAAGATCGTCGCGTCGTCCGAAGTCGGCATGCTCACCGAGATGGATCGCAATCTGAAACGCGGCAAGTGGTCGGTGATCAATGCCTGGAGTCCGCACTGGATGTTTTCCAAGTGGAAGCTGCGCTATCTCGACGATCCCAAGGGCGTCTTCGGTACGGCGGAACAGATTCACGCCATCGCACGCAAGGACTTTCCGGCCGAGTATCCGAAGATCGCCACCTTCTTCGCCCATTACCACCTGCCGGACGGCGACCTGCAGCAGCTGATGCTGCAGGCCCGGGAAAGCTCCGCCGACAAGGTCGTGGCCGATTACTACGCCGCCCACAAGCAGATGTTCGCCGACATGTTCAATGGCAAGAACTGAGCGCCCAAAAGCTGGCTATCCGTCCAATGAGGACGTGCCCGGTCACCCGAGCGCGTCCTGGTTGGATCAAGACCCGGCCAGAATCTCCAAGGCGCGAGCCCGCGGCAGAGGCTGCCGCATGAGCTGGCTCAGCACCGCGGTGGCACGCTCTCGTTGGCAGGCGACTACACCCACTACCAGATCCTCGGCCAGCAACAGGGCGACGAAGGTCTGATCACCCAGGCTGCCGTCGAGGTGCATGTCATCCCACTGGCGCGGATGGCCGAGGTACTCGTAACGCTTGCCGTGATGCAGGGTCCAGAAGAACGGCACGTCCGCGTAAGTTTCGGCGTGGCCGAGCAGGTTGCGTGCCGCCAGGCGGCCGTGTTGCTGGGCCAAGCGCCAGTGCTCGATC
Source organism: Pseudomonas sp. Snoq117.2 (assembly GCF_900110545.1). Classification (NCBI taxonomy): domain Bacteria; kingdom Pseudomonadati; phylum Pseudomonadota; class Gammaproteobacteria; order Pseudomonadales; family Pseudomonadaceae; genus Pseudomonas; species Pseudomonas sp. Snoq117.2. The sequence continues at coordinate 126,129 of NZ_FOED01000004.1, read as the reverse complement.
CGGGTCGGCTGACCGGCATAGGGGAAGGTGGCCAGATCGCCGACGGCGTAGAGACCCTCGGCGGCCCTGAGCTGGCCGTCGACCGGGACGCTGCCGTCGTCGGCCAGGGGCAGGTTGACGAGGAAGGCAGTCGCCGGGGCGATACCGGTACCCACCAGTACTAGGTCGGCGGGTAGGCGGGTACCGTCCTTGAGCCTGACCTGGCGGACCTGACCCTCGCCTTCGAAGCCGATCACCTCGCTGGGCGCGTGGAAGATGACGCCATTGGCCTCGTGCAGGGTCTTGAAGTGCTGGCTCAGGGTCTCGCCCATCTGCTTGACGAAGGGTAGGGAGGCGGGGGAGACCACGTCCACCGCCAGGCCCTGCTTGCGCAAGGCGGAGGCGGCTTCCAGGCCGATGAAGCTGGCACCGACGATCACCGCGCGGCCCTCGGCGGGCAAGTCGGCCAGGATGGCGGCCGCGTCAGCGCGGGTCCGCAACAGTTGGATGCCCTTGAGGTCGGCGCCGGGAACGTCAAGCGGCCTGGGTTCACCACCGGTGGCGAGAACACAGCCGTCGTAGGTCAGGGTCTGTCCGTTGGCGAGTTCCAGCTGGCGGGTCTGGGGATCCAGGCGGATTACCTCGGCGTGCAGGCGTTCGATGCGCTGCTGGCGGAAGAAGTCGGCCTCGCGCAGCGGCGGCGCTTCGTCGGGGGCCTTGTCGCCCTGGAGGACGAATTTGGACAGGGCGGTCCGATCATAGGGCTCCCCCGGTTCGTGGCCGATCAACAAGAGGCGCCCGCCGTAACCGAACTCACGCAGGGCAGCGGCGGCGGCCGTGCCTGCGGCGCCCGCGCCCACGACGACGAGCAGGCGCTCGTCGCGTTGGGTTTCGGCCGCCTGTACCGGCAGTGGCTCGCTGCCCACCAGCACCTCGTCCTCATGCACCTCGACCGGATAGCACTGCAGGGCGTCCAGTGCCGGCGGTTCGCACAGGCCGCCATCGTCGACGGCAAAGCTCGCCTTGTGCCAGGGACAGACCAGTCGCCCCTGGCAGACGGCGCCCTCGGCCAGCGGGGCGCCGGCATGGGGACAGTGGGCCTGGAAGGCCCGCACCTGGTCGCCGACGCGCAGTAGCAGGATTTCGATGTCTTCGATCTTGACCGCGGTGCCACGGTCTTCGCGCAGGTCGGCGAGGCGCGCGACCGGGTGCAGGGTTTTCATGGTGGGCTCCGGCGCCGTCTGGGACGCTCTCAAATCAGGCTATGCAGATTCGAGGGAACGCAACGGTGCCGGGTTCCGCTCAGGTGGCGGGCGGCAGCGGATGACGATGCGGCACGTCGGGCGCATCCAGCGGATCGGCGTGGACCAGCACCTCGGCCTGGGGATACTCGGCGCGGATGGCCGCTTCCACCTCGTCGCACAGCACATGGGCACGGGACAGGCTCATCTGCCCCGGCAGCTCCAGGTGCAGTTGCACGAACCAGTGATTGCCGGAGAGACGGGTACGCAGGTCATGGGCACCGATCACGCCAGGTACCTGGCAGGCCAGCTGCAGCATGTGCTCGCTGATGTCAGCGGGCAGCTCCTGGTCCATCAGCACGCCAAAGGAGTCGCGGGCGATGCCGTAGGCGCTCCAGAGGATGTAGAGGGCGATGGCCAGGCCGAACAGCGGATCCAGCCAGTACCAGCCGAAGCCGGTCAGCGCCAGGGCGATCAGGATGCCGACGTTGAGCAGCAGGTCGGAGCGATAGTGCAGGGCGTCGGCGCGGACCACCGTGGAATCGGTGAGACGGATGACGTGTTGCTGGTAGGCCACCAGCACGGCGGTCAGGACCAGGGAAAACAGGGTGACGACGATACCCAGGGCGTGGGCGCCGAGGGGCTCGGGTTGCTGCAGGCGACCGATGGCCTGCCAGGCGATGAGCACGGCGCTGACGCCGATGAACACCGCCTGGGCGATGCCGGCCAGGGATTCGGCCTTGCCATGACCGTAGCGGTGATCGTCGTCCGCGGGCTTGAGGGCGTAGTGCACCGCCAGCAGGTTGAACACCGAGGCCAGGCCATCGAGCAGCGAATCGGTCAGGCCGGCGAGCAGACTGACCGAACCGCTGAACCACCAGGCGACGGCCTTGGCCAGGATCAGCGTCGTCGCCACCGCTACCGAGGCGGCGGTGGCGCGACGCAGGAGCCGCTCGGTGCTGTGCGGGTCGCTCATCAGGCGCGCGGCGCGAGACCCAGGCTGGCGAGCTGCTCGTTGCTGCCGCTGCGCTGCAGCAGGCGCGGATCGTCCAGCGGCAGGTTGTGACCGGTGGCCTGCTGGATGATGGCCTTGAGGCGCGCGCGATCGACGCTGCCGTCCGGATTCACCGCCTTGTTCAGCTCGCTGGGATCGACCTCGGCGCGCTTGTTGTCGGGCAGGTAGATGGCGCCGGTGGCGAAGTCCACGCCAAAGGCGATCAGGCCGGGAATGATGTAGAACAGCAGGCCGATGGCATCGAGGGCGACGATGCCCGGATCGATCCGGCCACTGCCGGTGATCTGGCCGCGGCGCTCGGGATAGAACAGCGAACCGCAAGCGGTCAGCTGGGTGAACAGGGCGGCGGCGAGGACGCCACACACCGCGCGGGTACGCATCGACATAGACAACCTCCGGTTGGATGAGGACGCCACTATAGCGGCCGGAATCACGGCGGGCGAGACGCTTTAGAGCGACAAACAAAACTACTGCGCGTCTGCCATACAGGTGCGTGCAGTGCTCGGAATCCTCATGTACCACTCGTACACTGCGGTTCCTGCGCGCCGCGCGCACCTGCCTGACAGCCGCTCGCTACATTTTGTTAGCCGCTCTTATACTGCCCGCCCCGTTGAGACCACCGGCCGAGCCCCATGACGCCCTTGCCCATCGATGTTGTCCTGCCCGACCTGCGCCAGGCCCTCGCCCGCCGTGATGACTGCGTGCTGGAAGCGCCGCCCGGCGCCGGCAAGACCACCCGGGTGCCCCTGACGCTGCTGGACGAACCCTGGCTGGCCGGTCAGCGCATCCTGCTGCTGGAGCCGCGCCGGCTGGCGGCTCGCGCTGCCGCCGAGCGCCTGGCCGCGGAACTGGGCGAAGGCGTCGGCGAGACGGTGGGCTATCGCATCCGCCTGGAAAGCCGGGTAGGGCCCCGCACCCGCATCGAAGTGGTCACCGAGGGCATCCTCACCCGCCGGCTGCAGGACGACCCGGCGCTGGACGGTGTCGGCCTGGTGATCTTCGACGAATTCCACGAGCGCAGCCTGGACGCCGATCTAGCCCTTGCACTGACCCTGAGCGGGCGAGAGCTGCTACGCGATACGCCGCTCAAGGTGCTGGTGATGTCCGCCACCCTGGAAGGCGAGCGTCTCGCCGCGCTGCTCGGGGGCGCGCCGGTGGTGCGCAGTGAAGGCCGGATGTTTCCGGTCACGACCCGCTGGAGTCGACCGCTCGGCCAGAACGAGCGCCTGGAGACGCGGGTGGCCGCCACGGTGCTGCAGGCACTGGACGAGGAGACTGGCAGCCTGCTGGTCTTTCTGCCCGGCCAGGCGGAGATCCGCCGCACCGCCGAGCGCCTGACGGAGCAGCTGCCTGCCGGGGTGTTGCTCTGTCCGCTGCATGGCGAGCTGGAGCTGGCGGCCCAGCGCGCCGCCATCGAGCCGGCGCCGGCCGGCAGCCGCAAGGTGGTGCTGGCCACCAATATCGCCGAGACCAGCCTGACCATCGAAGGGGTGCGGGTGGTGGTGGACGCGGGCCTGGCGCGGGTGCCGGCCTTCGATCCCGGCAGCGGCATGACCCGTCTGACCACCCGCCGCATCTCCCGTGCCTCGGCGACCCAGCGCCAGGGTCGCGCCGGCCGCCTGGAACCGGGGGTCTGCTATCGACTCTGGTCGGAAGAGCTGCATCAGCAGCTGCCAGCCTACGACAGCGCCGAGATCCTCCAGGCCGATCTGGCTGGTCTGGCCCTGCAACTGGCGCGCTGGGGCATGAACGCCGAGGAGCTGGCCTGGCTCGATGCGCCGCCCGCCGCCGCCCTGGCCCAGGCCCGCGACCTGCTGATGCGCCTGGGCGCCCTGGACGACCAGGGCGTGCTCACCCCTCATGGCCAGGCCATGAGCGGTCTGCCGGCCCATCCGCGGCTGGCGCACCTGCTGTTGCGTGGTCAGGCCTGGGGCCTGGCCGAGCGCGCCTGCGCGATCGCCGCACTGTTGGGCGAGCGCGACCTGGCGCCAGGGCAGGGCGCCGACCTGCATACCCGTCTGCTGCTCCTGGCCGGTGAGGGGCGCGGCCCGCGTGGCGGGGTGGCGCGCATTCGCCAGCTGGTCCGTCAGTACCGTGGCCTGCTGCGTGGCCAGGCCGAGCAATTGGTGGCCGATCCCGAGCACCCGCGCTGGACCGGCGCCCTGCTGGCCTGCGCCTATCCGGATCGCATCGCCCAGCAGCGCAAGGCCGGCGGCCAGGACTATCGCCTGGCCAATGGCCGGGCCGCCAGCTTTGGCGAGCCGGACGGGCTGATGAAATCGCCCTGGCTGGTGGTGGCCGACCTGGGCAGTCGCCAGGGGCAGCGCGAGGAGCGCATCTACCTGGCCGCCGAACTGGATCCGGCGTTGTTCGAGGGGCCGCTGGCCGAGCAGGTCGTGAGTCACGATGAATTGGATTGGGACGAGCGCGAAGGCGTCCTGCGCGCCGAGCGCCAGCGACGGGTCGGCCATCTGGTGCTGAGTCGCGAACCGCTGAAGAACCTGGACGCTGCGGCCCGCAGCCGCGCGCTGTTGGGGTTGGTGCGGCGCAAGGGCCTGGAGTTGCTGCCCTGGACGCCGGAATTGCGCCAGTGGCAGGCGCGGGTGGCCTTGCTGCGCCAGCTAGACCTGCAGCAGAAGCAGGCGAGCGACTGGCCGGACGTCAGCGACGCTGCCCTGCTGGCCAGCCTGGAAGATTGGCTGCTGCCCTACCTGGACCGCGTCATCCGCCTGGCCCACTTCGCTACCCTGGATCTGGCAGCCATGCTCCAGGGGCTACTGCCCTGGCCGCTGCCGCGGCAGCTGGACGAGCTGGCCCCGCGCACCCTGGTGGTACCCTCCGGCTCCAACATCCGCCTGGACTACAGCGAGCAGCCGCCGGTGCTGGCGGTGCGGCTGCAGGAACTGTTCGGTCTGGCCGATACCCCGCGCCTCGCCGGTGGGCGCCTGGCGGTCAAGCTGCACCTGCTTTCCCCGGCGCGGCGTCCGGTGCAGGTCACCCAGGACCTGGCCAGCTTCTGGGCCAACACCTATGGCGAGGTGAAGAAGGACCTCAAGGGTCGCTATCCCAAGCACTACTGGCCGGACGATCCGCTGATCGCCGAACCGACGGCGCGGGCCAAGCCCAGGGGGACCTGAAGTCGGCAGCGCAGTCCGTCTGAAAAGCCGGGTCGGCGGCTGCGCGTCGGAACCAAGCGGCAGCAGCTCCGGGTCTGAATTCAGACGGGCACTGCCTGCCCCCTACCGGAGCAATACCCATGGCCGACAAGACCCTGCACGACCTGTCCAAAGCGATGAGCGATCTGGATTTCTGCATGCTGACTACTGGCACCGGGCGTCTGACCAGCCGGCCGATGAGCAATAACGGCGACGTCGAGTACGACGGTGATTCCTGGTTCTACGCCTATGAGGATTCGGCCAAGATCCGCGACATCGAGGCTGATCCGGCAGTGGGTTTGAGCTTCAGCGAGGGTAAGAGCCTGCTGGGCAAGCCCGGCATCTTCATCGGCATCGAAGGGCATGCCGAGCTGATCCGCGACAAGGCGCAATTCGAGGCCCACTGGACCAAGAATCTCAATCGCTGGTTTCCCCAGGGTACCGACACGCCCGGCATGATCCTCATCAAGGTGCATGCCGAGCGCATCCGCTACTGGGATGGCGAGGAAGAGGGCGAGCTGCGTCCCTAGCGCCTCAGAAGCAGGTCGCGAAGGTCTCGACCACCTGCAGCCCCTCGTCGACGATGCAGCCCTGGCGCCACTTGTCGAAGGTCAGGCAAGGATGGGAGGTGCCCAGGGCGACGATGTCGCCGATGGCCAGCGCGGTCCCCGGGGCCACGACCATGAAGGCGTGCTGGTCCATGATGGCGGTGACCGTGCAGCCGCTGATGTCGAGGGCTTCGCTGGCGGCCTGGCCCGGCCGGTAGCGGCGTAGCGGTAGCGGCAGGCCGGCATCGTGGGCGATGTCGCGCTTGCCCAGGGCGAGGATGGCGAAACCGGGTTCGGGCATGGATTGCACGTGGGCCCAGACTTCCAGCGCCGGTTGCAGGCCTTCGTCGAGACCGGTGCGGGCCAGGACGCCACACTGGGCATCACGATAGATCCCGTGGTCATGGACCACATAGCTGCCGGGACGCATGACGGCGAGAAAGCGCTCGCGCACTTCCAGCTGGTCGAAGGCGGCGGCGATCAGGTCGTACCAGGCCGAGCCCGAAGCAGTGACGACGGGCCGGTCGAGGGCGAAGGCGCCCTGGCCACGCAACTCCTCGGCCAGGCGCACCAGGGAATCGGCGAAGGCGCGGATGTCGGTCACTGCCTCGGCGCCGTGAATCACGCCCTCGTAACCTTCGATGCCGGTCAGCCGCAGCGCCGGTTGTCCGGCGATGGCGCGGGCCAGTTCACGCACCTCGGCTTCGCTGCGGCAACCGCAACGGCCGCCGGGTACGCCGTATTCGATCATCACCTGCAGCGCCAGGCCGCGTGCGCCAAAGAATGCACCCAGAGCGCTGACCTGGTCGGGATGATCCACCAGGCAATGGAAGTCGAAGTCTGGATCGGCGGTGAGCAGTTCGGCGATCAGCGCCATGTTCGGCGCGCCCACCAGCTGATTGGCCATCAGTACCCGGCGCACGCCGTGGGTATGGGCGGCGCGGGTCTGCACCGCGGTGGCCAGGGTCATGCCCCAGGCGCCCGCGGCCAGTTGTCGCTGGAACAGCGCCGGCGCCATGCTGGTCTTGCCGTGGGGTGCCAGCTCGGCGCCACGGTCGCTGGCGAAAGCCTGCATCCAGGCAATGTTGTGGTCGAGCGCCCGCTGGTGGATGACCAGGGCGGGCAGGGCGATGTCGCTGAGCAGGCTGGCGCCAGGACTGGCGGCGCCTTTCTCGGGGGCATGTAGAGCGGTCATGGATTCTCCTGGCCGCCCAGGCGCTGGGACAGGCGGCGAGCGCTGTCGACCAGCACCTGGCGGTACTCGGCATGGTGGGCCTGGGCGTCGGCGCGGGGCGCGACGATGCACAGGGTGGCGATGTTCAGGCCGCTGGCATCCTGCACCGGAGCGGCGAAGCAGTGGGTGTAGGTGTCGGCGATGCTATCGAAGGAAAAGAAGCCTGCGGTGCAGGCGCTACGGATCTCGGCGATAAAGGTCGCCGGCGGCAGGCGGCTGCCGTCGGGCAGGATGAAGTCGTCCGGATCGATCAGGGCGAGTATCTCGGCGTCGCTCAGATGGCCGAGCAGCAACCGGCCAGAGGCGGTCCAGGGAATGGGCGCGTCCTCGCCGACGTTGGAGGAGATGCGAAAGGCGCGGGCGCCTTCTTTCATCAGCGAGACGGTGTACTTGCGGCCATTGAGCTGGCACAGCTGGGCGGTCTCGCGGGTCTGGGCGACGATGTCGTCCAGCAGCAGCCCGGCCTCGCGGGCCAGGTCGAAGTGGCGCAGGTGCGCCTGGCCGAGAAAGTACAGCTCGCGGCCCAGGTAGACCTGACCGTCGCGGCCCACGGCATCGAGCATGTGCCGCTCCAGCAACAGGCCGACCAGATCGTAGACGGTGGACTTGGGAATGCCCAGGCCGGCGGCGATCTCGTTGGGTCGCAGCGGCCGACCTACCCGCTTGAGGTGATCGAGGATGTCGAAGGCGCGGTCCAGGCCGCGGGCTCTCTGGCGGGTAGGTTCGGTCATCTGTGTGATTTGTCTCAGGCCTTGGGTTTGTAGGCGATGCAGTCGATCTCGACCTTGCAGTCCACCATCATGGAGGATTGCACGCAGGCGCGCGCCGGGGCATTGCCGGCGAAGTACTCGGCGAACACCTTGTTGAAGCTCCAGAAATCGCGGGGATCGTCCAGCCAGACGCCGGCGCGTACCACGTGCTCCAGACCGTAGCCGGCCTCGTTCAGGATGGCGATCAGATTCTGCATGGTCTTGTGGGTCTGGGCGACGATGCCGCCGTCGATGATCTCGCCGTTCTCCATGGCCACCTGGCCGGAGACGTGCAGCCAGCCATCGGCTTCCACCGCGCGGGCGAAGGGGAGGGGTTGACCACCTGCGCCGCGTTCGCCGGCGCCGTAACGAATGATGCTCATGGTGTTGCTCCTGTAGCGGGGGATGATTCAGAAAGAGGTCCGGCCGAGGAATTCGGCGAGACGGGTGGAGCGGGGCCGCTCGAACAGTTCGCGCGGCGGACCCTGCTCCTCGATGCGACCCTGGCTCATGAAGACGATGCGATCGGAGACCTCGTAGGCGAATCTCATCTCGTGGGTCACCAGCAGCATGGTCATGCCATCCTGGGCCAGGTCCTTGATCACTGCCAGCACCTCGCCGACCAGCTCCGGATCCAGCGCCGAGGTGGGTTCGTCGAACAGCATCAGGCTGGGGTTCATGGCGATGGCGCGGGCGATGGCCACCCGTTGCTGCTGACCGCCGGAGAGCTGGCCGGGATGGTGGTCGCGCCGCTCGATCAATCCGACCCGGCGCAGCCACTGCTCGCCGAGGGCGATGGCTTCGTCCTTGCCCAGCTTCTTGACCTTGCGCAGGCCGAGGGTGACGTTTTCCAGGGCGGTGAGGTGCGGAAACAGATTGAATTGCTGGAAGGCCATCCCGGTGAGCGAACGCTGGCGGGCGACCTCGCGCTCCGGCAGGCGCTGGCGGCGGCCGCCGTCTTCGCGGTAGCCGATGGCCTCGCCGGCCAGCTGGATGCTGCCACCCTGGAAGTCTTCCAGCAGGTTGACGCAGCGCAGCAGGGTGGTCTTGCCCGAGCCACTGGAGCCGATCAGGGTCACCACGTCGCCACGGTAGAGGCTGAGATCGATGCCCTTGAGCACCTCCACCTCGCCAAAGCTCTTGTGCAGGCCGTTGATACTCAGCAAGGGGTCGTTGGCAGCGGTCATGGCAGGGTCACCCGTTTTTCCAGGTAGCGGCCGAGCCGCTCGATGGCGAAGTTGATGAGAAAGAACAGCAGCCCGGCGAACAGATAGAACTGCAGGGTCATGAAGGTGCGGGCGATGACCTGCTGGCTGCTCAGCAGCAACTCGGCCACGCCGATCACCGAGAGCAGGGTGGAGGCCTTGACGATTTCGGTGGAGGCGTTGACCCAGGTCGGCAGGATCTGGCGCAGCGCCTGGGGCAGGAGCACCTCCTTGAGACTCTGGGCGAAGGTCAGGCCGATGGCTTTGGCCGCCTCGTGCTGGCCACGGGGAATGGCCTGCAGGGCGCCGCGGACGATCTCCGCCACGTGGGAGCCGCAGAACAGCAGCAGCGCCGCGGTGCCGGCCTGGAAGGGCGTGGGTCGCAGGCCCAGCGCCGGCGCCATGTAGTAGCAGGCCAGCACCAGCACGAACACCGGGGTGCCGCGAATCAGGTCGGCGTAGACGCGGAACGGCAGGCGCAGCGGCCAGCGGCCATAGGTCAGCGCCAGGCCGCCGAGGGTACCCAGCAGGGTGCCGCCGAGCACCGCCAGTACCGAGCAGGCCAGGGTGGTGGCGAAACCGGCGGCCAGGGTCTGGCGGGCGTTCCACAATTCCAGGAACCAGGAGGGGGCTTCGTACACGATACGGCTCCTAGCGGGTCAGGCTAAGCCGCCGTTCCAGCTGGCGCAGCAGCAGGGCGATGACGTAGCAGGTGAGGATGTAGAGGAGGCTGGTCACCAGCCAGGTCTCGATGACCCGGTAGCTTTCCAGGTTGATCTTGCGTGCCTGGTAGGTCAGCTCCGGCACGGCGATGGCCGCCGCCAGGGAGGTGTCCTTGAACAAGGAGATGAAGCTGTTGGAGAGCGATGGCAGGACGTTGCGCAGCATCACCGGAATGATGACGTAGGCCTTGATCTGCCATTCGCGCAGGCCGATGGCCAGGCCCGCCTCGCGCTGGCCCTTGGGAATGGCCATGAGGCCGCCGCGAAACACCTCGGCCAGGTAGGCGCCGGCATAGAGCGCCAGGGTGATGAGAAAGGAGCTGAGCTTGTCCAGGCGGATACCGACGCTGGGCAGGGCGAAGTACAGCAACAGGATCAGCACCAGGATTGGGGTGTTGCGCACCAGGGTGACGTAGCCCGCCGCCAGCCAGCGCAGCGCCCGCACCGGCGAGAGCAGGGCGAAGGCGGTGGCCAGGCCGATCAGGCAGCCGATGGCGATGCCCACCAGGGCCAGCTGCAGGCCGAGGGCGAGCCCGGCCAGCAGGTGGTCCAGGTTCTGCCACACGGGGGCGAAGTTGAGGGTGTAGTTCATGCTCGACGTCTACCTAGAGGGCGCGGACAGGCCGCGCCGGGGCCAGGATCACTTGAACTCGACGGGGAAGCCAATCGCCGGGGACGGCAACTCGACGCCGAACCACTTCTTGAAGGAGGCCTGGTAGGTGGGGAATTCCACACCGGTCATGGCCTCGTGCAGGGCGGTGTTGACGAAGCTCAGCCAGTCCTGGTCGCCGCGCTTGACCGCGCAGGCGTAGGTCTGGGGACTCCAGGCGTAGTCGGGCGAGCGGTAGCGGCCGGGATTCTGGGTCATCAGGTACTTGACCGAGGACTGGTCGGTGGCCACGGCGTCGGCGCGGCCGGTGCCCAGGGCCTGGTAGAGCAGGTCGACGCTGTCGTACTGGTCGACCTTGGCGCCGGGCAGCGCCTGGTGCACCAGTTCCTCGGCATAGACGTTCTGCAGCACGGCCACGGTCAGGTCGCCCTTGGCCGCCTTGAGGTCGTCGATCTGCTGATAGCGGCTGTTGGCCGGCAGGAGCAGGGCCACGCCTTCACGGTAGTAGGGCAGGGTGAAGGCCACCTGCTGGGCGCGGCTGGCTGTCACGGTGATGAACTGGCAGCTGATGTCGACCTTGTCGGTGAGCAGGTTGGGGATGCGCGCATCCGAGCCCTGGACGACGAATTCGACCTTTTCCGGATCGTTGAACAGGCCCTTGGCGATGACCTTGGAGATATCGATATCGAAGCCCTGCAACTTGCCGTCGGCGCCCTGGAAGTGCCAGGGGGCGTTGGTGCTGCCGGTACCCACCACCAGATGGCCGCGCTTGAGCACGTCATCCAGCTTGGCCGCCTGGGCGCCGGTCATGGCGACCAGACCCACCAGCAGCGCCAGTGTTTTCCACCCCTTCGTCTTGCCCGTCATTATGCGACTCCTTTTCCGTTATAGCGGAATAATGTTCGTAAAAACGGAATAGACTGCAGTCACTGTGCCAGCTTTTTCGACGGCTTTGCAAATCAATGGCTTGGCTTGAACGACGGGCAAAGAAGGGGCTCCCGGTGCCGTGGGTGGCACCGGGAAGTGGCGGAAGGTAACGGCGGCGCACCAGGTCAGGACGTTACCCGGTAGCGTTCAATCAGCAGCGTGGGAAGGTTTGCCGCAGGTCCCCGGCACGGGGCAGGAAGCGGCCATGGCGCTCGTCGATGCTCTGGTCCGGCGCATAGGCCAGACGGCCATTCACCCAGACGGCGTGGATGCCTTCTGCGGGGCGCTGTGGCTCGCTGAAATCGGCCACATCGCGAATGCGGGCGGGATCGAACAGCACCAGGTCGGCATGGGCGCCCGGTTCGATCAGGCCGCGATCCTTGAGGCCGAAGCGCGTGGCGGAAAGACCGGTCATCTTGTGCACGGCGGTGTGCAGGGGGAAGAGACCGAGGTCACGGCTGAAATGGCCGAGCACCCGCGGAAAGGCGCCCCAGAGGCGCGGATGGGGGAAGGGATCCTCGGGCAGGCCGTCGGAGCCGATCATGCTCAGCGGATGAGCGAGGATCAGCCGCACATCGGCCTCGCTCATGCCGTAGTAGACGGCACCCGCTGGTTGCAGGTGACGGGCGGCTTCCTGCAGGTCCAGCCCCCAGTCGGCGGCGATGGCGTCGAGGTCACGGCCGCCGCATTCGGGATGCGGGGTGGACCAGGTGATGGTGATGCGATGCCGCTGGGTGACCTGCTTGAGATCCAGGGTGGAGGAGCTGGCGGCATAGGGATAGCAGTCGCAGCCAACCTGTTGGGTCTGCGCGGCCTCGGCCAGGGCGCCGAGCAGTTCCGGTGCGCGCCCCCAGTTGTCCACCCCGGCGCATTTGAAGTGGGAGACCACCACCGGTGCCCGGGCCTGGCGACCGATGGCCAGGGCTTCGTCCAGCGCTTCGTGGACCGCGGCGAATTCGCTGCGCAAATGGGTGGCATAGAGTCCGCCCACGGCATCCAGCTCCGCGGCCAGCTGGGCCACCTCGTCGGTCGGGGCCGCCGCGGCGGACGCATAGGCCAGGCCGCTGGAAAGCCCCAGGGCACCGGCGGCCAGGCTGTCGCGCAACTCGGCACGCATGGTGGCGATCTCGGCCGGAGTGGCGGCACGCTGGAGATCGTCCAGGTGGTTGCTGCGCAACGCCGTGTGGCCGACCAGGGCAGCCACGTTGACGCCGGGCTGCGCCCGTTCCACGGCGGTGCGGTAGGCGGCGAAGGTGGGATAGACGAAAGCCGTGGCCGGGCCGAGCAGATTCAGCGGGTCCGGCGGCTCGCCACGTAGCCGCACCGGGGCGGCGCTGATGCCGCAGTTGCCTACCACCACGGTGGTGACTCCCTGGCTGAGCTTGGGCAACTGCTCGGGGCGGCGGATGACCATGGTGTCGTCATGGGTGTGGACGTCGATGAAGCCAGGCGCCAGCACCAGGCCGCTGCCGTCGCGGACCTCTCGGGCTGGTTCAGTGGACAGGTCGCCCAGCTTCTGGATACGTCCGGCTGAGACAGCGACATCGAGCGGCCTGCCCGGACGGTCGTGGCCGTCCAGCACCAAGGCATTGCGAATCAATAAGTCATGCATGCTAGAGCTATCCGAAGACCGTTGAGGGGCGGCTTTCGACCGCCGAGTGGCAAATAGCCAGGGAAGCGAAGCGACAGCTCGATAGAGACGAAACTGTTACAAGAATTTTTGTCTATTACGTCACAAATAGGGCGGTATAGCCCTAATGACCCCTTTCGCCGCCGCCCGAGCTAGCCATGAATCTGCTGACCCCTGCTGTAACGATAATGAATCGCCTGAGGTTTCCCGCCAAGTTCGTCTGCCTCGCCACCATCGTTCTGGTGCCGCTTCTGTTTCTCAGCGTCTACCTCTATCAGGATATCCAGGAGCAGCGCGTGAGCCTGACCCAGGAGATCGACGGTCAGCGCTATCTGACGCAGCTGACCCCGGTCGCCCGACTGAGCATGTTGCAGCGTGCCCTGACCAAGCGTGTCCAGGATGGCGACACCTCGGCGCAGCAGGATTGGCAGAACAATCGCGACAACCTGCTCAAGGCCTATGACGACCTGGGGCAGCTGGATCGTGAACTCGGCGGTAAGCTGGAAACCGGCGATCGCGTCAGCCAGCTGCGGCTGGGAGCCGAACGGTTGTTGCAGGGCACCTCAGGCAACTCCCTGGAGGTGTTCGAAGGCTGGAATGAGCAGCTGACCAAGACCCTCAACTTCTTCTATTACGTCTCGGCCACCTCGGGCCTGGCGCTGGATGCCGACTACACCAGCCTCTTTCTCATCGATATCACCTCGCTGCGACTGCCGCGGGAGATCAATCTCATCGGCCAGCTGCGCGGCCTGGCGAGCGGCCTGAGCGCTACCAACAACTTCGATCCGGCCACCCTCAATGTGGCGCGTACCCTGGTGCGCCAGGAGCGGCAGACCGCCGACGAACTGGAGCAGGGTTTGCGGCTGCTGGCGCGCCAGGCGCCTGAATTGGCGCAACGCCTCAAGGGCTCCCTGGCGCTCGCGGCGGACGACTATGCCAACTTCCGCCAGGGCATGCTGACCGCCATGAGCGGGGAGGGTGTAGTTGCCGGGCGCGCTCTGGGTGCCCAGGGCAATGCCGTGGTCGCCCGCTACTACAAGGTTCTGGAAGAGGCCCAGGGCCTTCTGTCCCAGATGCTGGCCGAGCGCCTGGCCCATGAGACCGCGCTGCGCAATATGATGCTGGGCATGATCCTGGGGGCCTTGCTGCTGCTGAGCTACACCTTCGCCGGCATCTACCAGGCCCTGCGCCTGGGGATCGCCGAGCTGGTCGAGGTGACCGCCGCCGCTGCCCGGGGCGATCTGAGCCGCCGGGCAGCCTTGTCCGGGCGTGACGAGATCGCCGACATAGGTCGTAGCCTGGATGAGATGCTGGAGGCTTTCGGTCGCTCGCTGCGCGAGGTCGATCAGGCTTCCCAGGCAGTCGCCCAGGCATCCGGTGCCCTGGCCGGCTCCATTGGTCAGGCACGCTCGACCATGCAGGCGCAACAGGGCGAGACCGACCAGGTGGCCACGGCCATCACCGAGATGACCGCCAGCGTGGCGGACGTCGCCAACAACACAGAAGGCGCTGTCGCGGCTGCCCAGCAGGCCGATCAGGCCACCCGCGACGGCGCCCGGGTGATGCAGCAGACCCAACAGGCCATCGAAGCCCTGGCCGCCGAGGTGGATCTCAGCGCCACCAAGGTCGCCGCCCTGGAGAGTCACAGCCAGGCCATCGGTGGGGTCATCGCGGTGATCCGTACCATCGCCGAGCAGACCAATCTGCTGGCCCTCAACGCCGCCATCGAGGCCGCACGGGCCGGTGAGCAGGGTCGCGGTTTCGCCGTGGTGGCCGACGAGGTCCGCACCCTGGCCTCCCGTACCCAGACCTCCACCGAGGAGATTCGCCGCATCATCGAGCAATTGCAGGGCGCTACCGCCGAAGCCGTCGGCCAGATGCAGGGCAGTCGTAGCCACGCCCTGACCGGTGTCGCGGCCGCCGAGCAGGCCAGCGTCAGCCTGACCAGCATCGGCTCCGCCGTGGGGCGCATCGTCGACGTCAATGTGCAGATCGCCAGCGCTGCGGAGCAGCAGGCCGCAGTGTCTGAGGACATCAACCGCAACACCACCGGCATCCGCGCCAGCACCCTGCAGGTGCTGAGCGGCATCGAGTCCGATGCCGATACCGCCGAGCGTCTCGCCGGTCTGTCCCAGGATCTGCGCGGTATCGTCTCGCGCTTCCGCCTTAGCGCCTGAAGGCGCCGCTCATCGGCGGAAATCAGGTCTGACTTTACAACCTGACGGCTGCGGATAACTGTATAAATAGACAGTTATCCGCAGGAGCGCCTTGTCATGTCCGTTACCGTCCTGGGTTGTCTGGCGTCGTCCGCCACCCAGCTGCCGCTCTATGATTTTCGCCTGCCGTGCGGCTTTCCTTCGCCGGCCCAGGATCATCTGGAGCGCCAGGTTTCGCTGGACGAACTGGTCGACCTGCGCGCTCCTCATACCTACGTTATCCAGGTCAGTGGCGACAGCATGACCGGGGTGGGCATTTTTCCTGGCGATCTGGTGATCGTCGACCGCGCCCGTCCGGCGCGGGTGGGCGATATCGTGGTGGCGGTGCGCGACCGCGAGCCCACCCTCAAGCGCCTCGGTCGGCAAGGCGCCCATTTCGTCCTGCTGGCGGAAAACCCCGCCTATGCACCCCTGGTCATCGGCGAGCGCGATGACTTCGAAGTCTGGGGTGTGGCCACCCACAGCCTGAGGCGCTTTGGCCATGGCTGAGTCGGTGTTGGCGCTGATCGACTGCAATGCCTTCTATTGCAGTTGCGAGCGGGTCTTCCGCCCCGATCTCGCCGGGCGCCCGGTGGTGGTGCTATCGAACAACGACGGCTGCGTGATCGCCCGCTCGACCGAGGCCAAACGCCTGGGCATCGCCATGGCGGCGCCCTGGTTTCAGGTGCGCGAGCTGGCCCAGCGTGGCGAGGTCGCGGCCTTCAGTTCCAATTATGCTCTCTATGGCGACCTCAGCGACCGGGTGATGCGCACCCTGGGGACTCTGGTGCCGCGCCTGGAGCGTTACAGCATCGACGAGGTATTCGCCGATCTGGCTGGCCTGCCCGAACCCCTGGACGCCCTCGGTCATCGCCTGCAGGCCAGGGTGCAGAAGTGGACGGGCATCCCGGTCAGCGTCGGCATCGCCGGTACCAAGACCCTGGCCAAGCTGGCCAATGCCGCCGCCAAGCGCTGGCCGGAGCGCACCGGTGGCGTGCTGGATCTGCGCGATCCGGTGGTGCATGACTGGGTGCTGAAACACTCGCCGATCGAAGACGTCTGGGGTGTCGGCCGGCGCCTGGCCGCGCGCCTGCGGGGCGAGGGCGTCACCACTGCCTGGGAGCTGGCCGCGCAGGATGCCTGGTCACTGCGCCAGCGCTACAGCGTGGTGCTGGAGAAGACCGCCCGGGAATTGCGCGGGCTGGCCTGTCTGGGTCTCGAAGAACTGGAGGCGCCGCGGCAGACCATTTGCAGCAGCCGCATGTTCGGCCGTCGCCAGTACCAGTTCGGCGCCTTGGCCGAGGCGGTGGCCAGCTACACCGCCCGCGCCGCGGAAAAGCTGCGCGCCCAGGGGTCGCTCTGTCGCACCCTGAGGGTCAGCATCCAGACCGGGATGCACGGCGCCGACGAGGCTCGCTATGCCAATGCCGCCCTGCTCAATCTGCCGGTGCCCAGCGACGACACCCGGGTGCTCAACGATTATGCCCAGACCGGCCTGCGCGAGATCTTTCGCGACGGTTTCGGCTATGCCAAGGCCGAGGTGTTGCTGCTCGATCTCTACGGCCGTAGCGAGGTGGCCGCGGATCTCTTCGCTTCCGCACCGGATCCGGCCGCTACCCGGCTGATGGCAACGCTGGACGCCATCAACGGCAAGTTCGGTCGCGAAACCCTGCGTCCAGCCCGGATTCCCCGGGATCCCGCCTGGCAGATGCGCCGCGACCTGCTCAGCCCGCGCTACACCACCCGGCTCGATGAACTCTGGACGGTGGGCTGAGCGACCAGTACCTGGCTAGCCGCCGCGTAGCGTCCGCCCGCGCCACCAGTAGCCCACCCCCAGCAGCAGGAACCACAGCGGACTGGCCAGCAGCGCCTGGCGGGTGTCGTCCTGCAGGGTCAGCAAGACCAGCACCGCGGCGAAGAAGGCCAGCACCCCGTAGCACACCCAGCGCCCGCCGGGCAGGCGAAAGGCCGAGGCGGCATGGCGTTCCGGGCGGTTGCGTCTATAGGCCAGCCAGGCCAGCAGGATCAGCGACCAGACGAACATGAACAGCACCGCCGCCAGGGTGGTGACCAGGGTGAAGGCGGTAACCAGGTTGGGGATCAGGTAGATCAGCACCGTGCCCAGCAGCAGGCACAGGCAGGACAGTACCAGTCCGCGCGCCGGTACCGCCGCTCGCGAAAGCTGGGTGAGGCCGCGGGGCGCGTGGCCTTCGCGGGCCAGGCCATAGAGCATGCGGCTGGTGGAGAAGATGCCGCTGTTGGCCGAGGAGGTGGCCGAGGTCAGCACCACGAAGTTGATCAGGCTGGCGGCCATGGGCACGCCGGCCAGCACGAAGAGTTCGACGAAGGGACTCTTGTCCGGCACCACCTGGCGCCAGGGCGTCACCGCCATGATCACCACCAGCGCCAACACATAGAACACCAGGATGCGCACCGGAATGGAGTTGATAGCGCGGGGCAGGTTGCGCCGGGGATCGGCGGTCTCGGCGGCGGTGGTGCCGACCAGCTCGATGCCGACGAAGGCGAACACGGCGATCTGGAAACCGGCGAAGAAGCCGCCCAGGCCCATTGGGAAGAAGCCGCCGTCGTTCCACAGATTGCTCAGGCTCGCCACGTTGCCCGAGGGCGACTGGAAACCCCAGAGCACCAGGCCGAAGCCGGTGACGATCAGCGCGCAGATGGCGACGATCTTGATCAGCGCGAACCAGAATTCCAGTTCGCCGAAGAGTCGCACCGTGACCAGGTTGAGGCCTAGCAGGAGCAGCACGCAGAGCAGCGCCGGGATCCAGGGCGCGAGGCTGGGAAACCAGAACTGGGCATAGGCGGCGATGGCGATGACATCGGCGATGGCGGTGACGATCCAGCAGAACCAGTAGGTCCAACCGCAGAAGAAGCCGGCCCAGGGCCCGAGTAGGTCGGTGCAGAAGTCGATGAAGGACTTGTACTCCAGATCCGACAGCAGCAGTTCGCCCAGGGCGCGCATGACAAAGAACAGCGCGCTGCCGATGATCAGATAGACCAGCAGGATCGAGGGACCGGCCAGGGCGATGGTCTTGCCCGAGCCCATGAACAGGCCGGTGCCGATGGCGCCGCCGATGGCGATCAGTTGCAGATGGCGATTGGACAGGCTGCGTTGCAGCCCCTCGGGCGGGGTGGAAGACGCGGACATGACGAGCGGATACCTGACAGCGACAGCGGGGGCCACACGGTAAGAGATGCACGTCGCCGGTGCCAGTCGTTTCACCGGGACAGCATGCCGCAGGGCCGGCCCGACCATCGATGGGCAGGGCTGCGCCGTCGGTCACCTGGAACTCTGGCAGGGACTCCCGTACCTGCCTATCATGGGCATCCGGACGCCTTGCAGAGGGTCCGGACGGCCACGAGATCCCTCAGTGCCTCTGCCAGTGAGTCGTTCCTTGTCCTACCTAGAAACCTTCGCCTGGGAATCCACGCCGCTGGGTGGCCGTGCTGGCTGGCCCGTCGCGCTACGGACCACCTACGATCTGCTGATGGCCTCACCCTTCGCCATGTGCGCCACCTGGGGCGCCGAGCAGACGCTGATCTACAACCACGCCTACGCCCCCTTTCTCGGTGCGCGGCATCCCGCGGCACTGGGGCAGCCGATCCACGAGGTCTGGGTGGAGCTGTGGGACGAGATCGCCCCGCTGATCGACCGGGCACGCGCCGGCGAGGCGCTGCACTTCGTCGACAAGCACTTCGTGATGACCCGCAACGGCTATCCCGAGGACACCTACTGGAGCTTTTCCTATAGTCCGCTGCGTGACGGCGAGCGCATCGTCGGCATGCTCAACATCACCACCGAGACCACCGCCAGCGTCCAGGCCCATCGCCAGCGCGACATCGCCGAAGCCGCGCTGCGCCGACACAACCTGACCCTCGAACAGGAGCTCTCAGCGCGCATCGACGAACGCGACAGCGCCCGCGCTGCGAAGAGCAGCGTGCTGGCGGCGGCCGAACGGGTGCAGCTGGCCCTGGCCGCCGGTGCCATCATCGGCACCTGGTACTGGGATCTACCCACCGACAGATTCACCGTCGACGAAGCCTTCGCCAGCCACTTCGGCCTGGACCCGGCGCTGGGCCGTGATGGGCTGAGCCTGGCGCAGGTGGTCGCCAACGTGCATCCGGACGACCAGGCGGGCCTGGCCGCGGCCATCGCCGACGTGCTCGGACGCGGCGGGCGCTATGCCCACCAGTACCGGGTGCGCCGCAGGGACGGTCGCTACTACTGGCTGGAGGCCAACGGCCATGTCGAGCTGGCAGCGGACGGCACCCCGCTGCGCTTTCCCGGCGTGCTGCTGGACGTGGACGCCCGCCGGGCCCTGGCCGACGAGCGTGACCGTGCCTTGGCGGAGCTGCGCGACCTGACCGCCACCCTGGAGCAGCGCGTCGAAGAACGCACCGCAGACCTCCGCCGCTCGGAAGAAGCCCTGCGCCAGTCGCAAAAGATGGAGGCGGTCGGCCAGCTCACCGGCGGCCTGGCCCATGACTTCAACAACCTGCTCGCCGGAATCTCCGGCAGCCTCGACCTCATGGGCCTGCGCATCGGCCAGGGGCGCTTCACCGAGCTGGAAAAATACCTGCTGGCCGCCCAGGGCAGCGCCAAGCGCGCCGCCGCCCTGACCCATCGCCTGCTGGCCTTCGCCCGCCGCCAGACCCTGGCCCCGGAGGCCACGGTGGTCAACCAGCTGGTGGGCGGCATGCTCGATCTGGTGCAGCGCACCGTGGGGCCCGCCATCCAGGTGCACTTCACCAGTCTGCCGGACGACCAGCCGCTGTTGGTGGATCAGTCCCAGCTGGAGAACACCCTGCTCAATCTGTGCATCAACGCCCGCGATGCCATGCCCAACGGTGGGCGCATCCTCATCGCCGCCAGCTATCGCATTCTCGGTGACGGAGATACCCGCGATTTCGAGCTGCCGCCTGGACGCTATCTGCATCTGAGCGTGACCGATACCGGCAGCGGCATGACAGCGGAGGTCGCCGCCAAGGCCTTCGAGCCCTTCTTCACCACCAAGCCCATGGGCCAGGGCACGGGCCTGGGGTTGTCGATGATCTATGGCTTCGCCCGCCAGTCCGGCGGCCAGCTGCGGCTGCGCTCGACGCCGGAGGAGGGCACTACCGTCTGCCTTTACCTGCCACTGCGGCCGGTAGAGCAGCCAGGCGAGACGCCCCTGGCCGATGGTCGACCCTGTCCGCTGGAAGGCGCCAATGCCACGGTGCTGGTGGTCGACGACGAACCCACGGTGCGCATGCTGGTGACCGATCTGCTGCGCGAGCTGGGCTACGTCATCATCGAGGCCGCCGACGGCGCCGGCGGCCTGGAAGTGCTGCACTCCGATGCCCGTATCGACCTGCTGGTGACCGACGTCGGCCTGCCCGGCGGCATGAACGGCCGCCAACTGGCCGACGCGGCCCGCGTCCACCGCCCGGCGCTCAAGGTCCTGTTCATCACCGGCTTCGCCGAAACCTCGCTGCTCAGCGACGGCCACCTGGAACCGGGCATGGCGATCCTGACCAAGCCCTTCGCGGTGGAGGCTCTGGCGCAGCGGGTGAAGGGGTTGGTGGAGGTAGGGTAAGCCCCATGTCGTCCAGGCTGAACCGCACGGAAATGAGGGCCGGAAACGCAACGGCCCCCAATCAGCTGGTCCGCAAGGACTGATTGGAGGCCGTC
This sequence comes from Pseudomonas sp. Snoq117.2, assembly GCF_900110545.1. NCBI lineage: Bacteria > Pseudomonadati > Pseudomonadota > Gammaproteobacteria > Pseudomonadales > Pseudomonadaceae > Pseudomonas > Pseudomonas sp. Snoq117.2. The sequence continues at coordinate 105,227 of NZ_FOED01000004.1, read as the reverse complement.
TGGATCTGGAGCGGGCGAAGGGAATCGAACCCAACCCCAAGTGTCGCGTAAACCTTTGATTTATGGAGTGATTCCCGGGGGCAATGTAGGACCTCTTTGTAGGAGGAGCAAGGACCCTTAGGATTGCGCCGGTATAAGGTGGGGGTAGTGTGTATTCGGCGTCGCAAAACTTCGTGGAACCTTACACAGGCTCTCATTCACGGGTCTGACTAGCTCTCATGGGCGTTCGGCCTGAATTTCTGCCTGAGATCGATCAGGGAAAACGCGCTGAGGGGTTGATTTGAAATGTAACCCTCAGTAGTCTAATCAAGTCCCGGGCTATCGGTATCTGAACGTTCACCGGGAAGGGGAAGGGCAACCTTCTCAAAGCCACTTGGTTGGCGGGCTCTAGAAGGTGCAGCATAGGAGCCAGCGGTAGAGATGCTCGTAATTGAGGGTCGGAGCCGCGCTGTAACAGGTCTTGGAGCCGCCGCACTCCCCAGCTTCAAGGTCTGCATAATCCGACCAGGGTTAAAATGAGACACGGACGGAAGGCCTCAGCCTTCTAGGATGTAGGTCTTCAACCCTCTCTAGCCGGTCTCTGCGACGGCTAGGGAGAGATGTGCCTACACTCTGGAAGGCCCTATAAAACCAAGTGAATAAATCTCAAAGTGAAACAGAAGTAGGTCGTAGGTAAACGAAAAACGCCTATTTCTTTGGCGTAGACGTTTCAGTCAGCTTTTTCCATTCGACAGCTGACACCAGGCCCGGGTTACCCTGGCTGTTGGGTCGCCACCATTTCGCTGTGCTCATGCCTCGCAGGTATTCCAAAGCCTCGTCAAACGTAGCGAAGCGCTTTGGGGCGTCCTTCTCTCCTACCTTGAATTTTCCATCTCTGGAGCTAGCTAAGCCCGGATGAAAGCAGGACCCATCTGAAGCGTAAGGGACCTCTGGCGAGAGGTCTTGACGAGCAGGGCGGGCTTCGCTCGTTTCGGACGTGACGAATAGATCCGCCTCCGGTATGCCTAGCACGACGGCCAGCCGCTCTATCGCATCCAACGATGGGTTTCCCTCTCCACGCTCCATACGGCTCATATAGCTACGCGCAAAGCCGCAGGTATCTGCGAACGCTTCCTGGCTCTGACCGGTAGCTAGGCGTAGCTCTTTGATTCGTCGGCCGAATCGGACCCTGAGAGATTCATTCATCCCGGGAATGTCGGTTGACGAACCCTAATCGGCCACGCTCTAATCGAGGAAATCCGAATCAATAGGGGTTGTAGAGCCCTATGCATCTCTATCTAAAAGGAGCTTTTGATGAAAGGAAGCGTGAAAGCTGTTGTAGCCGTTTCCCTGGCGATTCTGTTCGCCGCACCTGCCCTTACCTTTGCTGCGGAGTCCTTGGACAAGCTCAGCGCTAGGATGAAGGTCGGTGCAATGGGTAAGTCGATCAAGACTGGCGACCTCAACGGATTTGCGTCGCTACCAGCGGTGAGATATCCGGACGGGCTGACCGGCTTTTTGAAGCGCTATGACGTGTTTCCGCACCCTAACAATAGCTTCGTTGACTGTGGTGATGGGCTGGTCATGACACCAGCAGGTATCAAGTCGGGCTGTGTAGTATCCATCAAGCTAGCCAAGAAACAGGCTGACGGCTCATTTCGGGATATTGGTATACGAATCGAGTATGGGGTATGGCCGGGCGCCAAAACCTTTTCCGCTAACTCGAGTTATGCGAAATCAGCTATCCAAGGGGATGGGCTGCTCGAATTACAGATGCACTGATTCATCGCGAACAGTTCGGCGATGACGTAACCCAAGAGCTAGGCCCCGCATAGGGGCCTATTTCAGTTCTGAATCACTTTCGCTATCGTCGCTCGCGACACGCCATATCGCTTTGCAAGGGCGCTAATGCTCAGTCCGCTACCTACCCCTAGGGCTACCTGCGAACGTTGCTCCTGGGAGAGTCTGGGAGGTCTGCCGAGCTGCTTTCCCGCTTCCCTAGCCCGGGTTAGCCCTGCCTGTGTCCGCTCTACTAGCAAATCCCTTTCCATTTCCGCGACTGCTGCAAGCATAGAGATCAATAGCTTGCCTGCTGGAGACGTCAGGTCAACAGCACCCAGCTGATGCACCAATACGCGGATTCGTCGTGCCTCTAGCAAGCGAACAGTCTGTAAGACGTCTACGGAGTCGCGGCCAAGGCGGTCCAGCTTTGAAACAATTAATGTCTCGCCATCCCTGATCTTGCTCAGAAGCTCCGCGAAGGCAGGCCGCAGAGCAGCACAGGCTTTTCCACTGACAGTATCCGTAAACCAGAAGTCCAGTGCATAACCGGACTGCTCTAGCTCCAGCCTCTGGTTTTCAGATGTCTGCGCTGTAGTCGAGACCCGTCCATACCCGAAGATCGCCATCGTCCTTTTGCCCTATGTGAACTGCCAAGAAACGGTGCCACGGTAGGACGCCGTGCCAACAAAGCCAAGCCTAAATTCCTGACGGGCCTGGCCGATAGCTGGGATGGATGCCGGAAAACGGTCGATTATCGGCACCGGATTGGCACAGCCCATTGAGATGCGCTGCGTTGATTCATTTCTTAGCAAAGGGAGTTTGGCTAGTGAAAATTAGAAAGCTTGAAATTAAGAATTTTCGAGGCATCGGGGCTGCTTCAATTGAGATCGAGGACTTCACGACGTTTATCGGGCCAAACAACATCGGGAAGTCTACCATTCTGCACGCTCTTCATTTGTTGTTAGACAATAAGAAGCCTACGATCGACGACTGGCCAAATAAAACTCAATCCGATGATGTGATGGAGATTTCTTGCGAATTTCGAGATTTGGAAGAGTGGGAGAAGAAAAAGCCGGCAATCTCTGGGCTGCTGGATGGCGATAGCTTAAAGGTTAGGATGGAAGCCCGTTGGGGTGAGTCCGGTATAACATACGAGTATAGCGTTTACTGCACTACGGAAATCTATCCGTGGACCGATGTGAACTATAGTGAAGCTAAGAAGCATGAGCCGTTGAAGTCATGCTTGGCCTCTTTGGGCGTTGCTAAGGCAGATGAATACAAGCAGAGATTGCCGGAGATTGAGCAATGGTTCAGGGATAACCATCCTGAATGTGTCCAGTCTAAATTAGATTGGACGGTCAAGAGATTCCCGAATTCGCTTCAGCAAGCTGTTCCGCATGTTATGTATGTGCCGGCTTGTTTCAAAATTGAAGATGATTTGAAGGCAAATAGCAGCAGTCCGTTCGCATTTTTGTTCACCAATCGAATATTTCCGATCGTCAAGAATGATGCTGGTTACAAAGAGTATATTGATAAGGCTGCATTTCTACAGAAGAAGCTGAAAGGCCAGTCTGAGGATGGCGCTGTAATGGAAGGTCTTGGCGAGACCTTGGATAAGGTGTCTAACACGCTAAACCAAATTTTAGACTTTGATTCCAAGGTTAGACTCGCTATAGGTGAAATAGAGATAGAGCCACTATTCATGAAGGCTGCGACCTTTTTGATCGATGAGGAGTTTGAATCGAGTCTCGCTTACCAGGGAAGTGGTGTTCAAAGAGCGCTGGCATTTGCAATGTTGGAAAGTAATGCGGCTCATGCGGCGGCTGTTGAAGGGGGAGATAGGGCCGTTATCGTTCTCTATGAAGAGCCGGAGCTATACATACATCCTCATTTGATGCGTCGCCTGAAACATGCCTTGGTTGAGCGAACTAGCTCCGCTAAATGGCAAGTGGTTTGTAGCACGCACTCTCCGTTTTTGATTTCGCTAGCTGACAAGCCTAAATCTCTGAAACTGCTCAGAAAGGACGCTCAGAATAAGCGCCTGGTATATCAGCTGCCGGATGGGGTTTTCGAGAAGAGTGGCGAGTATGATGAGAGGGAGATATTGCGTGCAACGCTGGATTTCCATCCTACCGTTTGCGAGAGTTTATTTGCAAAGCGAGTAGTGCTAGTTGAAGGCGCAACTGAGGTGGCAGTGTTTCAGATGGCTGCTGACCTGTTGGAAAAGCTAGGGCTTGACTCTTCTATGGCAAAGGATACGACAATCATTGCGGCCGGAGGTAAATGGACCATTCCGGCAATCGCGAAGGTCTTGAATAGCTTGGGTATTGAGTATCGAATTATTCATGATATGGATAGAAAAGGGCTTTCAGATGCCGAGCTGGAAGAGCTTAGTCCTATAAACCCCTATAGAGCGAATAAAAAGATCGCTGATGTGGCTGCTGCGAACAAGGTCTTCGTTGTTGAAGATACTTTCGAACACGTAATATGGGACAAAGAGGTCGGCGAGGTCGCTAGCTCTAAGGACAAGCCTTACAATTCTTGGAAAAGGCTTCGCGACTACGTGGATGGCAAGCAGAACCTCACGGAAGCTAGCGTTCAGAAGCTCCGTGAGATCCTCAGTTTCGCATTTTGCGCTTAGTAATTAGTGCGGCGATAGCTATGCTGTCGCCGTCTTTACTTCAGTCGTTCCTTCCAACGTAGAGCATCGGTCACTGCAGATACGCCTAGATCTGACTGGAATCTCGCTATCTTAGGTAAAGAGAACTCCACCATTTTGACGAAGGGCAGCACGCTTTCAATAGACGAATCTTTTGTGTAGCGAGTGTCTGTAATTGTGTCGCCTCGTTCGTGGCCTGCAATTTGAGCCCTTGTGCGGGGCGGCATTCCCGTATCAAGCAAAGCTGTAATAAATGTGTGTCTGAAAGAGTGAAAGGACCGTGTGCCATCTCTCGGGATGTTTAGCTTTTGTCCGAGGAATCTCTCATTAAACCAGCTGCCGACTGGTTTGCCATAGCCCTTGATCGGATCTTTTCTCAGTTCTGGGAAAAGTCTTCTGTATCCGGACTCAGATAAGGCTTTTACATACTCCAGTAATCCCAAGTCGATAAGTGTAGGGTGAATAGGTATGTCGCGGATCGCATTTATCGTTTTAAGTGATTTCTCGGGAATTTTACTGTCGTTTCCATCAATGTCCTTCTTGTCGCTTTCATCCAGGTTAAAGGAAATGTAAGGCGTTCCGGTTGCTGTTTCTCTAAAGTCACTTAGATAGAGCTGTGCAAGCTCATTTCGTCTTCCGCCTGTGAATAAGGCAAGTAGAGGCATCCAGTAGTAGAAGGGTCGAAATTGGTGAAAGCGGTTGTGCTTGTTTTTTTCTCCAGCGCCAATTTTGAACCATGGCGCCGAGAAGATCGTTAACAACTCTTCATGCGAAAACTTTTGTCTTTGGTCCTGCTGTCTGGTATTGGCTTTCGGCTTGCTCGATATCTTGTCGGCAGGGTTTTCAAGAAAAATACGTTCACGCTTCGCCCATTTGAACATCTCTGATAGCTTGCTGATATAGGTGAAAACCGAGGTCGACGATAGAAGTGGCTCTCGGTTGGTTTCAGCGAGATTTTGCAACTCGATTGGGTTGTTTGTGCCGTGTCTTCTCGCTGCGTTATATCTGTTAGCCGGCATCCTTCTTAGCTGAGTCTCGTAGTCCCTAATTAGCTCTCGGTCCACCTCGCTAAGTTTGGGATCGCCCATCAAGTCGACAAAGGTGTTGCACATTCCATGCATCTTCGTTCTTTGCTCAGCGCTCCAGTTGCTATCCTTTGCGGCAAGAAAGCTTTCAACAAGCCAGCTGGATTTTCTCTGCCAAAATCGCGGGTTGATGAAGTCTGATCCAATCTCTTGTTTGGGTTCACCGGTTTGACTAGTCGGCGTGTGGGAGAGCAATCTGTTTTGAGCTTTGATTTCGGTGCTTAAGCCAGTCAGTTTGTCCGCATGGAGCTGCATGATAAGCACAGAGCTGCCGTCCACCTTTATCCCAGGAAGGTCAACAAAAAATGCCATTTTTTTCCGTTGCCTTCCGAAAAGGCGAAACACGGTCTCTTCGGCGTAACCGGTTTCAAGGATGCTGAAGACTGTGTTTCTAGGATGGAAAGGGCTCATATAGCCCGTGTGGTGATGTTCATTTCCAGCGGCGAATGCACTGTCCAAAACGAAGCCGCCGCTGGGTTCTCTTTCGAGATCAGTGAAGTCATTAACCAAGTAGCCAGGTATAGAGTTCGCAGCGATTGCTATCGGTATGTTGTTGTTTACTATCCCGCTTAAGATGAGCTTTTGTGAAACACCTTTTAAATCACTCAGCTCTTGAACGCTGACCAAGCCTGTCCGGCTCAAAGAACTATCTTCAGAAGAATTCACTGTGTTTTCCCACTGCAAAGCGATGACCAACGCTAACCATTCTGTTCTCACGCGGTTAGCGAATTGGAGAGCATCGCGCCGGCATGATGTTTGAGAAGACAGGTGGATTTCACGCTGTCCGGTTGGCAGGACGCAAGCTTTCGGGACTGTCAGTCGAACGACATAGATGCCATTGGGGCGCCGATAGACATTTGAGCGCTGGTGCATCGGGGTTAGCCTTTTGTAGGAGGCTACGCTGCACTTCGCTCTTTAGGCGCGAAAAGTCCTATGTATTCAAGGACTTGCGCAAGAGTTGGAGCGGGCGAAGGGAATCGAACCCTCGTCATGAGCTTGGGAAGCTCAGGTAATGCCATTATACGACGCCCGCGTGGGGTGCCTTTGTACCAGAAGCCTGCCTCCGGGTGAAGAGGCGGGAGTCGTCTGGTCGTTTCGTGGTCCAATCAGCAGGACCGCACGCTGCGGTGATCGGGGACCTTTGTCCCCCAGAGGAGGAGGGCGCGCATGTCTCGTAACCCGGGCACCATCCAGGGGGTGATTCCCCCCTACATTCTTGGCCGCATCATCGATCATGGCGACGAACACCAGCGTTCCTGCGCCCTGACCACCCTGAGTCATGTCCAGAGCCTGCTGCACAATCCCGGTCGCCCCGGGGTGCGCCAGGCCCCGGTCGGGGCCCTGCCGCGCACCGATGACGCCAGTCCGCAGCGCAGCATCTTCGATGCCGGCAATGCCATGCAGCTGCCCGGGCGGCTGGTGCGCCAGGAGGGGCAGCCGCCGCTGAGCGACGTAGCGGTGGACGAGGCCTATGATTACCTGGGCGCCACCTTCAAATTCTTCAACGAGGTCTTCGGCCGCAACTCCATCGATGGCCAGGGCCTGCCGCTCGCCGGCACCGTCCACTATGGCCAGGAATACCAGAACGCCTTCTGGAACGGCGAGCAAATGGTGTTCGGCGACGGTGACGGCGAGATCTTCAACCGTTTCACCATCGCCCTCGACGTCATCGCCCACGAACTGGTGCATGGCGTCACCGAGAGCGAGGCGGGGCTGGTGTACTTCAACCAGTCCGGTGCGCTCAACGAGTCGGTGTCCGATGTCTTCGGCATCCTGGTCAAGCAGTATGAGCTCAAGCAGACCGCCGCCGAGGCGGACTGGATCATCGGCGCCGGGCTGCTCACCCAAAAGATCAATGGCAAGGGCCTGAGGTCCATGGCCGAGCCGGGCACCGCCTACGACGATCCGACCCTGGGCAAGGATCCCCAGCCCGGGCATATGCACGACTACATCGAGACCCGCGAAGACAACGGCGGCGTCCACCTCAACTCGGGCATTCCCAATCGGGCCTTCTACCTGGCGGCGCTGGCTCTGGGTGGTCATGCCTGGGAAAAGGCCGGGCCGATCTGGTACGACACCCTCTGCGACAGCCGCCTGGCCAACGATGCGGATTTCGCCGCCTTCGCCCGCTTGACCGTCTCCAATGCCGGTCGCCGCTTCGGTGCCGAGTCGGCCGAGGTTCGCGCCGTCGAGGAAGCCTGGGCCGGCGTTGGCGTCACCCTTAGCTAGAGGAACAGGGCAATGCGCGAACTTCCCCCGCTGGGCAAGGACACCGTGGTACGGCTCTCGCGCCAGGGCGGCTTCGCGCCCTTGCATGCGCTGAGCAAACCGCGGGAGATCGAATTCGGCCAATACGATAGCGCCCAGCGCGGGCGCATCTGCTCGGTGTTGGAACGCTGTCTGCCGGAATCCGGCGAACCGACCCAGGTCGGGCGCGGCGATCAACGCTATTTCAAGGTGGAGCTGCGCTTTCGCCCGCAACCCGCCGAGCAGGAAGACGAGTTGACCCTGCTGATCCCCGAGGACCGGGCGCCCAGCGAACTGGTGCGGCTCTGGGACAAGGGGCTGGTGGAGTAACCAGAATCAACGGGCGGAAGCGGCGAGGCGTTGAGGGTGTCCTCAAAAGCTCTGGCTGCCTTTGTCTCTTGCCTGCTGGTTACTGGTGATAGTTAGCGCTAGGCGAGTCATACCATTTTTGGGTAAAAAGAGCTTATTGACCCTTTTCTAGTTACATCAAGAAAAATGACCCCAAAGCAGGTAAAAACCGCCAGAACGCTCGCAGTGGTAATGGGCGACTTGGTGCACAGCGAGCACGCCGCCGATATTGCGCAGTTACACAAAGCCTTCAATGAAGCGGTAGTGCAACACAACAGGCGTTATGCCGACGTCCTGGCGTCACCGCTGACCATCACCCTTGGAGACGAATTTCAGGGTCTGGTGACCTCCTTGAATGCCGGCGCTCGGCTGTTGCGTGACATCAGGCTGGATCTCCTGCAGCGCGATATCGACTGCCGCTTCGTCCTGGGGCTGGCCCGGATAGAAACGGCGGTGAATCCGCAACAGGCCTGGAACATGATGGGGCCGGGCCTTAGCCGCAGTCGGCACAAGCTCAATGACAAGCGTGCGCTCTGCCGCTATGGTTTCTCGCTGCCACAGGAGCCACTGCTGGAGATCGCCCTCGATGCGCTAGGGGTTGGCTTGACGGTTATTGAGAAGGGTTGGACGCAACGTCAGTTGAGCGATATCGCGGCACTCTTGAGCGGACAGTCGCCCGCGGAGCTGGCAGAACAGCGTCAGGTATCGGTCCATAGCATCTACAAGGTACGTACCTCCGGTCACTTTGACGCCTATAGCCAACAGTGGAACGCCGTGCTGGAGGTACTGACAGATCTGGATCGCAGGGAGGCTGAACAGTGAACGGGTTGCTGCAAGGATTGCATGCACTGGCCTATACGCTCTTGGCCTTGGTCCTGTTGACCGAGCTCGGCAATGTCTTGTGTCGCAGGATGCTCATCCGCATGCGACGGCCGGGGGTGCCAGACTCATCCGCTGATGGCGCCTTTTCCGCGGGACGCCTCATCGGTTGGCTCGAACGCCTGGTGTTGGCTGCGGGACTGCTGAGCAACAGCTGGGAAATCCTCGCGGCGGTGATAGCGCTCAAGACCGTCGCTCGCTTCAAGGAGCTGGATCAGCGGGACTTTGCCGAATACTTTCTGGTCGGTTCGCTGTTCAGCATTCTCTGGGCCATCGTGGTCACCGGGGCCTGGATGCTCTATGACCAGCATTGGGGAGTCGGTATGAGAGCCACCCTGATGGATTGGCTCAGCGCTTCCTCTCTACCGCCTTTGATCGAAACAGCAAAGGTCGGCGGCTGACCTCAGGGCACCGACCAGACCTCGCCCGGCGCCAGCGTCCTGAATGCCTCGTCCGCCAGCCCATGCAGTGTCCGGGCATGGGCCAGATCGCGGGGCGGGGCGAACTGCCCTTCGTCGCTCAGGGGAAAGGTGCCGAAGTGGATGCCCAGACTGCTGGCAGCGCCCAGCGCCTGATGGGCGCGTACGGCATCGTCGGGGTTCAGGTGGCTGTCCTGCATGAACCAGCGGGGTTCATAGGCGCCAATGGGCAGCGCGGCGAAACGCGGTGCGCCGAGGCGTTCGCGGATCTGCGCGAAGTGCGGGCCCCAGCCGGTATCGCCAGCGAAATAGACCGGCCCGCTCGGCGCTTCCAGCACGAAGCCACCCCACAGCCGGCGATTGGTGTCGAAGCGACTGCGCGCCGACCAGTGCTGGCCCGGCACCAGGTGCAGGCGTATGCCGTCCTTGAGCGGCAGACTCTGCCACCAGTCCAGTTCGCTGACCGTGACGAAGCCGGTCTCGCGGCGGATCAGCTCGGCATTGCCGAGGGGCGTCACCACCGGTGTCAGGGGCGCGCGCTCGGCCAGGCGCCTCAGGGTCGCCAGATCCATATGATCGTAGTGACTGTGGCTGACAAAGATCAGATCCAGCGGCGGCAGGTCGTCCAGGGCCACGCCGGGCGCGTGATGGCGCCGGGGCCCGATGAAGCTGAAGGGACTGACCCGCGCCGACCACACCGGATCGGCGAGGATGTTGAGGCCCTGGTGCTGGATCAACAGGGTGGCGTGGTTGACGAAGGTCACCCGCAACTCACCGCCCTCGACCCGCGTCGCCGGCCGTGTCGGCACGGCTGGGCCGTCCTGCCAGGTCCACTCGGGACGGGTGCGGGTGAACTGCCATTTCAGCAGCGTCCAGAGACTCTTGTCCTCGCGTGGCGCCAGGTTGTGGAAGCGCGCGCCGTCGAAGTGATCGGAGCGCGGACCCTCGTAGGCGGACGAAGCGCAGCCGGCCAGGGTGAGCAGGTGGATCAGCCACAGCGGACGAAAGATGCGCATGGGACCTCGGACGAATAGACTGGGCCATTCAGATTACCCTAACCGCCGTCGATCCCCATGTCGCGAAATACCCGTTCCACCCCCGGTCAGCGTCCCCGTCGCCAGGCCAAGGCGCCGCCGGTCACGCCGCGGCTGCTGCTGCTCAACAAGCCCTTCGATGTGCTCACCCAATTCGCCGACGCTGACGGCCGCGCGACCCTGAAGGCCTTCGTCGCGGTGCCAGGGGTCTATCCCGCCGGTCGTCTGGATCGCGACAGCGAAGGCCTGCTCCTGCTGACCAACGATGGCCAGTTGCAGGCGCGCATCGCCGATCCCCGGCACAAGCTGCCCAAGACCTACTGGGCCCAGGTGGAGGGCACACCTGGAGAAGAGCAGCTGCAGCGCCTGCGCCAGGGCGTCGAACTCAATGACGGCCTCACGCTGCCGGCCGAAGCCCGCCTGTTAGCCGAGCCACCGGTGCTCTGGGAGCGCGATCCGCCGGTGCGCTTTCGCAAGAGCGTGCCAACCGCCTGGATCGAGCTGACTATCCGCGAAGGCCGCAATCGCCAGGTGCGGCGCATGACCGCCGCAGTGGGTCTGCCGACCCTGCGCCTGGTGCGGGTACGCATCGGTCCCTGGGCGCTGGACGACCTGGCACCGGGGCAATGGCGCGAGGTACCGGCGCAGCTCTAGCGCCGCACCTCAGTCCTGCCACTGGCTGGCGGTCTCCTGCAGATCACCGGCGATGTCGGCGAGGCGGCGGCTGACGTCCTCAAGTACCTGCGGATCGATTTCGCGCGCTGGCTGACCTGGTTCGGTCAGCAACTGACTGGCCAGCAGGGCGCTGAGGGCGCCGACTTCGTTGGCCTGGTGGCGCAGGTCGTGGGTGTGCTGCACGGCGGCCTCGCGCAGGAGATTGGTGCTGAGGGTCAGGCGGCCCAGTTCGTCATCGCGCCCGCCGGGCAGCCGTTCGCCGAAACGTCCGCGGGCCAGCAGACCCAGTTGCCGGGCGCAGGCCACCAGTGGATCCACCAGTCGACGCTCCACCAGCCGTACCCCGAGGAACAGCAGGCCGCCGCCACAGAGCAGCAGGGCCAGGCCGGCGAGCAGGATGTCGCGCTGGGCCTCGGCGCGGATGGCGGCGATCTGCGCGGCGGTGCGGCCATGCAGGTCGTCTACCAGGGCGGCGAAGCCCTCGGCGGTCTCCCGGTCGATACCCCGAACCTCGGCATCGCCGCGGCGCGGATCGCGGTCATGGGCCAGATAGGCGGCATGGCCGGCGCGATAGCGCTCGCCCAGACGCCCGTGCTGGGCGCGCAGCGCCTGGAGCCGCGGTTGCAATTCGGGGTCGACGCGGGTGGCCAGCTGTTGCAGGCGCTGGTCGACCTCCGCTTCGCGGGTCAGAAAGGCCTGCCAATAGCGCTCTGCGGTCGCGGCATCGCCACCGCGCAGGAGAAAGTTCTTCCACTCCTGCACCTGGATCTTGAAGGTCAGGTGGGTGTCGTCGATCTCCACCAGCCGCTCCAGCGGCCCTTCGATCAGGTGCTGGTAGCGGTGCAGCTCGCGGGAGAGCAGGCCGAAGCCGGCCAGGGCGATCAGCAGCATCAGCAGCAGACTGCCGCCAAACAGGAGCAGGCTCTGACTACGGAGCGAGCGGGCGAAGGGCATAGGGACTCTCGGCAGAAAACGCAGAGCCGCAGCTTAGGGCGCTCGCCCGGCGAAGACCAGCCTCAGGTCGAGACCAGCAACTGCGCCGCGACGGCGAACATCACCAGCGCCACCAGCAGATCGATCAGCCGCCACACCCCCGGGCGGGCCAGATAGGGCGCGGCCCAGGCAGCGCCCAGGGCGAGACCGAAGAACCACAGCATGGAGGCCGTGGCCGCGCCGAAGACATAGGCCAGGGGCGCGGCCTGTTGGCTGCCCAGGGAGCCTACTAGCAGCACTGTGTCCAGATAGACATGGGGGTTGAGCAGGGAGACGGCGGCGGCGGCGAGCAGCGCCTGGCGCCGGCTGCGCGGACTCGTGGTCTCCAGACTGCCCATTGCCGCCGGCTTCCAGGCCCGCCGCAGCGCCTGGGCGCCATACCAGATGAGAAAGGCCGCGCCGCCCCAGCGCAGGATGACCACCAATAGCGGGCTGTGCTGGATCAGCGCGGCCAGCCCCAGCACGCCAGCGGCCACCAGGATGACATCGCAGGTCAGGCAGAAGGCGGCAATGGCCAGATGGTGCTCGCGGCGCAATCCCTGGGCCAGCAGATAGGTGTTCTGGGCGCCCAGCGCCATGATGAGACTGGCCATGGTCAAGAGGCCGGTGAAGTAGCTGTTCATGGCGGGGGCTTGCCTTGTCATCCTGGAATGGCTGCCACCTTGCCGGGTCTGGGTGTATAAGAAAAACCAATATTCCTTATGCAGCATTAGCCAGATCGATGATCGACTATAAATTGCTGGAAGCCCTGGCGGTGGTGGTGGAAGAGGGCGGCTTCGAGCGGGCGGCGCGGCGGTTGGGCCTGTCGCAATCGGCGGTGTCCCAACGCATCAAGCTGCTCGAAGCCCGGGTCGGCCAGGCGGTGCTGGTCCGGGAAACGCCGCCCCAGCCGACGGCGCCGGGTCTGCGCCTGCTGCGCCATATCCAGCAGGTGCGGCTGCTGGAGGCCGATCTGGGCAGCGCGGTGCCGGGGTTGGCCGAGGAGGCGCCACAGCGACTGCGCATCGCCCTCAATGCCGACAGCCTAGCCAACTGGTGGCCGCTGGCGGTCGGTCCCTGGGTCAGGGCGCAGGGTGTACTGCTGGATCTGGTGGTGGAGGATCAGGATGTGGTGCTCAGGCGCATGCGCGCCGGCGAAGTGGCCGCCTGTCTCTGCGCCAACGGCCAGCCATTGGCCGGGGCGCGGGTCAGCGCCCTGGGTGCCATGCGCTACCGGGCCCTGGCCAGCCCGGAATTCCGCACGCGGCAATTGGCCGGGTTGCCTGATCCCCAGGCCCTGGCGCGGGCGCCCGCCATCGTCTTCGGCCCGGATGACCGCTTACAGCATCGCTATCTGGAGCAGCTCGGCGTCACCCAGCCCTTCGACTACCACCTCTGTCCTTCCGCCGAGGGCTTCCTGCAGATGACCCTGGGCGGTATCGGCTGGGGGCTCCTGCCGGATATCCAGAGCGCGGCCGCCCAGGCGTGCGGCGAGCTGGTGGATCTGGCGCCCGGCCAATGGGTGGACGTCCCCCTGTTCTGGCACCACTGGCGCAACGGTGGCGCCGCCTTGCAGGCCCTGACCCGGCACCTTGAACAGGTTGCCGGTCAGTGGCTGGTGCGCGATTAGCGGCGGCTGTCGAAAGCTTTGGTTACACTGGCCGATGGGTCGCCGCGGGCGACCGCGGATAGCTTCGGGAATCCCAGCGACATGCGTATCTTGATCACGGGCGCCAGCGAGGCGCTCGGTGCGGGCCTGGCCTGCGATCTGCTCGACCGCGGCCAACTGGTGCGGGTGCACGGCCGTCCCGGTGCGACCCTGGATGCCCTGGTCGAGCGTGGCGCCGATTATCATCCCGCCTTGCTCGACCAGCCCGCGCAGGTGCTGGCGCTGTGCGACGACATCGACGCCATCGCCCACTGCACCGACGTGGCCGGCGTGCCGAGCGCGGCCGATCTGGACCACGGCCAGGTGCTGATCGAAGCCGCCCTGCAGCAGCAGGTCGCGCAATTCGTCTATGTGTCGTCCGCCCGTGTCTATGAACGGGGTGGCGAGGCGCTCAAGGAAGACCAGGTGCCGGCCAAGCCCAAGGGCCGTGAGGCCCAGCGCCGTCTGCAACTGGAGCGCCTGGCCCTGGCCGCCGGTGAATTCGGCCCTCAGGTCACGGTGTTGCGGCCGGCCCAGGTGCTCGGCCTGGCCGATCGCGACTGGGCGCGCGGGCTGCTGGAGCAGGCCAAGGCCAAGCAACTGGGGCGCCGCGGCAACGGCCTCAATCGCTGGGACTTCACCAGTGCCGGCAATCTGCGCCAGGCGCTGGTGACGCTGCTGCTGGAGCAGCCGGCGGCGGCTAGTGGCAAGGTGTTCAACCTCAGCGACGGCCAGCCGCTGGTGTGCTGGGATGCGGTCAACTTCCTGCTGCGGCGCTTCGAGCTGCCGGCGGTGACCGAGGCGAAGACCCTGAGTCCACGCGCGCTCTATGCGCGGCTGCGTACCCTGCGCCAGGAAGCTCGCTGGCCCGACTTGCTCGACAGTCCCTTCACCCTCGACATCCGCGCCGCCCAGGAGGCCTTCGGCTTTCGTCCGCAGGCCGCCTCCTGGACAGCATTGGAGGAATATCGTCCAGCTCGGCGTCAGCCGCGCAGCGGGCCGGTGTAGCGGCGAGTGGCCGCGAGAAATTCCTGGCTGACATAGGTCGAGTCTGCCATCTCCGCCATGGACGGCAGAGGGGTCACCACCGGCACCAAGCCGCTCAGCCTCGCCAGGCGCTCGCCGAGTTCACGGGTCTCAGGATCGTCCGAGGCCTGGCTGGCCGCCAGCATTCGCGGAACCGCCTCGGCTTCGTCGAAGCGAATCACCATGCCTTGCTCCTGCCGCAGTCGACGACGCAGTGCGCCGAGGCAATCGAAGAACGCCTTGTTGTATTCCATGCTCACCTCCCGTTTGGCTTGAGGTTCGTCGTGACGCAAATCACGTACCAGGAGCGCTAGCGCCAGGAACAACGGGGCTTGGTAGGGCTACCGCGGTTGATTCTGCGTCGTGATGGCGCAGTGATGTCGACGCAGACTGCGTTTCGGTGCACGATCCCGCAACGAAAGCTTCGGCCGACTGCCCCGCGTCGGCCGTGACGACCGTTATACTGGCCGCCATTCCGTCTTTTCGCCTCTGCTCACAGGTCTGCCATGCGCAACGATCTTCTCGATGAAATGGACAACGTCCCGAGCCTGACACCGGAGCGCGATGACCGTCGCCCCGTTGGTCGCCGGCCGGTCGAGGCCGACGAGGTCTATCACGAGCCTGCCGCCGTTCATGCCCGCCCGGTCCGGCGCGGCCCCTCCACGGCGCCGCTGTGGGTGCTGATCGCCGCTCTGACCCTGGCCCTGGCCGGCGTCGCCTGGTGGAGTCACCAGCAACTGGTGCTGATGCAGGAGCAGGTGGTGGCCACCCAGGAGAACTTCGCGCGCATCAGCGAGGATGCCCAAGGCCGGCTGCGTGACATCTCCGGCAAGCTGGTGGAAAGCGAATCCTCCGGCACCACCAGCCGCGAGGCCTTGCTGCTGCAGGTCAAGACGCTGCAGACCAAGGTCGCCGAACTCACGCGTCAGCAGCAGGGGGTGAGCGACAACCAGCAGGCCCAGGACAATCGCCTGCAGAATCTGTCCACCGCCGTGCAGACGGTACAGACCGGCAGTAGCGAGGTGGACACCCGGCTGAAGGCCCTGGCCGAGGAACAGGCGGCGCTGAAGAATGGCCTGGCGCAGACCGGCAGCCTGGCCGAGCAGGTCGCCAGCCTGACCGCGCAGAACAAGGCGCTGCAGGCGGACATCGCCGCCTTGAAGAAACCCAGTGCCCAGAGTCAGGCCCTGGGCGAGATGCAGCAGGACCTGCTGGTGCTGCGCAGCGAGCTGGACGCCCGCCCGGTCGGACCGGACAGCAAGGAATTCGACGCCTTCCGCCTGCAGACCACCCGCAACATCACCACCCTGCAGACCCAGGTGCAGAATCTGCAGCAGCAGATCAGCGCCGGGGCGCGTTGATCGGATCGATCTCGCTGCGCTGCCATTCCTGCGGCCAGAGCTCGCCGTCGAGCTGATCGAGCCGGCGCTGCAGGACCTTCTGCTTGAACACTTCGAGGATCTCCACCAGCACCTCGTCCAGGGCATTGTCCTGGGCGCCGCTGGGCAGACTCTGATCGAAGCCGTGATCGGCCAGGCGACTGGCCAGGGCGCGGAAGTCGCGGGTGCGCAGACTGGCCGCCGCCTCCCGTACCAGGCCGTTGACGATATCGGTAAGCACCCCGTCCAGGGTGTCGGCCAGGCGCTCGCCCATGGGCAGCCGCTTGAGGCGGGCCAGGTCGGGGTTCTCGTCCAGGGCGCGCTGCACCACGTCGCCCACCAGCCGTTCCAGGGTAGCGCGATTCTGGCTGTAGCCCTGTTCCACCATCGCCTGGATGCGCAGCGCCATGCCGTCGATCAGCCGTTGCTTGCGCGGGCGGATGACGCGGTCGATCACGCTCTGGGAGAAGTCGTCGCGGGTATTCAGCTCGTCCTGCAGTTCACCGCAGATCTTGATCATCACCCGATCCGACAGGTCCTCCATGAGCAGCTGGTAGTAGTGGTTGAACAGTCGATAGGGCCGCCAGCCGCGCATGTCGATCAGTCCCAGGCGTTGCAGGCGCAGGAGCAGCGAGATGATGCGTAGCGCCCGCAGCAGCCGGAAGCCGCCCAGGGGAATGCAGCCGAGCACGTCGTACCAGTGGATGAAGGGATAGTGGTACCAGCGCGCATGGCGGCGCTCGACCACCGCCACCAGCCAGCCCAGCAGTACGTCGGCGATGAAGAAGGCGACGAACACCAGGTCGATGCGGGTGAAGTGGGCGTGGATGCGTTCGCCGTAGAAGGCGTGGAAACCGGGCAGCACGGCGGCCAGGGCCTGGTTGAGTGGCCCCAGGGCATAGAGGCTGTCGAACAGGATCAGCGCCAGGTTCACGCAGACCAGGATCAGGATGAGGCCGTCCCAGAGGGCCAGCAGCCCCTCGTGGCGACGCGCGGGTGGCGCGGCGGGCGTGGCCGGCGCGCTCATGGCCGCGCGGCCTGCCAGAGCACCTCGCTCACCCCCTGGCGCCGGGCGACGATGCGCGCGGCGACGAACAGCAGGTCGGACAGGCGATTGAGATAGGGCAGGCCCTGGCCTTCCAGGGATTCCACCGCATGCAGGCTGCGGCAGCGCCGCTCGGCGCTACGGGCCAGGGTGCGGCAGACATGGGCCTGGGCCACGGCGCGGGAACCGCCGGGCAGGATGAAATTCTCCAGCGGCCCCAGCTCGGTGTTCCAGCGATCGATAACACCTTCCAGGCGTTGGATCTCCACCGGCTGCAGGGCGCGATAGCTGGGCATGGCCAGTTCGCCGCCAAGGTCGAACAACCGGTGCTGGCAGGGCGCCAGGGCCTCGCTCACCTCGGCCAGGCGAGCGTCCTCCGCCAGTTCGGCGAGCAGCAGACCCAGGGCACTGTTGAGTTCGTCCACCGCACCGATGGCCTCGATGCGCGGATGGTCCTTGGGCACTCGGCTGCCGTCGGCGAGCCCGGTATCGCCGGCGTCGCCCTGGCGGGTGTAGATCTCGGTGAGGCGAAAACCCATGGCGTGGCTCCTGGCTGGGTCCTAGACGGATTCGAAATCGGCCTGGACGAGGGGCAGGCGCAGGGTGAAGCAGGTCCCTACGCCGGGCGTGGAGTGCACCTCCATCTGCCCCTTGTGGTTATTGGTGATGATGAAGTACGACACCGACAGGCCCAGGCCGGTGCCCTGGCCCACCTCCTTGGTGGTGAAGAAGGGCTCGAAGATGCGTTTGCAGATGTCTTCGGGGATGCCGATGCCATTGTCTTCCACCTGGATCTCCGCCCAGCCGCCGCGTAGCTTGGTGCGCAAGGTGATGCGACCGTATTCGCCTTCTTCCTCGTCGTCGCGCAGGTGGATGGCCTGGGCGGCGTTCTTGAGCAGATTGAGCAGCACCTGTTCCAGCTCGTTGGCGATCACCGGCACCGGTCCCAGCGCCGGGTCGAATTCGCGGAGGATCGACAGGGTGCGGAAGTCGAAGCCCTCGGCCAGGTCGAAGTCGTTGCCGGCGATCTCGATGGCCTGGTCGATCAGCGGCGGCAGCTCGCTGGCTTCCATCTTGCGATTGCTGCGGCGGCTGAAGGCGAGCATGTGGCTGACGATCTTGGCCGCGCGACTGCCGGCCTGGTGGATGCCGTCCAGCAGGCGCGGGATCTGCCGACTCTCCAGGTAGCAATTCACCGCATTGAGCTCGACGCCGGATTCGGCCGCCTGCTCGAGATTCTTCGGCAACTCCGGCGACAGGCGCCGGCGGATGTTCTGCACATTGTGCAGGATGGCGCCCAAGGGATTGTTGATCTCGTGGGCCATGCCGGCCGCCAGGCCACCCACCGAGAGCATCTTTTCCGACTGCACCATCATCTCTTCCATGTTCAGGCGCTGGGTGATGTCGTCGATACGGATCACCACGCCGCGCCCGGCGCCACCCATCAGCGGGTAGAAGGTCAGGGTGTAGTGACGTGGGGTGTCGGTCAGCGCCCAGGTCACTCGCTCCACCTTTTCCACCCGCAGCAATTCGGCGGTGCGACTCAGTTGCGGCAGGAACGGCTTGAGCGAGGGAAAGGCGAGAAACACCGGCTGGTTCAGGGCTTCGTCCAACTGGGTGCCGGAGAGGTGGGTGGCTTCCTGGTTCCACTGGGTGACGTAGAACTGCTCGTCCACCGCGATCAGCGCCGAGGGCATGGAGTCGATGATGCTGTTGAGGTAGTTCTGGAAGCCGGTGAGCTTCTTCTCGATCTTGCCGCGGACCTGCACTTCCAGTTCCAGTTTGCGGTTGGAGCGGCGGGTTTCCTCGGCCAGACTCTGGGCCTGCAGCACCGCGTACTGGGCATCGTCGCGAGCGCGCTTGAGCTGTTGCTCGCGACCCTGGATGCGGCCGAGCATGGTGTTGAGGGACTCCGCCAGACGGCCCAGCTCGTCCTCGCTACCCTTGCTGGCGCGTAGCGAATAGTTTTCCTCGCGGGTCACCTGGCGCGAGAGTTCTTCCAATTCGCGGATCGGCAGGGTGATGAGTCGCTTGATCTGCCGGGCCACCACCAGCCAGAGCAGGATGCTGAAGGTCAGGATCGCCAGGCTGGCGGTCAGGGTGCCGCGATAGAAGGCGCCTGGCAGTTCGCTGCTGGCCACCAGCAGCAGGTGTCCCGGCGCGCCCTCGGGGCGCGGCAGCTCCACCAGCAGGTTGGTGCGGAATTCCCGCAGGCGCCAGGTCTGCAACTCCTCGAAGCGCGCCGGCACCTGTAGCCGATCGCCGTTGTGCAACTCGGCCAGGCGCTGACCCTGGCTGTCGTAGACCGCCGCCAGGCGCAGCGGCGCATAGCCGTCCAGTTGCCGCAATTGCACCTCGGCCGCCGCTGGCGAGGCCAGCACCTCACGGCTGAGCACCGGACTGGCGAACAGCCGGCCCAGGGTCTGCAGCGCCTGGGGCGCCACGCTTTCCTGGGAGATCCAGTAGGCGGCGCTGATAAAGGTCACATTGGCCACCACCAACACCGCGACCATCATCACCAGCAGGGCGGCCAGCAACTTGCGGCCGACCGGGAGATTCTTCAGGCGTTTGGCGAGGATCATGGCGCAGCCGTGGCAACAGGGAAGCGGGCAGGGTAGCCCGCAGCTAGTCCTCGGGCAATCCGCGCTCCGCGAGCCGGGTCTGCAGGCGCTGCTGCAGCTCGGTCAGGCGCGGCACCGCCAGGCGCAGCCGTCCGGCGATCGGCAGGGCATGGCCAAGCAGGTAACTCACCTCGGTACGCTGGCCGCGCTCCACGTCCTGCAGCATCGAGGAGCGGTTGTGGGCGGTGGCGGCGATCACCGCCTCGACCTCCTGCTGCAGTCCCTGGGCCGCCGGGGCGAGTCCCATGGCTTCCAGCAGAGCGGTGAGTTCGTCGCAGAGCGCCGCCACCTCCGGCAGATGCCGGCGCAGTTCGCCGTTGCGGCAGCCATGCAGCACGGTCAACGGATTGATGGCGCAGTTGATCGCCAGCTTGCGCCATAGCCGGGCGTCGATGTCGTCGGTCCAGCGCACCGGAAAGCCCAGCTCGGTGAGGGTATTCAGCCAGGCCGGCGGGTTATGGCTGCCGAGCTGGTCGCCGATCCAGATCTGGCCGGCACCGGCCGCCACCACATGGAAGTCGGTCTCGCGATAGGCGCCCTCGGTGGTGCTGGCTCTCAGGCAGCGCGCTCGCGGTACCCGGGCGGCCACCGCGTCCTGGCTCCCCAGGCCGTTCTGCAGCAGCAGGATCTCGGCTTCCGGCTCCAGGCGCGCGGCGACGCTGGCGATGGCCTCTTCGGCGTCGTAGCTCTTGCAGGCCAGGATCAGTCGGCGGATCGGATTGCCGGCTTCGGGCGTCTCGGCGGGCAGCGGATAGAGGCTGGTGGTGTCGCCTTCGCTGAGGCGCAGTCCGCCGCCCGCGCGGTACTGCGCCAGGCGCGTGCGATCGCGCAGGATCAGCCGGACCGGCTCGCCCCCGCGAAACAACCGCGCCGCCCAGAGTCCGCCGAGACTGCCGGCGCCCAGTACGTGCCAGCTCACAGCTGTGACTCCGGTGTCGATTCCTTGCGCATGGTCGGATTCCTGAGGAAGAGGGCCAGTCGTTATAATGGTCGGTCAGGCTGCAGCGTCAAGGCTGCCCCATCGCAACCGAGGAGAAAATCCATGCCTTCCTTCGACGTCGTATCGGAGCTGGACAAGCACGAAGTCACCAACGCCGTGGACAACGCCATGAAGGAGCTCGAGCGCCGGTACGACCTGCGCGGCAAGGGCAGCTTCGAGGCCAAGGACCTTACCGTCACCCTGACTGCCGATGCCGATTTCCAGCTCGAACAGATGCTGGAGATCCTCAAGGTCAACCTGGCCAAGCGCAAGATCGACGTCCAGTGCCTGGAGGTCAAGGATGCCTACGCCTCCGGCAAGACCGTGAAACAGGAAACCACCCTGCGCGAGGGCATCGACAAGGAGCTGGCGAAGAAGATCGTCGCCCTGATCAAGGACAGCAAGATCAAGGTCCAGGCCGCCATCCAGGGCGAGCAGGTGCGCGTCACCGGCAAGAAGCGCGACGAATTGCAGGAGGTCATCGCCCTGCTGCGCGGCCAATCCCTGGGCATGCCGCTGCAGTTCGACAACTTCCGCGACTGAGCCCGTCTTCGGAACCTCTCGGTCTACCGTCCGTCGCACATAGGGCGCCGCCATTCAGGTCGCGCCCGACTTTTTCTTGTGCGTGGAGAGGTAGACGATGGATTTGAGTGCCCAGACCGATCACCTGCTGACGGCCTTCATGGCCTGGCTACCGGTCATTCTGCAGTATTGCGGCAACGTGGTGCTGGCCCTGATCACCCTGTGGATCGGCTGGTGGGTCATCAATCGCCTGACCGGACGCTTGGCCGCGCTGTTCACCGCACGGCACATGGACCAGGCCCTGGAAACCTTCGTGGTGACCTTGGTCAACATCGGTCTGAAGGTCATGCTGGTGATCAGCGTCGCCTCCATGATCGGCATTGCCACCACCTCCTTCGTCGCCGCCCTCGGCGCGGCCAGCCTGGCCATTGGCCTGTCGCTGCAGGGCAGCCTGGCCAACTTCGCCGGCGGGGTGCTGATCCTGCTGTTCCGGCCGTTCAAGATCGGCGACTACATCGAGGCCCAGGGCGTGCAGGGCACCGTGGATTCGATCCAGATCTTTCACACCGTGCTGCGTACCGGCGACAACCGCACCATCACCGTGCCCAACGGCAACCTGTCCAACGGCATCATCACCAACCAGTCGCGCCAGCCGACCCGACAGATCGTCTTCGACGTCAAGGTCGGCTACGACGCCGATCTGCAGAAGGCCAAGCAGGTGCTGGCCGATATGGCCAAGGATCCGCGGGTGCTGGAAACGCCGCCGCCCGCCATCGTGGTGGCCGGGCTGGGCGACACCTTCATCACCGTGTCGCTACGCTGCTGGACCGCCAACAGTGACTTCTGGGGCACCCAGTTCACCTTCAACGAGCAGATCCGCGATCGGCTGCGTGCCGAGGGCATCGACATCGCGCTGCCCAGCCGGGTGGTCAAGGTGCTCGACGACAAGGGTGACGAACGCGCTGCGGCCGCGGCGCGCGGCGAAGCCTGAAGCGGGATGGGGCGGCCGCCGGCCGCCTCAGTGACCGCCGCTGGAGGAACCGCTCGGCACCGCGGTCCGCCGCTGGCGCAGCCAGAGCACGGCGATCAGCAGCAGCGTCGGCACCCCCATCAGCGCGGTCAGCGAGAAGAACGAGCTGTAGCCGACGTGCTCCACCATGGCGCCCGAATAGCCACCCAGCAGGCGTGGCAACAGTAGCATCAGCGAGCTGAGCATGGCGTACTGGGTGGCCGAGAATCTGAGGTTGGTCAGGCTCGACAGATAGGCGACAAAGGCCGAGGTGGCCATGCCGCCACTGACGTTGTCGGCGCAGATGGTGGCGATCAGCAGCGGCACGTTGGCGCCGGTGGAGGCGATCACCACGAACAGCAGGTTGGTCAGCGCCGAGGCGGCGCCGCCGAGGAAGAGGATCGGCAGGATCCCCACCCGGGTGATCAGCACGCCGCCCAGGCCCGCGCCGAACAGGGTCATGAACACCCCGAAGATCTTGCTGACCCCGGCGATGGTTTCCTTGCTGTAGCCCACGTCGATATAGAAGACGCTGGCCATCACCCCCATGACCGTGTCGGACAGCCGATAGGTGGAGATCAGGCCGAGCAGCAGCAGCGCCTGCCACTGGTAGCGCTGGATGAATTCGGTGATGGGCGTGAGCACCGGTGCCATCAGCCGACGCCCGGGCGCGGTCAGGCACAGCCAGACGATCAGGCCGTACATCAGGCCGCGCGGCCAGTAGCCGCCGGCCAGGGCCGACAGGCCGCCGGTGGCGGCCACGATCAGCACGATCAGCAGGATCACCGAGACCATCTGGTGGACGAAGTCGAAGCGCGGCAGCTCCTCGGCATTGGCCGCGTCGCGCAACCGCAGGGGCTCGCGCATGCGCCGCATGAGATCGCTCAGCGGCTTGGAGCAATAGCGGCCCCAGGGCGACAGGCAACCGACGATGAACAGGCTGTAGAGCAAGGCACGCGGCCAGGCCTGGGCGATGGCCGCATTGATGGCGGCGGGGATGGAGATCAGCATCACCAGCAGCAGGGCGACCGCCACCAGCTGGTGATTGAAGCCGAAGCGCGATTCAGCCATGGCCATGGGCGCCACCGGCTCGGGTTCGCGAATCAGCACGCTGGTCACCAGGCCGGGCAGCACCAGCAGGGCGAACAGCATGTAGGTGGTGGCCCAGGCGCTCTGGCTGTAGTCGAGCTTGGACGAGCCCAGCTCCTCGGCGAGAAACAGCGCGCCGGCGCTGGCCAGCAGGGCGGCGATGCGATAACCGGTCATGTAGCAGGCGGCGAGGGCGGCCTGGCGATCATCGTCGGCGATCTCCAGGCGATAGGCATCCACGGCGATGTCCTGGGTGGCCGAGGCGAAGGCCACCAGCACCGCCAGGGCGATCAACTGCTCCAGGTGCTGCTGTGGATTGCACAGCGCCATGCCGATCAGGCCCAGGCCCACCAGGATCTGCGACAGCACCAGCCAGGAGCGTCGGCGGCCGAGCTTGCCGATCAGGGGCAGCTTCCAGAGGTCCAGCATGGGCGACCAGACCCACTTGAAGGCATAGGCCAGGCCGATCCAGCTGGCGTAGCCAATGGTCTCGCGACTCACGCCCGCTTCGCGCAGCCACACCGACAGGGTGGAAAACACCAGCATGGCCGGCAGCCCCGCGGCGAAACCCAGCAGCAGCAGGGCCAGGCAGGCCTTGGATTTGTAGGTGGTGACGGCTTCTCGCCAGAAACGTGCAAACATGCCCTTGGGCTCGGAAAAAACGCGCACTCTACTCGACACTCTCAGCTGGATTCCACCGGTACCGACGCATGTCCACCCGGTCCTCGTGCAACGGCACACCCTCGGCCCGCAATCGTTCGCGTTGCTCCCGGCCAGAGGGGCTGTCGGATGGCAGGCTCGGCCGACCATCCGCGGCGATCACCCGATGCCAGGGCAGGGCGCTGCCCTCCGGCAAACGCCCCAGTACCCAGCCCACCCAGCGCGCCCCGCGGCCCAGGCCGGCGAGTTCCGCCAACTGGCCATAGCTGACCACCCGCCCCGCGGGAATGGCGGCCAGCGCCAGAAACACGGCCTGGCGACGGGGTTCGGGGAGAGGGGATGCGCTCATGACGCCCTGCTGCTCGGGGAGAGAGTGCCAGTGTGCCGAAAAGTTTGGTTACGGTGGTGCTGAAACGTGTCGAGCTGTCACATTCTCCCAAGATGTCCGACCTTTGGGCAGTATTTCCGGAAACTTGCCTAAGTTTTACCCAGGAATGGTTGCGCGGGCCTCTGGCACCCGGATAATCGCGCCCTCTCGTTTCGTTACCTTTCCACCCAAGTCCACCCAAAGGTGTCCTGGTGCCCATGCGTTTTCGATTCCTCTCCTCGCTCGCGCTGTTGTCACTCGCCTCCTTCGCCCATGCCGACACCGTCTGGCTCAAGAACGGCGATCGTCTGACCGGAACCATCAAGTTGCTCGACAGCAAGAAGCTGCTCCTGCAGACCGAATACGGCGGCAACATTCCCCTGTCGTGGGACAAGATCAAGACCTTGCAGCGTGACAAGCCCGTGATCGTCCAGCGCGGCAAGTACGAACCCGATTTCCCCGTGGAAAGCCTCAAGCCGGCCGAGGATGGCCAGGTAGTGGTCAGCACCACCGACGGCCAGCAGACCGTGCCCCTGGCGAGCATTACCCAGATCGTGCCGCCGCGGCCCTTCCTGCGCGACTTCGCCTGGAAAGGCAACATCGATGCCGGCCTGGACTACATCAGCTCGTCCCAGGACAGCGAAAAATACGATATCGATTTCAAGACCCAGGCCCGGCACGGCATGTGGCGGCACAACGCCAATGGCAGCTACGACCGCTACAAGACCGACGACGTGGTCTCGACCAGCAAGTACGGCCTGCAGTACGCCCTGGATCGCTTCTTCGACGAGAAATTCTTCTGGCAGGGCCGCGCCGAATACAAGCGCGACTGGATCCAGGACCTGGCCAAGCAGCGCACCCTGGGTACCGGTCCCGGTTACCAGTTCTGGGACAACGAGCTGGGCTCTTTCTCCCTTACCGGCCTGCTCAACCACAACCGCTACCAGTACGCGGATGGTGGCTCCGACCAGTTCCTCTCGGCGAGCATGAAGTGGGACTACAACCGCTATCTGTATGGACAGACCATCCAGTTCTTCACCACGGGTGAACTGGGCCGGCCGCTGGACAACACCGCCAATCTCACCTTCGATGGCGATGTCGGCCTGAGATACAAGGTGACCAACTGGGCGTCGCTGAACCTCAAGGCGTCCAAGGAGCTGACCAGCGGAGCCGAGGGCAACGTCAACCAGACCGAGTACACCGCCGGTGTCGGCGTTTCCTGGTAACCCGATGTTTCCCTAGGCGCCCGCCAACCCGTCAAGGCCGCGATTTTCGCGGCCTTCGCGTTTCCAGCCGGTGCCGGGCAGCCACCTTGAAATCGGCTCGGCCGCCTCCATCTCCTGTCTTTCAATCGGTTTCCACCGTGAAGGACCTGAGATGCGCGTGACCGCCTTACTCTTCTTGCTGTTCCCCTTTGTGGAACTGGCCGTGCTCATCAAGATCGGCAGCGAAATCGGCGTGCTCGCCACCTTCGCCCTGCTGCTGCTGAGCTTTCTGGTCGGCGTCGCCCTGCTGCGCGTCGCCGGCTTCACCACCCTCTGGCGCATCCGCATGCGCCTGGCTCAGGGGCAGATGCCCGAGCAGGAAGTCATCCAGGGGCTGACCCTGGCGATCGCCGGCGCCCTGCTGATCTTTCCGGGCTTCATCAGTGACGGCCTGGCGCTCATCTGCCTCTTGCCGGTGACCCGCAAGGCCCTGCTGGGCGCGGTGATCGGTCGGGTGACCCGGCGCAATCCCGGTGCCCAGGGCTACCAACCGGGCCCTGGGCAGGGCGCACCTCATCGTCCCGAGGTGATTGAGGGTGAAGTGGTGCACCGCGACGAGCAAAAGCGCTAAAAATTTTGCCCGTCGCCCTTGAAATGCCTGGCGACAACCTCATGTAGCGGACACCGCAAGGTTGTCGCCGCAAGGCGAGCAGGTTTCGCGTCCTGTCATGCACGGGGCGCACCCGGCGCAGCCGGTAAAAACAAACTGCCGATGCAGTCATCGGCGCTGGAAACACTTAGAACTTTGGGAGATACGACAATGGCGCTTCGTCCTCTGCATGATCGCGTTGTGATTCGTCGCAGCGAAGAAGAGACCAAATCCGCTGGCGGCATCGTGCTGCCGGGCTCGGCTGCCGAAAAGCCGAACCGCGGTGAAGTGGTTGCCGTAGGCACTGGACGCGTACTGGACAACGGCGACGTCCGTGCTCCGGCGGTGAAAGTGGGTGACAAGGTGGTTTTCGGTCCCTATTCCGGCAGCAACGCCATCAAGGTCGATGGCGAAGAACTGCTGGTGATGGCTGAGTCCGAAATCCTGGCCGTCATCGAAGGCTGATCCCCGCTCACTTTTCGAATTTCTTAGAGGAAACAGAACATGGCTGCAAAAGACGTCAAATTCGGTGACTCCGCGCGCAAGAAGCTGCTGACCGGTGTCAACACCCTGGCCGACGCCGTCAAGGCCACCCTGGGCCCGAAAGGCCGTAACGTG
The DNA here is from genome assembly GCF_900110545.1 of Pseudomonas sp. Snoq117.2. NCBI lineage: Bacteria > Pseudomonadati > Pseudomonadota > Gammaproteobacteria > Pseudomonadales > Pseudomonadaceae > Pseudomonas > Pseudomonas sp. Snoq117.2. Next base: position 78,331 of record NZ_FOED01000004.1, on the reverse strand, counting down.
GTGCTGGAGCGCAGCTTCGGTGCTCCCCTGATCACCAAGGACGGCGTGTCCGTCGCCAAGGAGATCGAGCTCAAGGATCGCATCGAGAACATCGGCGCCCAGCTGGTGAAAGACGTGGCCTCCAAGGCCAACGACGCGGCCGGCGACGGCACCACCACCGCCACCGTGCTGGCCCAGGCCATCGTCACCGAAGGCCTCAAGTCCGTGGCCGCCGGCCTGAACCCGATGGACCTGAAGCGCGGCATCGACAAGGCCACCGCCGCCGTCGTCGCCGAGCTGAAGAACCTGTCCAAGCCCTGCGCCGACAGCAAGGCCATCGCCCAGGTAGGCACCATCTCCGCCAACTCCGACGACAGCATCGGCAACATCATCGCCGAAGCCATGGAGAAGGTTGGTAAAGAAGGCGTCATCACCGTCGAAGAAGGCTCGGGCCTGGAAAACGAACTGTCCGTCGTCGAAGGCATGCAGTTCGACCGTGGCTACCTGTCGCCCTACTTCATCAACAAGCCCGACACCATGTCGGCCGAGCTGGACAGCCCGCTGCTGCTGCTGGTCGACAAGAAGATCTCCAACATCCGCGAACTGCTGCCGGTGCTGGAATCCGTTGCCAAGGCCGGTCGTCCGCTGCTGATCGTTGCCGAAGACGTCGAAGGCGAAGCCCTGGCCACTCTGGTGGTCAACAACATGCGCGGCATCGTCAAGGTCGCAGCCGTCAAGGCGCCGGGCTTCGGTGATCGTCGCAAGGCCATGCTGCAGGACATCGCCATCTTGACCGGCGGTACCGTCATCTCCGAAGAAGTCGGCCTGAGCCTGGAAAGCACCACCCTGGAGCACCTGGGTCAAGCCAAGCGTGTGGTCCTGAACAAGGAAAACACCACCGTCATCGACGGCGCTGGCGTCGAGGTCGACATCCAGGCCCGTATCAAGCAGATCCGTGCCCAGGTCGAAGAAACCTCTTCCGACTACGACAAAGAGAAGCTGCAAGAGCGTCTGGCCAAGCTGGCCGGCGGTGTTGCCGTGATCAAGGTTGGCGCTGCCACCGAAGTCGAGATGAAAGAGAAGAAAGCTCGCGTTGAAGACGCCCTGCACGCCACCCGCGCTGCCGTGGAAGAAGGCGTGGTGCCTGGCGGCGGTGTCGCTCTGGTTCGTGCCCTGGACGCGCTGAAGGATCTGAAAGGCATCAACGAAGAGCAGAACGCCGGTATCAACATCCTGCGTCGCGCTGTTGAAGCTCCCCTGCGCCAGATCGTGACCAACGCCGGTGACGAAGCCTCCGTCGTGCTGGACAAGGTCAAGCAGGGCAGCGGCAACTACGGCTACAACGCCGCCACTGGCGAATACGGCGACATGCTGGAATTCGGCATCATCGACCCGGCCAAGGTGACCCGCAGCGCGCTGCAGGCCGCTTCCTCCATCGCTGGTCTGCTGATCACCACCGAAGCCATCGTGGCTGAGCTGCCGAAAGACGACGCAGCCCCGGCCATGCCCGACATGGGCGGCATGGGTGGCATGGGCGGCATGATGTAAGAACCGCTCCGGCCCCCGGGCCGAGCCCAACCCCGGTGCTCCTCGCGGACACCGGGGTTTTTTTATGGCCGGTCTCCGGCCCGCCTGGTGCTGGTCGCGCCCGGCGGACGCGGTTAGGCTCTGTGCCGAACAGCAAGCGTGCGGGCCCCGGGTGGCTCGCCAACGAGGTCAGCGACATGCGTATCCTGGTGGTGGAAGACAACAAAGACATCCTCAGCAACCTGCTGGACTACCTCAGTCTCAAGGGCTACAGCGTGGATTGCGCCCAGGATGGCCTGTCGGGGCTGCACCTCGCCGCGACCGAGCACTACGATCTGCTCATCCTCGACATCATGCTGCCCGGCATTGACGGCTACACCCTCTGCCAGCGGCTGCGCCAGGATGCCCGCCGCGACACCCCGGTGATCATGCTCACCGCCCGCGATCAGCTCGATGACCGTCTGGAAGGCTTCCGCTCCGGCGCCGACGACTACCTGGTCAAACCCTTCGCCCTGTCGGAATTGGCCGCGCGCGTCGAGGCGGTGATGCGCCGGACCAAGGGGGGCGGGCGTCGCCAGCTGCAGGTCGCCGATCTCAGCTACGACCTGGACACCCTGGAGGTGAGTCGTGCCGGCAAGTCGCTCAAGCTCAATCCCATCGGTCTCAAGATCCTTGCCCTGCTGATGCAGAAGTCGCCCCATGTGGTGCGTCGCGAGGTACTGGAGGAGGCGGTGTGGGGCGAGGACTACCCCGACAGCGACAGCCTGCGCAGCCACGTCCACCAGTTGCGCCAGGTGATCGACAAGCCCTTCGCGCAGCCGCTGCTGCGCACCATCCATGGGGTGGGCTACAAGTTGGTCGAGCAGGATTAGCCATGGAATATCACCTGAGCCTGTCGCGGCGGATCGTCATCGCCTTCGTGCTGATGACCTTTCTGGTGGGTGGCGTCTTTTCCCTGGGTATCGTCGCGGTGGTGCACACCGTCGAGGAGCGCTTGATCTCCACCGATCTGCACAACGAACTGGAGCGCATGGTCCAGCGCGACATGAGACGCGGCGGCCAGCCGGTGCTGGATCCCGACATGCGTCTGTATTTCGTGCCCCTCGCCGAGGTGGCGCAGTTGCCCGCGCACCTGCGCGATCTGCCGGCGGGCTTCAGCGAGGTGGAGGAGGACCAGCAGTACTTCTATGCCTACGTCGCCGAGCTGGAGGGCAACCATTTCGTCCTGTTGCAGAACCAGAGCGATTTCGAGGCGCGCGAGCGGTTGCTCTACAAGGTGGTGCTGATCGGGTTCCTGATCAGCGTGGCCCTGGCCTGGCTGCTGGGATGGGCCCTGGCACGGCGGGTGATCGCGCCGGTGGTGCGGCTGGCGCGCCAGGTACGGCGGCGTGACCAGATCCTTGATGTGACCCCGCCCCTGGCGCCGGACTATGCCAAGGACGAGGTCGGCGAACTGGCCGGCGCCTTCGACGATGCCCTGAATCGCCTGCGTGCCGCCCTGGCGCGCGAGCGGCTGTTCACCAGCGACGTCAGTCATGAATTGCGCACGCCGCTGATGGTGATCAATTCGTCCTGCGAATTGCTGGAGGCCACGCCGGATCTGCCACCTCGGGCGAAGGGCCCGTTGGAGCGCATGACGCGCGCGGCGCGGGAGATGCAGGAACTGGTGCAGACCTTTCTGGCCCTGGCGCGCAACCAGGGCGACAGCGATACCCAGGCACCCCGTGCCACCCTGGCCGAGGTGGCGCGGCGCCAGACGCAGGAATGGCAGGCGGCGGTGGAGGCCAAGGGGCTGCAATGGCGCCTGAGCGTGGCGCCGGAGGCCGAGCGCGTGCTCTGGCACGAGCCCTTTTTGCGGTCGGTGATGAGCAATCTGTTGCGCAATGCCCTGCACTACACCGAACGCGGCTACATCAGCCTGCAGGTCGGCGCTGTGGGTTTCGTGGTGGAAGACAGTGGCGTTGGCATTCCCGAAGAGCAGCGTGAGGCGATGTTCCAGCCCTTTGTCCGTGGCGCCGAGGGCCGTGGCGAGGGACTGGGGCTGGGCCTGTCGCTGGTCCGGCGGATCTGTCAGCTGCAGGGCTGGAGCGTGACCCTGGGCGACAGCGCGGCAGGGGGGTGCCGCTTCGATATCGCTCTTGGCAGCGAGAGGGTAGCCGACTAGCGTTACAGAATTTTCACAAAGGCTTGACCGGGGTTTGACAGCGGCCTGGATAGGGTAGCGGCACTTCTCCACTCCCTCAGGAGCCGCCTCCGTGAAAGCGCCCATCGACCTGCCCTTTTCGCAAAAGTACGACGCCGACCACGCCCGCCAGTATTACCTGAAGCATCAGGACGGTCTGGCCCGGCGCCTGTCCAACTGGCGCGACCAGCAACTGGCGCGGCAGGCCCTGAGCATCGCCGGCCAGCCCAATCTGGTGCTGGATCTGCCCAGTGGTGCCGGTCGTTTCTGGCCGCTGCTGGCGGAGAAGCGCAATCGTCTGATCATCGGTGCCGATTACTCGGAAAACATGCTGGCCACCGCCCGTGCGCAGCAGCCCGCTGAGGTCGTGGCCCGGGTCAAAACGCTGCAGACGTCGGCTTTCGCTATCGACTTGTCCGACAATTCTGTAGATTGTATTTTCTGTATGCGTTTGTTTCACCACGTGGGCGAAGCGGCGGACCGTCTGGCGCTGCTGCAGGAGTTCCATCGGGTGACCCGTGACAGCGTCATCCTGTCGCTGTGGGTGGATGGCAACTTCAAGGCCTGGCGTCGCCAGGCACTGGAACGTCGGCGCCAGGCCGAAGGCCGCGACCGCGGCGGTTACCAGAACCGATTCATCGTCGAGCGCAGCCAGTTCGAGGCGGAAGTCGCCCAGGCCGGCTTCGTGGTCGACCGAGCCCTGGATTTTTTGCCGGGCTATGCCATGTGGCGGGTCTATGTCCTGCGCAAGGCCAATTGAAGCTATCTAGAATAAGAGAGGCAGCCGATGGGAGCCGTGACGCAGGGCGAAGAGCGTTTCGATCGCTGGTGGAACACCGCAGGCGACTGGGTGGAAGCGCCCAATGTCCGTCGGGGCGGCGAGAGCGGTGTCCAGCGCCTGCAGCTTCCCGACGGGACCCTGGCCTACGTCAAGCGTCAGGTCGGTCATCTCTATCGTAGTTTGCGTCATCCCCTGGGGCGGCCCACCGCCTTGCGTGAGCGGGATGCGCTGATCGCCTTTCGCGACCTGGGTATCCAGGTTCCCGAGTTGCTCTTCTGCGATGCCCAGCAAGCCCAGGGTGGTTGGCGCGCGTTGTTGGTGAGCGCCGCCCTGGAAGGCTATCAGGATCTCGATCACTGGTACGCCGAAGGCGGTGGCCAGGCGCTCAGCGAAGCCGAGCACGAGCGCTTCCTGACCACTCTGGGCGAGGTGCTGGCGCGCATGCACCGTCACCGCTGGCAGCATGGCTGCCTCTATCCCAAACATATCTTCGTCGCCGAGCGCATGGGGCCGGAGGGCAAGCAATTCTCCATCGCCTTGCTCGATCTGGAGAAATGTCGCCAACGAATGGCTATAGACACGGCCGCCCGTCGGGATATGCTGCAATTACGCCGCCATTCGTCGTGGAACGCTGCGCAATGGCGAACTCTGCTCTACGTTTACCAACAGGCGTTGGGACGGAAGATCAGAGGGTTGGAGCCATGACTTCACAAATTACTCGAGGTTTGCTGATCGCGGCTTTTTGCGGGGTCACCACGCTGGCCTATGCGAGCTGGCTAAGACCGGCGGCCGTGGTCGTCGGTAGCGAAGGCCTGGACTACTGCCAGACCCCCGTGGCGCGCACCCTGACCACCTCCAGCACAGGTAGCCAGGACCTGCTGCTGTTCCTCTTCGGCATGACCCAGACCCACAACCGCTAAGCCCAGACGGTCAAGCGCCTTTCGCTTCCCCGGCAAGTTCGGCATCCTGTCGTCTGACTTCTAGCTGCCGAGCCCCCGCCGATGATGGCCGATAGTTTTTCCGAGCAGGCCGTGCAGAGCCTGCTGGACACCGACTTCTACAAGCTCACCATGATGCAGGCCGTCCTGCACAACTATCCCAATGCGGAAGTCGAGTGGGCCTTTCGCTGCCGCAACGACGAAGACCTGCGGCCCTATCACGCGGCCATCCAGGCCGAGATCGATGCCCTGGCCGATGTCGCCATCAGCGATCGCCAGCTGGACTTTCTCGAGCGCATTCCCTTCATTACCCCCGACTTTATCCGCTTTCTGCGGCTGTTTCGTTTCAATCCCTCCTATGTGTTCCTCGGCGAGGAGGAGGGGCGCTTCACCCTGACCCTGAAGGGTCCCTGGCTGCACCTGATCCTGTTCGAGGTACCGATCCTGGCGCTGATCAGCGAGGTGCGCAATCGCCAGCGCCATGCCGACCTGCCCCTGCAGGTGGCACGCGATCAGCTCTATCGCAAGTTCGACTGGCTGGCGCGGGAAGCGGGCGCCGACGAGTTGGCCGAATTCAAGATGGCCGACTTCGGTACCCGGCGGCGTTTTTCCTATGGTGTGCAGGAGATGGTGGTGCGCAGCCTGAGGGACGACTTTCCCGGTCGCTTCGTCGGTACCAGCAATGTCCACCTGGCGTGGAAGCTGGGTGTGGCGCCTCTGGGCACCATGGCCCACGAGTGGTTGATGGCGCACCAGCAACTGGGGCCACGGTTGATCGACAGCCAGATCGCCGCCCTCGACTGCTGGGTGCGCGAGTATCGCGGTCAGCTCGGTATCGCCCTGACCGATACCATCACCATGGACGCCTTTCTGCGCGATTTCGATCTCTACTTCGCCAAGCTGTTCGACGGCCTGCGCCATGACAGCGGCGATCCCCTGCAGTGGGCGGAAAAGGCCATCGCCCACTACCAGCAGCTGGGCATCGACCCCCTGACCAAGACCCTGGTGTTTTCCGATTCGCTCAATCTGGAAAAGGCCCTCGCGCTGTTTCGCGCCCTGCGCGAGCGGATCAACGTCAGCTTTGGCATCGGCACCCATTTCACCTGTGACATCCCGGGCGTGCAGCCGATGAACATGGTGCTCAAGATGAGTCGCTGCAATGGCCAGCCGGTGGCCAAGATCTCCGACGCCCCGGGCAAAGCTCAGGGCGGCGAACCGGACTTCCTGCACTATTTGCGGCACGTCTTCCAGGTCAACGGCGCCTGAAGTCCGGCGCCTGGTCGGAGCCGGACTTCAAGACGAGCAGCTGATCTCCAGGTGCTTGCCCCAGTCCGGCGGCCGCTGGGCGAAGCGTTCGCGCCCCGGTTGGGCCTCGAAGGGGCGTGACAGCACCTCGTGCAGCAGGCGCACTTCGCTGTAGTCGCCTGCTTCGGCCTGTTCGATGGCCTGCTGGGCCAGGTAATTGCGCAGCACATACAGCGGATTGACCGCGTTCATGCGTGCGGTGCGGTCGGCTGCCGTACCGCCTTCGGCCTCCAGGCGCGCACGATAGGCCTGGCTCCAGTCGTCGAAGCCACGCAGGTCGATGAAGTCTTCGCGCACCCGGGCGAGGGCGGCGGCAGGTTCGCCTTCGCCCAGGTGGCGGAAGAACAGGTGATAGTCCACACCGCCCTGCTGCATCAGGGCCAGCAGGCGCTCGACCAGCTCCTGGTCTTCCTCCTGGTCTTCCTCCCGGCCTTCCTGCAGGCCCAGGCGGCGGCGCATCAGGTCTAGGTAGTGCGCCTGATACAACGGCAGGAAGAGCGCGATGCTCTCCTGCAGCGTCTCGACCGCCACCTTGGGCGTCAGCGCCTGGGCCAGGGCCGCCAGGTTCCAGTGGGCGATGGGCACCTGGTTGCTGTAGGAGTAGCGCCCGGTGTGATCGGAATGGTTGCAGATGAACTGGGCGTCGAAGTCGTCGAGGAAGGCGAAGGGGCCGAAGTCGAAGGTGAGGCCCAGGATCGAGAGGTTGTCGGTGTTCATCACCCCGTGGCAGAAGCCATAGGCCTGCCAATGAGCGATCAGCCGGGCGTTGCGTTCCACTACCTCGCGGAACAGCGCCGCCCAGGGCTCGGGGGTGGCTAGCAGTTCGGGGAAGTGCGCAGCCAGCACATGCTCGCCCAGTTGCTCCAGCAACTGATGCTGGCGGGTGTAGTAGAAGTACTCGAAGTGACCGAAGCGCACATGGCTGGGGGCCATGCGCAGCAGGGTGGCGCCGGTTTCCAACCGCTCGCGCACCACCTGGGTGGCGGAGCCGATCACGCACAGCGCCCGGGTGGTCGGGATACCCAGGGCGTGCAAGGCCTCGGAGGCGAGGAATTCACGGATGGAGGAGCGCAGCACGGCGCGGCCGTCGCCCATGCGCGAGAAGGGCGTGAGACCGGCGCCCTTGAGGTGCAGATCCCAATGCTCACCGCGGTCGTTGACCACCTCGCCCAACAGCAGGCCGCGGCCATCGCCCAGGCGCGGGTTGTAGGAGCCGAACTGGTGGCCGGAATAGACCATGGCCCTGGGCTCGGCGCTGTCCCAGAGCTGGGCCCCGGCGAACACCTGAGTGAATTCAGGAGTCTCGGCCACCGCCGGATCCAGGTCCAGCAGCGCCAGGGCGGCGGGTGAGGCGACCACCAGCCGTGGATCGTCCAGCGGCCGAGGGTCGATGCGGGTGGAGAAGTCATTGCCCAGGCGGGCGAATCTGTTGTCGAACGTCAGATCGAGCAGCTGTTTCATGGGTGTCCCGAGATATCCGCGCAGGGGGCCGTCAGGCCTTGGATGGCTTGGGATCCTCGGCTTCCTGCTGGGCATCCCCTTCAGGTAGGAGAGGCTTTTTGCCCAGTTGTTTCTCCGCACCGTGGCGATTCTTCAAGGTGATCTCCATCTGCGGAGTGGACAGCAGGTTGATACCGGCATCGCGCAGCAACTGGTCGACCCGGCGGATCAGCTCATCGGTGGCGGCGCTGCGATCGCCCAGTTCGCGCACATAGATGCGCAATTCGTGGTCCAGGGTGCTGGCGCCATAGTGGGTGATGTGCAGCGAGGGCTCGGGGTCATGCAGCACCCGCGGATTCTCCTTGACCGCCTGCATCATCAACCGCTGGGCCTCGGCCAGATCGCTGCCGCGATTGATGCCGAAGGTCAGCACGATACGGGTGACGGTGTCGGTCAGCGTCCAGTTGATCAGCTGGCTGGTGACGAAGGTCTTGTTCGGTACCACCACCGACTTGCGGTCGGCATCGGTGATATGAGTGGCGCGGATGCGGATCTTGTTCACCGTGCCGGTCACGTTGCCGATGGTGATCAGGTCGCCGACGCGCACCGGGCGCTCGAAGAGGATGATCAGGCCGGAGATGAAGTTACCGAAGATCTCCTGCAAGCCGAAACCCAGACCGACCGAGAGGGCGGTGGCCAGCCACTGCAGCTTGTCCCAGCTCACCCCCAGGGTCGCCAGGGTGGTCACGGTGCCGAAGCCGACGATGACGTAGGAGAGCAGGGTGGTGGTGGCGTAGGCGCTGCCCTGGGCCAGATTCAGGCGCGACAGCACCAGGACTTCCAGCAGGCCGGGCAGGTTGCGCGCCAGGGCGACGGTGAGACCGGCGATCACCAGGGCGATGATGAACACCCGCAGCGTCAGGGGCACCTGGGTGGCGGCGGCGCCGGTGCCGCTGGTGTATTGGTAGAGGGTGACGTTGTCCAGGTAGGAGAACACCGCTACCACGTCGGCCCAGACCAGATAGAGCACACCGAGGAAGGCCAGCAGCAGGGTCAGGCGCAACAGTCGCGAGGACTGCTGATTGACCTGCTCCATGTCCAGGGTCGGCTCCTGCACCACCTCCACGCCCTCGGCGTCTTCCTGCTGCGCCTGGCGCTTCTGGATGGCGCGCTGGTAGGCCAGGCGCCGTGCGGCCACGCTCAGGCCACGGGCCAGGGTGGCTTCGAGGATGATCCAGGCCATCAGCACATAGAGGGTGTCCACCAGGCGATCGGTGAGCTTGAGCGCGGTGTAGTAATAGCCAAAGAGCACGGCGAAGAACAGCACGGCTGGAATGGCGGTGATCATCAGGCCGAGCAACAGGCGGAAGAACGGCAGGCGCTCGCGGGCGGTGGCATTGAGCAGGGAGCGACCCAGCATCCAGGCCAGGCTGGCATAGGCGATCAGGACGATGAGAATGCCCAGGACATCGTCGGCCAGACCGGCCAGCTGACGTTCGGCGATGGCCACCACCGCCATCAGTGCCAGGGCCAGCAGGCCCACGCGTCTGACCAGCCGGCGCAGGGACTGCGCCTGGGGCCGGGCCCAGCGGAAGTGGGTCTCGGCGACGCCACCGGAGGCCAGCAGGCGATACACCGTGTAGAACACCAGCCAGCCGGCGGCCATTTCCAGCAGCGCCGCACCAATGGCGGCGTTGACGCCGCGTTCGTCCCCTTCGAGGGCCACGCCGCCCAGCCAGAGCACCAGACTCGCCGGCAGGCCGAGGAGAATGGTGAGCAGTACGGCCTGCGGCGTGTGCAGTTGACTGTCGCGCTGGTAGTGACCGATATCCTGGTTGAGCTTGCTGACCTGGGCATGGATGCGGGGTCGCTGCCAGATCAGGGTGGCGAAGGCCAGGACCAGCGGCAGTAGCAGCAGCGGGCGCTCGGCCAGGCCGACATAGAGTTCATGCAGGCTGGAGCCCCAGGGCACGTCGCGCAGTTGCTGCATCAGCTTGCGGGGTGCGGTCTTGACCCAGTTCCAGTCCAGCGGCTTGTTGCTGGGAATCCAGAACATCTGCTCGTCGAGGGTGCCGCGCAGGCTGCTGATGGTGGTCTGCAACTGACGCTGGTTGAGTTGCAGGTCGATGGACTCGCTGAGCAGGGCATTGAGCTCGGTGTTGAGACGCTCCTGCAATTCGCTGCGGGTCTTGAGCAGGTCGAGCAACTGCTGGCGTAGCTGCGGCGTGGTCTTTTCCGGCGGCTGCTGGGCCAGCAGATTGCTGACGTAGGCATCCGGATTGGCGATCTGGGCGCGCTGCTGGTTGAGCTCGAACTGATAGAGGCGCAGATCGGCGATGTCGTCGGTGAGATCCTTGTTGACCTTGACCGAAGGTAGCGCGGCACGCTGCTGGTAGAGCAGCTTGGACAGCAGCACGCTGCCCTTGAGCACGCCGATCTGCTGTTCCATGTTCTCGCTGGTCTGCTTGAGCTGATCCAGCTGCTGGCGGGACTCCAGATTGCGGCGATTGAGATCGTTGAGTCGATCGGTGGCGCGCAGCAGGTAGTCGGACAGTTGCAGATTGAGCCCGGTCTCCTGGGACAGCACATCGTCCCCAGCGGTCTTCTCCGACTCCCGCGAGGCTTCGGCCAGGGTCTTTTCCGACTGCTGGCGTCGCTTGCCGCTGATCAGCGTCTGCAGGTCCAGGGTCTCCTGCTCGTAACGCTTCACCTGCTCGGTGAACAGCTCCCGGCGAATGGCGCCGAGATCCTGCAGCACGCTGTTGCCCGCCAGCTCCTGGCGCAACAGCTGGATCTGCGCGCCCGCCGCCGCTTGCTCCGCCAGCAGTTGACCGCGCCGCTCGGCGGTCAACGCCTTGGCGTTCTCGCGTCCACTCTTGAGCAGATCGGCGATCTGCTGCAGGCGCGTCTGCAAATTGGCGATGTCCACCTGGGCACGCTCGGGGCGGGTCTGGGCATTGATCACCAGGCTGTTGGCGGCGTTCAGATCGTCCTGCACGCTGTTGAGCGCCAGACTGGTCTCGCTCAGCCGCTGCTCCAGGGCCTGGGGCGTGGCGCCGGCATAGCGCTGCTCGGCGGGCTTGATCGGCTCGGCGCGCAGGCGGGCCAGTTGTCGCTGGGCATCCTTGGTCTGCTGCGGTGCCTGGGCCAGCTGCTGGCGCAGATCGGCCAGCTGCTTGACGTACTGGTCGCGCTGGTCGAGCAGCTTGAGGGTCTGCTGCAGGCTCTCCTGGGCGGCGCTCTGCTCGGCGGCGGGCAGCTTGCGATCGGCCAGAGCGCTCAGATTCTGCTGGACCTGCTGGGCATCCGGCGGCCCGGAATCCTGAGCCACGGCGGGAAGGGTGAACAGGCAGCCGCAGAGGGCGGCGGCGCGAAGCAGAGCGGACAGGCGGTGCATGCGGCAGGCGTCGGGCAGTGGAAAGGCGCGAGGTTAAAGCCAGGCTGCCTGGGGTGCAAGGCGGCGGCCCTCAAGCCGCGAACCCCGTTCATCCACCGTTAAAGAAAGAGCGCAGGTCCGCTGCTGCTGCCTTCGGGAAACTTCACGCCGACCTTGCGCACGCGCTTGTTCTCGATGGCCGCGACGATCCAGACCAGGCCGTTCCACTCCACCAGGTCGCCGACGATGGGTTCGCCGCCGATCTGGTGGGTGATGAAGCTGCCGAGACGCTGGTTGCCGTCCACTTCGCCCAGTTGCAGGCCGTACAGCGCGGCCACCGCGCTGAGTTCGGCATCGGCTTCCAGGACGAAGTCGCCGAAGAATCTCTGGGTCTGCTGCGGCGCCTGGCTGAACAGGCGGCCCAGGGCCGGCAGATCGTGCTCATGGCCGACCACGCAGAGGATGTCACCGGCTTCCAGGGTGGTACTGCCGGAGGGGTGCAGCAGGGTCTCGCCGCGGAACAGCGCGGCGATGCGGGTGCCCTCGGGCATCTTCAACTCGCGCAGGGCGGCGCCGATGCACCATTTCTCGGCGCCCAGGCGATAGATGAACAACTCCCACTCGCTGGTCGGATGGACCTGCAGGCCGGCGCGGGAGAAGGGCGCCGGCTCCGGTGGCACCGTCACCTTGAGCAACTTGGCGGCCAGCGGCAGGCTGGAGCCCTGCACCAGCAGCGACACCAGCACGATGAAGAAGGCCACGTTGAAGAACAGCTGGGCCTGGGGCAGTCCGGCCATCATCGGGAACACCGCGAGGATGATGGGGACCGCGCCACGCAGCCCGACCCAGGCGATAAAGGCCTTTTCCCGGTCATGGAAGGCGCGGAAGGGCAAGAGGCCGATGGCCACCGACAGCGGGCGGGCGACCAGGATCATCCACAGCGCCAGGCCCAGGGCGGGCAGGGCGATGGGCAGCAGGTTGTGCGGCTCCACCAGCAGGCCCAGCACCAGGAACATGCCGATCTGCGCCAGCCAGGCCATGCCGTCGAGCATGTGCAGCATGCCATGGCGGCTGCGGATCGGCAGATTACCCATCAGCAGACCGGCCAGGTAGACCGCGAGGATGCCACTGCCATGGGCGGCGTTGGTCAGGGCGAAGATCAGCAGACCACCGCTGATGGCCAGCAGCGGATAGAGGCCGTCGGCGAGGTGGATGCGGTTGATCAGCTGCAGCAGCAGCCAGCCACCGCCCAGGCCGATCACCCCGCCGATGGCGAATTCGCTGACGAAATGACCGAGCAGGCTCCAGCTGAAGCCGCTCTCGCCGCTGGCGAGCATCTCGATCAGGGTCACGGTGAGAAACACCGCCATGGGGTCGTTGCTGCCGGATTCGATCTCCAGGCTGGCGGTGACCCGTTCGTTGAGGCCACGCCCTCCGAGCAGGGAAAACACCGCCGCGGCATCGGTGGAGCCGACGATGGCACCGATCAGCAGGCCCTGCAGCAGGCTGAGATCGAACAGCCAGGCCGCAGCCAAGCCGGTCAGGCCGGTGGTGATCATCACCCCCACGGTGGCCAGGGACAGCGCCGGCCAGAGCGCCACGCGGAAACTCGACACCCGGGTGCGCATGCCGCCGTCGAGCAGGATCACCGCCAGCGCCAGGTTGCCCACCAGGTAGGCCATCGGATAGTTGTCGAAGGCGATGTGACCGGGGCCGTCGACGCCGGCGAACATGCCGACCACCAGGAAGATCACCAGGATCGGGATGCCGACCCGCGAGGAAATCGAACTGACCAGAATCGACAGGCCGATCAGCACCGCACCGATCAAGAACAAGCTGTTGATGGTGACGGCGTCCAAGCGTGACTCCTGGGGCAAAGAAATGAAGAACCTGGGGATTTAACCCGCTGCACGGCCAGGGTGTCAAAGCGCGACGCCGCTGGCGCCCGAGGAAGGCGGTACACTGTAGGGCTGACGCTGGAGTATCCCATGAATTACCGACACGCCTTCCATGCCGGCAATCACGCCGATGTCTTCAAGCACGCCACCCTGTTGCGCCTGGCCGCGCTGCTGGCGCGCAAGGAGGCACCCTTCGCCTATCTGGACAGCCATTCCGGGGTGGGTCGCTATGACCTGGCCGGCGACCAGGCCAGTCGTACCGACGAATGGCGCGAAGGGATCGGTCGGCTGTGGGCGCTGGACGCCGCACCGGCCGCCTTCGTCGGCTATCGCGAAGCGGTGGCGGCGCTCAATCCCGATGGCGCGCTGCGCTACTATCCCGGCTCGCCCGAATTGATGCGCCAGGCCTTGAGGCCCCAGGATCGGCTGCTGCTGAACGAATTGCACCCCGAGGATGGTCGCCTGCTCAAGGAAAACATGGCCGGTGATCGCCGGGTAGCGGTGCACCAGAAGGACGGCTGGCTGCTGCCGCGGGCGCTGCTGCCGGTGCCTGAGCGCCGAGCACTGCTGCTGATCGATCCGCCCTTTGAGAAGGCCGATGAGCTGGAGCGTTGCGTCAAAGCGGTCACCGAGGCCATCGGCCGGATGCGCCAGACGGTGATCGCCCTCTGGTATCCGATCAAGGATCGCCGCCAGCTCAGGCGTTTCCATGCGGGTCTGCAGGCCAGCAGCGCGCCCAAGCTGCTCAACGTCGAATTGCTGATCCGCGCGGCGGACGACCCCACCCGGCTCAATGGCTCGGGACTGGCCGTCGTCAATCCGCCGTGGGGATTGGAGGAAGAACTACGCGAATTGCTGCCCTGGCTGGCCGAGCATCTGGCCCAGGGCGAAGGCAGCTGGCGGCTGGACTGGCTGATCGCGGAATAAGGGAGGGGCAACGTTGGGCTTCGCTGCGCTCAACCCAACCTACGAACAGCTTGGCGTAGGTTGGGCTGAGGCAGCTCTATCGCCGAAGCCCAACGATCCCCAGGTAAGCCGAGCGAAGTGCGATCAGACCGCCAGACTGGGCGGCAAGCACACGCCGGTGCCGGCCAGACCGCAATAGCCGTTGGGATTCTTCGCCAGGTACTGCTGGTGATAGGCCTCGGCGTAGTAGAAGGGCGGCAAAGGAGCGATCTCGGTGGTGATCTCGCCATAACCAGCCTCGGCCAATTGAGCCTGGAAGGCGGCCTGGCTGGCTTCGAAGGCCTCGCGCTGGCTGTCGTCGCTGTAATACAACGCCGAGCGATACTGGGTACCGACATCATTGCCCTGGCGCATGCCCTGGGTCGGGTCGTGGGCTTCCCAGAAGATCTTCAGCAGCGCCTCCAGTGAGGTCTGGGCCGGATCGAACACCACCAGCACCACCTCGGTATGACCGGTCAGGCCGGAGCACACCTCTTCGTAGGTCGAGTTGGGGGTATGGCCGCCCGCGTAACCGGCGGCGGTGGTCCAGACACCCGGTTGTTGCCAGAAACGCCGCTCGACGCCCCAGAAGCAGCCCATGCCCAGCACCAGACTCTGCAGCCCGGTGGGGAAGGGGCCTTGCAACGGATTACCGTTGACGTAGTGGGCGGCGGGTACGGCCATGGCCGTCTCGCGGCCGGGCAGCGCCTGCTCGGCGGCGGGCAGGTGGGTCTTCTTGGTCAGGATTTCGGAACGCAGGACCATGGGATACCTCGTGGGAAAGGGCCAGGCGAAAAGCTCAGTGTACGCAAAATCGCTGCAGCGGGGTCGAGTCCGCTCGGCGGGTCAGCGCGTCGGCAGGTAACGCGCCAGGGCGGCGTCGAGCTGGTCGGCCGGGATGGGCTTGTCGAACAGATAGCCCTGGCCGATATCGCAACGATGATGGCGCAGGAAAGCCAGCTGTTCGGTCGTCTCGATGCCCTCGGCAACCACCTGCAGCCGCAGGTTGTGGGCCATGGCGATCACCGCGGAGGTGATTTCCATGTCGTCCTGGTTGTCCGGGATGTCCTTGATGAAACTCCTGTCGATCTTGATGATGTCGATGGGGAATTTTTTCAAGTAGCTGAGCGACGAATAACCGGTGCCGAAGTCGTCCATCGCCAGGCTCATGCCCAGCCGCTTGAGGGCTTCGAGGGTGTTGCGGGTAGCGTCGGTGGCATCCAGCAGCAGGCTTTCGGTCAGTTCCAGCTCCAGCCTTTTGGGCGCGATGCCTTCCTCGTCGAGGATGGTGACGAAGGACTGCACCAAGTCGGGATCGGTGAACTGCTTGGGCGACAGGTTGATGGCGATCTGCAGGTCGTCGAAGCCGGCGGCGTCGAGACGGTGCAGCTGGCGACAGACCTCGCGGATGATCCACTTGCCGATGGGCACGATGAGCCCGGTTTCCTCGGCGATGCTGATGAACTGGTCCGGGCGGATCATGCCCTTTTCCGGATGCTGCCAGCGGATCAGGGCTTCCAGGCCAAGCAGCTTGGCGCGCTTCAGGCAGACCTTGGGCTGGTAATGCACCAGCAATTCGTTCTGCTCCAGGGCGCGGCGCAGGTTGTTCTGCACGAACAGCTTGTTGCTGGCCTCGGCGATCAGCGCCTCGGTGAACACCTGGACCTGATGGCCGCCGGTGGCCTTGGCCCTGTGCAGGGCGAGGCCGGCGTGCTTGATCAGGGTCTGCGGATCGGTCTCGTGCGGCCTGGCGGTGGTCAGACCGATGGAGCAGCTGATCAGGGTCGGGTGGCCTTCCACGTAGAGCGGCGGATCCAGGGCTACCAGGGTGTCGCGAGCCAGGCTGGTGGCGGACACCGCATCCATGCCGTCGAGCAGCACGGCGAATTCGTTGCTGGCGATGCGCGCGATCAGCGCGCCCTTGCCCAGGGCGCTGCGCAGGCGCCGGGCCAGGCCCACCAGCAGCTGGTCGCCGATGCGATGACCCAGGCTGTCGTTGACCCTCTTGAAGTTGTCGACGTCCACCAGCAGCAGCGAGTGCTCGCTGCTCGGATTGGACTGCTCCAGGCGTTCTTCCAGGCGGGCGATGAAGTGGCTGCGGTTGGCCAGCCCGGTAAGGCTGTCGCGAAACACCATCTCGTCGTTGTGCTGCTGGGCGAAGCGGGTTTTGCTGGTGTCCTGGAAGATACCCAGATAGCCCTGCAGGTCGCCGTTGGGCTGCTGGATCTTGGACAGTGACAGCTGGCCCCAGTAGGTCTCGCCGTCGCGGCGATAGCACCGCAATTCGCCCTGCCAGCTGTCCTGGTGCGCCAGGTGCTGCCAGGCTTCGTAGAGCAGCTCGCTCCAGTTCTCCAGGGCCGGCAGGGATTCGACGTGCAGGCCCTGCAGCTTGGCGATGGGATAGCCGGTGATGCGGGCGAAGCTGTCGGTGGCGTGCTCCAGGCGACCGCCGGCATCCAGCAGTAGGAAGGCATCGTTGCTGGCTTCCATCACCCGGGTGAGGGGGTGGGCGACCTTCGGCAAGCGCTCCGGCTGCTGGAGCAGGGCAGCCAGACATTCTGCCAGGCTGCGGGCGAAGACGACGTCCTCGGCCTCCCAGGTAGCTGGCCGGTCCCGTCTCAGGCAGAGCAGGCCGATCAGCTGATTCTCGTGCAGCAGCGCCACGTCCAGGGCCGTTCCGCCCCCGGTATGGGAAGGGTGCAGCACCTGGCTGGCGTCTTCGATCACGCCCTGCTCACGCAACCGGCGGCGGTGGTCGCTGCACAGCGTGGGCAGGCGCTCTTCCTTGCACAGGGTGACGAGGCCATTGCCTTCGTAGCGCCACAGGCTGAGCTCATCCACGGCAAAGGCGGCCGGGCCCTGGGCACGCAGCAGCTGCACCAGTTCGTCGTCGACCGGCGTTTGTCTCAGGGCCAGCCGGGACAATTCGAGCAGCAGGGTCTGCCGCGCCTGGGCCATCCCCAGCCGTTGCTGGCTGTGGTCCTGGCTTTCCTGCAGGAGCGCCAGGGTCGACCGCAGGGCCAGGTTGTGGGCTTCCCATTCGCCGGCCAGGGCATCGTCGTTCATCACCCGCAGCAGATAGCCGCGTAGCAGGGGGCGACCATGACGCTGCAGGCTCTCGCCCACCTCGACGACCTGGCAGGGGGCCGTGGTGGAATGGAACAGGTAACGCACCTGATAGCTGCCATGCTCGGCGAGTTGCAGCTGGATGTCCTCGTGCAGGCGATGACGGACGCTGGGCTCCATCAGGCTGGCATAGGGGGCATCGATGAGCGAACACAGCGCCTGGGCGGGCAGGCCGAGGCTGGCCTCACAGCGGGAGTCGAGATAGAGCATCGCCCAGGAGGCTTCATTCAGACGCTCGAAGCGCAGCAAGCCCAATCGGGCAGGAGCGCTGAGCGCGCCCGCCTGATCGGCTACCGCGGCATCGGCAGCATCGGAGTGAATACTCATGCGAGGGTCCGCGTCCTTGTGAAGACGGAAAAATGTCCTAGGGTTATCGGAAAGGACAGACAAATCATTAATCCTTCTTCCTCTCCGTCTCGCCAGCGCTCTGGGATAGCTGTCAAGGTTGCCCGATAGGGCCCAGGGCATGCAAGGGGCGACGCTCAGGGCGCTCATCCTACCTTTTTCCTGGATCTTTCGGTTGATCTGGCAGCAAAAACCCCGCATGAGCGGGGTTCTTGCTACACCAGAAGACGGTAGCGGGAAGCCATTACCGTCCTGTGGCGTTTACAGCAGCAGGCTGCGGATTTCCGTCAGCAGATCGCCCAGGCGCTTGGTGAAGCGCGCGGCAGCTGCCCCGTTGATCACGCGGTGATCGTAGGACAGCGACAGCGGCAGCATCAGGCGCGGCTGGAAGGCCTTGCCGTCCCAGACCGGCTGCATGCTGGCCTTGGACACGCCGAGGATCGCCACTTCCGGGGCATTGACGATCGGCGTGAAGCCGGTACCGCCGATGTGACCCAGGCTGGAAATGGTGAAGCAGGCGCCCTGCATGTCGTCACCGCTGAGCTTCTTGGTCCGCGCCTTTTCCGCCAGCTGGGCGGCTTCGGCGGCGAGTTGCAGGAGGCTCTTCTGGTCGACGTTGCGGATGACCGGGACCAGCAGGCCGTCCGGGGTGTCCACGGCGAAGCCGATATGCACGTACTTCTTGCGGATCACCGCCTTGCCGCTGGGGGCCAGGGAGGCGTTGAAGTCCGGCAGTTCCTTGAGCACATGGGCACAGGCCTTGAGCAGGAACGGCAGGATGGTCAACTTGACGCCGGCCTTTTCCGCGACGGCTTTCTGGCCGACCCGGAAGGCTTCCAGATCGGTCACGTCGGACTGGTCGAACTGGGTCACGTGGGGCACGTTCAGCCAGCTGCGATGCAGGTTGTTGGCACCGACCTGCATGAGGCGCGTCATCGGCACCTCTTCGATCTCGCCGAACTTGCTGAAGTCCACGGTGGGGATCGGCGGAATGCCGGCACCACCGGTGGCCCCTGCAGCCGCGGCCGGAGCCGCCTTGCTCTTCTGCAGCTGATCCTTGACGTAGGCCTGGACGTCTTCCTTGAGGATGCGGCCCTTGGGACCGGTCGGGGTGACCTCGCCCAGATCGACGCCGAACTCGCGGGCGACCATGCGCACGGCCGGGCCGGCATGGACCTTCTTGCCCTTGCCGGCGGCGGGTGCGCTGGCCGGGGCGGCAGCCTTGGCCGGAGCCTCGGCTTTCTTCTCGGCAGCCGGCGCGCTGGCGGCGGTGCTGCCGGCAGCCGGCTTGGCCGCCTGCTTGGGCGCGGCACCGGCCACCTTCAGGGTCAGGATCAGATCACCGGTCTTGGCCTGGTCATTGACCTTGATGGCGACGCTTTCCACCACGCCCGCCTTGGGCGCCGGGATTTCCATGCTGGCCTTGTCGGACTCCAGCACGATCAGCGACTGCTCGGCCTTGACCTGCTCACCGGCCTTGACCAGCACCTCGATGACGTTGGCACTACCGGTGGAGCCGATGTCGGGGACCTTGATCTCCTCGACCGACTCACCGGCCGGCTCGGCGGCAGCTTCCTCGTGCAGCTCGGGCTCGGCGGCTTCCTTGGCGGGCTTGTCGCCGGCCTTGGATTCGACGCTCTTGCTCGGCTTGGCATTGGCGGCGCCCTTGAGCACCAGGATCAGATCGCCGGTGCCCACTTCGTCGCCGACCTTGACGGAAACGCTCTCCACCACGCCCGCGGCGGGGGAGGGGATTTCCATGCTGGCCTTGTCGGATTCCAGGGTGATCAGCGTCTGCTCGGCGGCGATGGTGTCGCCGGGCTTGACCGCCACCTCGATGATGCTGGCCTTGCCGCTGGAGCCGATGTCCGGAACGTGAATTTCCTGGGACTCGCCTTCGCCGGCGGACGCCGAAGCGTCCTCGTCGCCGGCTGGCGTCGGGGTTTCGCTTTCCTCGACCTGGGTCTGCTTGGACTCGGCCTTGGGTTCGGCGGCGGGTTCGCTGCCGGTGGCGGCGTCCTCGCCTTCCAGGTCGATTAGCAGATCACCGGTCTTGAGGGTGTCGCCGACCTTGATGTGCAGGGCGGCGATCTTGCCGGCCTTGGGGGCCGGAATCTCCATGCTGGCCTTGTCGGACTCCAGCACCACCAGGCTCTGTTCGGCCTCGACGGTATCGCCGACCTTCACCAGCAGCTCGATGACTTCGCCGTCGCCACTGCCGATGTCGGGTACGCGGATGGTCTCGCTCACAATTGTTTCCTCTTATCCGTGTGCCGCATCAGCAATCCAGGGGATTGCGCTTCTCGGTGTCGATGCCGAACTTGGTGATGGCATCGGCCACGACCTTGCGTTCCAGCTTGCCTTGGTTGGCCAGCGCCTGCAGAGCGGCGACGGCGACCCAGCGACGATCGACCTCGAAGTGATCACGCAGCTTCTTGCGGCTGTCGCTGCGACCGAAGCCGTCGGTACCCAGCACCTGGAATTCGGTGGGGACCCACTGGCGGATCTGATCGGCGAACAGCTTCATGTAGTCGGTGGAGGCGATGACCGGACCCTGGCGCTCGCCCAGGCACTGCTCGACGTAGGTCAGGCGGCGCTCTTCCAGCGGGTGCAGGCGGTTCCAGCGATCCACGGCCAGGCCTTCGCGGCGCAGTTCGTTGAAGCTGGTGACGCTCCAGATATCGGCGCCGACGCCCATCTCGCGTAGCAGGCTCGCGGCAGCGCGGACCTCGTTGAGGATGGTGCCCGAGCCCAGCAGCTGGACGCGGTGCTTGAAGTCGCCCTGCTCTTCTTCCAGCAGGTACATGCCCTTGATGATGCCTTCTTCGACACCTGCGGGCATGGCCGGCTGCTGGTAGTTCTCGTTCATCACGGTGATGTAGTAGAAGACGCTCTGCTGCAGTTCCATCATCTGATGGATGCCTTCACGCATGATCACTGCCAGCTCGTAGGCATAGGTGGGATCGTAGCTGCGGCAGTTGGGGATGGTGCCGGCCAGGATGTGGCTGTGACCGTCCTCGTGCTGCAGGCCTTCGCCGTTGAGGGTGGTACGGCCGGAGGTGCCGCCCAGCAGGAAGCCGCGGGTCTGGGCATCGCCCGCCGCCCAGGCCAGGTCGCCGATGCGCTGGAAGCCGAACATCGAATAGAAGATGTAGACCGGCAGCATGGGCTGGTTGTAGTTGCTGTAGGCGGTGCCGGCGGCGATGAAGGAGGACATGGCGCCCGCTTCGTTGAGGCCTTCCTGGAGGATCTGGCCGTCCTTCTCTTCGCGGTAGTACATCACCTGGTCGCGATCGACCGGCTCATAGAGCTGGCCATGGGGCGAGTAGATGCCCAACTGGCGGAACATGCCTTCCATGCCGAAGGTACGGGCCTCGTCGGCGAGGATGGGCACGATGCGCTTGCCCAGGTCCTTGTCCTTGACCAGTTGCGACAGGATGCGGCCGAAGGCCATGGTGGTGGAGATCTCGCGATCACCGGAGCCGTCCAGTACCGCCTTCAGGGTGTCCAGCGGCGGGGTGGGGATGCTGATGCTGCGGGCGCGACGCTGGGGCAGGTGACCACCCAGGGACTCGCGGCGGCCCATCAGGTACTTCATCTCGGCGCTGTCGTCGGCCGGACGATAGAAGGGCAGCTCGCTGAGCTGGGAATCGTTCAGCGGGATGTCGAAGCGATCGCGGAATTTCTTCAGCGACTCCACATCGACCTTCTTGGTGTTGTGCGCGGTGTTCTTGGCTTCGCCCGCACCGGTGCCATAGCCCTTGATGGTCTTGGCCAGGATGACGGTGGGCTGGCCCTTGTGGTTGACCGCCTGGTGGTAGGCCGCATAGACCTTGTAGGGGTCGTGACCGCCGCGGTTGAGCTTCCAGATCTCGTCGTCGGACAGGTCCTCGACCATCTTGAGCAGCTCGGGATTGGCGCCGAAGAAGTGCTTGCGCACATAGGCACCGTCTTTGGCCTTGTAGTTCTGGTATTCACCATCGACCACGGCGTCCATGCGTTGCTGCATGCGACCTTCGGTGTCGCGGGCGAACAGCGGATCCCACATGCGGCCCCAGAGGACCTTGGTGACGTTCCAGTCGGCGCCACGGAAGATGCCTTCCAGTTCCTGGACGATTTTGCCGTTACCACGTACCGGGCCGTCGAGGCGCTGCAGGTTGCAGTTGATGACGAAGATCAGGTTGTCGAGGTTCTCGCGGCCGGCCAGGGAGATGGCGCCCAGGGTTTCCGGCTCGTCGCACTCGCCGTCGCCGATGAAGCACCAGACCTTCTGCTTGCCGGCGGGGATGTAGCCGCGGTTCTCCAGGTACTTCATGAAGCGGGCCTGGTAGATGGCGGTGATCGGACCCAGACCCATGGAGACGGTCGGGAACTGCCAGAAGTCGGGCATCAGGTGCGGGTGCGGGTAGCTCGACAGCCCCTTGCCGTCCACTTCCTGACGGAAGTTGTTCATCTGGTCTTCGGAGAGGCGGCCTTCCAGGAAGGCACGGGCGTAGACGCCGGGCGAGGCATGGCCCTGGTAGTAGATCAGGTCGCCGCCGTGCTCTTCGTTGGGCGCCTTCCAGAAATAGTTGAAGCCGATGTCATAGAGGGTGGCGCTGGAGGCGAAGGTGGAGATGTGGCCACCCAGATCCGGATCCTTGAGGTTGGCGCGCATGACCATCGCCAGGGCGTTCCAGCGGACCAGCGAGCGGATGCGCCGCTCCATGAACAGGTCGCCCGGCATATGGGCTTCCTTGGTCACTGGAATGGTGTTGCGATAGGGGGTATTGATGGAGTAGGGCAGCTGGGTACCACTGCGGGTAGCCAGTTCACCCATGCGGGTCATCAGATAATGAACGCGCTCCTCGCCTTCGTGGTCGAGGACGGACTCCAGGGCGTCCAGCCATTCCTGGGTTTCGACGGGATCGAGATCTTGCATGGCTTGCTCCAGGGCGGAAAGGCTTCCAAAATCGGTCGCCTCAGGGTCGCCGCCGGCCTCTTGGGGGCAGCGAAAATTCTTGGATTTATGACCGGACGGTTCCGATCGGCGTGTAGTTTTACTACAAATTCAAATCCGTTTCAGCTCCGAGCTGTAATGCGATAAAAAACAATTCGACGTTTGTCGAACGCGCTGCTCATGGGCTCGCGAACTCCGAACCGCGGACGTGAAAACGGTTCCCGCTCGGACCAGGTGGTCCGTCGGAATGTCCCTGGCATGGGGTTCGCGGCAGGGTGGTGGGGTTCGACCGTCCCTGCGCAGGACTGCCCATGATACCCCTCCTTCGTCCCGATCTGCCTCCGACTCTCGTCGCATGTGCCGAGCTCGCCGACCGGCGCCTGGCCGACGCCCTGGCCACGCTGCCCGCGGCTGCCGCCCGCCAGGCAGACTGGTCCGCGGCGCAGCGTGCCGACTGGCGGCGGGTGGCAGCTCTCAGTGACTTCGTCGTCGAGCAGTTCTGCCGCCTGCCCGAGCCCTGCCTGGCATTGGTCGACAGTGGCGATCTGGAGCTGTCACTGGCACCGGGCGAGATGGCGCAGCGGTTGCGCGAGGCGCTCGTCGATTGCCCGGACGAGGCCGAACTGGGGCGCCGGCTGCGGCGGTTCCGCATGTTGCAGCAGGTGCGCATCGTCTGGCGCGACCTGACTCGCCGGGCCGATCTGGTGGAGACCTGCCGCGACCTCAGCGAGCTGGCCGATGCCTGCATCGACCAGGCCTGCGCCTGGCTCTACGCCCAGCAGTGCGCCCAGTTCGGCGTGCCGACCGGGCGCCACAGTGGCCAGCCACAGCAACTGGTGGTGCTGGGCATGGGCAAGCTGGGTGCGGGGGAGCTCAATCTGTCCTCCGATATCGACCTGATCTTCGCCTATGGCGAGGCCGGGGAGACCCGCGGCGCACGGCGCGAGCAGGACAACCAGGAATTCTTCACCCGCCTCGGGCAGCGCCTGATCAAGGCGCTGGATGCCACCACGGTGGAGGGCTTCGTCTTCCGCGTCGACATGCGCCTGCGGCCCTATGGCAGCGCCGGCGCCCTGGTGCTGAGCTTTGCCGCCATGGAACTCTATTACCAGGACCAGGGCCGCGACTGGGAACGCTACGCCATGATCAAGGCACGGGTGGTCGGCGGCGACCAGGTCAGCGGCGCCGAGCTGCTGACCCTGCTGCGACCCTTCGTCTATCGGCGCTATCTGGATTTTTCCGCCATCGAAGCCCTGCGCAGCATGAAGCAGCTGATTCGCCAGGAGGTGCGCCGCCGCGGCATGACCGACAACGTCAAGCTGGGTGCGGGCGGTATCCGTGAGGTGGAGTTCATCGCCCAGGCCTACCAGCTGATCCACGGCGGGCGTGATCCGGCGCTGCAACAGCGACCGCTGCTCAGGGTACTGACCAGTCTGCGCGAGCGCGACTATCTGCCGGCCGCGGCCGAAGCGGAGCTCCGCGAGGGCTACTGCTTCCTGCGCTATGTCGAGCATGGGTTGCAGGCCATCGCCGACCAGCAGACCCAGACCCTGCCGGTGGATCCCCAGGGGCGGGCGCGGGTGGCCTTCCTCATGGGCTATGCCGACTGGGATGAATTCAGCGCGGCGCTCGACGGCTGGCGCAGCCGCATCGACTGGCATTTCCAGCAGACCATCGCCGATCCCGAGGAGGAGACCCAGAGCGCCGAGCTGGAAGACAGCTGGCTGCCGCTGTGGGAAGACCTGCTCGACCCCGAGGAGTCCCTGGCGCGACTGCGCGAGGCGGGCTTCCAAGCGCCGGAGCAGGCGCTGGAACTGCTGGCCAACCTGCGTGCCAGTGGCCAGGTGCGCGCCATGCAGCGCGCCGGTCGCGAACGCCTGGATGCCTTCATGCCGCGGCTGCTGGATGCGGTCAGCGCCGACGAGCAACCCGATCGGGCGCTGGAGCGGGTGCTGCCGCTGGTGGAGGCGGTGGCGCGACGCTCCGCCTACCTGGTCCTGCTCAGCGAGAATCCGCCGGCCCTGGCACGGCTGCTGGAACTCTGCGGCGCCAGTGCCTGGGTGGCCGAGCAGATCGCCCGCTATCCAGCGTTGCTCGACGAATTGCTCAACGAGGGTCGGCTCTACCATCCGCCGCAGAAGCCGGAGTTGGCTGCCGAATTGCGCGAACGTCTGATGCGCCTGCCCGAAGAGGACCTGGAGCAGCAGATGGACGTGCTGCGCCACTTCAAGCGCGCCCACAGCCTGCGAGTGGCGGCGGCGGAGATCGCCGGCAGCCTGCCGCTGATGAAGGTCAGCGACTACCTGACCTGGCTGGCCGAGGTGATCCTCGAAGAGGTCTTCGGCCTGGCCTGGCGCCAGCTGGTGCAGCGCCATGGCACGCCGCAGCGGCGCGACGGCTCGCCCTGCCAGCCGGACTTCATCGTCGTCGGCTACGGCAAGGTCGGCGGCATCGAGCTGGGCCACGGCTCGGACCTCGACCTGGTGTTCATCCACGACGCCGATCCCCTGGCCGAGACCGATGGCGCCAAGCCCATGGATGGCGCCCAGTTCTTCAATCGCCTCGGCCAGCGCATCATCCATCTGCTCACCACCACCACCCCGGTGGGCACCCTCTACGAGGTGGACATGCGCCTGCGGCCGTCCGGCGCGGCGGGGCTGCTGGTGAGTTCGCTGGAGGCCTTCGAGCGCTACCAGCAGAGCGAGGCCTGGACCTGGGAGCACCAGGCGCTGGTGCGGGCGCGGGTGGTGGCGGGTTGTCCACGTCTAGGAGAACGCTTCGACGAGGTGCGGGCGCGCATCCTCGGTCGGCAGCGGGAGCTGGCGACCCTGCAGGCCGACGTGGCCGGCATGCGCGACAAGATGCTCGACAACCTCGGCACCGCGGTGACCGCCGGCGGACTGGGGCCGAACGCGCGCCGGCCGGAGCAGCTGTTCGACCTCAAGCAGGATGCCGGCGGTATCGTCGATATCGAATTTATGGTCCAATATGCCGTTCTGGCCTGGTCGTGGCAGCATCCCGAATTGCTGCGTTTTCCCGACAACATCCGCATCCTGGAATCCCTCGAAGCGGCTGGTCTGGTACCGGCCACGGACGCCATTGCCCTGCGCGAAGCCTACAAGGCCTACCGCGCCGCGCTGCACCGCCTGGTCCTGCAGAAGCAGCCGGGCAAGGTACCGGCCGACGGCTTTCTCGCCGAGCGCGACGAAGTGCGCCGTATCTGGCACGGCCTGGGGCTGGACACGCCGTCCGGCAATCCGGCCACCTTTTAGGCCGCCATCAGTAAGGAGAGGCAAGATGTCGATGTCCGTGCGCGAGCTTTCGATCAGGCCGGGCCTGAGGGAGTGGGAGTCGGCCACCCGCTAGGTGCCGATCGCCTTCCAGCATGAATATTCTGATCATCGGACCCAGTTGGGTCGGCGACATGGTGATGGCGCAGACCCTCTTCGTCTGTCTCAAGCGCCAGCACCCCGACTGCCAGATCGACGTCCTCGCCCCCGAGTGGAGTCGCCCGCTGCTCGAGCGCATGCCCGAGGTGCGCGAAGCCCTGAGCTTTCCCCTCGGCCATGGCGCCTTCGAGCTGGCCACCCGCCGGCGCATCGGCCAGCAGCTGCGTGGTCGCTATGACCAGGCGATCCTCTTGCCTAATTCGCTGAAGTCGGCGCTGGTGCCCTATTTCGCCGGCATCCCCAAGCGTACCGGTTGGCGCGGCGAGATGAGATTTGGCCTGCTCAACGACATCCGCACCCTCGACAAGGCGCGCTATCCGCTGATGATCGAGCGCTTCATGGCGCTTGCTTACGCGCCCGGTGCGGAGTTGCCCAAACCCTATCCCAAGCCACGGCTGGCCATCGACCCGGCCAGCCGTGACGCCGCCCTGGAGCGCTTCGGCCTGAGCCTGGACCGGCCGGTGCTGGCGCTCTGCCCGGGCGCCGAATTCGGCGAGGCCAAGCGCTGGCCGGCCGAGCACTACGCCGCCGTGGCCGATGCCCGGCTGCGCCAGGGCTGGCAGGTCTGGCTGTTCGGTTCGCAGAAGGATGCCCCGGGTGGCGAGGAGATCCGCGAATGGGTCACCCCCGGCTTCGAAGAGGATGTCTACAACCTCGCCGGGCGTACCTCCCTGGCCGAGGCCATCGACCTGCTTTCCTGTGCCGGTGCGGTCATCAGCAACGATTCCGGTCTGATGCACGTGGCCGCTGCCCTGGATCGCCCGCTGGTGGCGGTCTATGGCTCCACCTCGCCGGGCTTCACGCCGCCGCTGGCCAGCCAGGTCGAGGTGGTGCGCCTGGGGCTGGAGTGCAGTCCCTGCTTCGACCGTACCTGCCGCTTCGGCCATTACGATTGCCTGCGCCTGCTGCAGCCGAGCCTGGTGCAGGAGGCGCTTGGCCGCCTGGTCGCCGATCCGATCGAGGTGGGCTAGATGCGCGTGCTGCTGATCAAGACCTCCTCCCTCGGCGATGTCATCCATACCCTGCCGGCCCTGACAGATGCGGCCCGGGCCATTCCCGGCATCTGCTTCGACTGGGTGGTGGAGGAGGGCTTCGCCGAGATTCCCGCCTGGCACCCGGCTGTGAGCCAGGTGATTCCGGTGGCCCTGCGCCGCTGGCGCAAGCAGCCCTTTTCCGCCTGGGCCAGTGGCGAGTGGGGCGAATTCAAGAGTCGCGTGCGCGAGCAGCGCTATGACCGGGTGATCGATGCCCAGGGCCTGCTCAAGAGCGCCTGGCTGACCCGTTACGCCGAGGCGCCGGTCGCCGGTCTCGACCGCAATTCCGCGCGCGAGCCCCTGGCCAGCCGCTTCTATGACGAGCGCTATCACGTCGCCAAGGGGCAGCACGCCCTGGAGCGGATCCGCCAGCTGTTCGCCCAGGCCCTGGACTATCCGCTGCCGGCGGGCGTGGGTGATTACGGCCTGGATCGGCAACGTCTGGCCGGCCCCAACGAGACGCCCTATGTAGTGTTCCTGCACGGCACCACCTGGGTCAGCAAGCACTGGCCCGAAGCGCACTGGCGCGAATTGGCCGAGCGCATGAGCCAACTGGACTGGCCGGTGCGACTGCTGTGGGGCAACGAGGCGGAACATGCCCGTGCCGAACGCATCGCCGACGGCCTGGATGGCGTCCAGGTGCTGCCGCGCCTGAATCTCGCCGGGGTGGCCAAGGTGCTGGCCGGCGCCCGGGCCTGCGTGGCGGTGGATACCGGGCTGGGTCACTTGGCGGCCGCCCTGGATGTACCCACCGTCTCGCTCTATGGCCCGACCAGTCCGAAAAAGGTCGGCGCCTATGGCCGCGCCCAGGTGCACCTGAGTGCCGTGGGCCTGGATGGCACCGACGAGCCGCGCGATCAGCCCGCCGCGAGTCTGGCCGCCCTGACCCCGGAGCGGGTCGAACTGGAACTGGAAACCCTGCTGTTGGAAGACCTCCCCGCATGACCCTGGCTTTCGTGCTCTACAAGTACTTTCCCTTTGGCGGCCTGCAGCGGGACTTCCTGCGCATCGCCCAGGAGTGCCAGCGCCGGGGCCATGCCATCCGCGTTTACACCCTGATCTGGGAAGGCCCGGTGCCGGAGGGCTTCGACGTGCGGGTGGCCAGGGTCAGCGCCCTGTTCAATCACCGGCGCAACGAGAAATTCCACGCCTGGCTGGAGGCCGACCTCGCCCGCGATCCGGTGGATCGGGTGATCGGCTTCAACAAGATGCCGGGGCTGGACGTCTACTACGCCGCCGATCCCTGCTTCGAGGACAAGGCCCAGACCCTGCGCAATCCGCTCTATCGCCAGTGGGGCCGCTATCGCCATTTCGCCGAATACGAACGCGCGGTGTTCGCCCCCGAGTCGCCGACCGAGATCCTGATGATCTCCGAGGTGCAGCAGCCGTTGTTCGTCAAGCACTATGGGACGCCTGCACCGCGCTTCCACCTCTTGCCGCCGGGCATCGCCGCCGATCGCCGTGCGCCGGCCAATGCCGCCGAGATCCGCGCCGACTTCCGCCGTGAATTCGAGCTGGAAGAGGGCGAGCTGCTGCTGGTGCAGATCGGCTCCGGCTTCAAGACCAAGGGCCTGGATCGCAGCCTGCGGGCCCTGGCGTCCTTGCCCAAGGAGCTGCGCCGCCGCACTCGACTCTTCGCCATCGGCCAGGACGATCCCAAGCCCTTCCTGCTGCAGGCCAAGGCCCTGGGCGTGAGCGATCGCGTCCAGATCCTCAAGGGCCGCAGCGACATCCCGCGCTTCCTGCTCGGCGCCGATCTCTTGATCCATCCGGCCTATAACGAGAACACCGGTACCGTGCTGCTGGAGGCGCTGGTCGCCGGGCTGCCGGTGCTGGTCACCGACGTCTGCGGCTATGCCCACTACATCGACGAGGCCCGCGCCGGCGCGGTGGTGCCGTCGCCCTTTGCCCAGGAGACCCTGGACCGGATGCTGGCCGAACTGCTGGCCGATCCCGAGCGCCGCGCGGTGCAGGGTCGCAACGGCCTGGCCTTCGCTGACAGCGCCGATCTCTATTCGCTGCCTGAGCGCGCCGCCGATGTCATCCTGGGGGTGGCATGACCCTGGAATTGCGTGAGCCCTTCGCCAGCCGCTGGGCCGGCCAGGATCCCTTCGTCGCCGTGGAGGCCCTGCAGGGCCAGGTCTATCGCGAGCTGGACGGACGCCGCACCCTGCGCACCGAGGTGGCCGGTCGTGGCTACTTCGTCAAGATCCACCGCGGCATCGGCTGGGGCGAGATCGCCAAGAATCTGCTGCAGGCCAAGCAGCCGGTGCTGGGTGCGCGCCAGGAATGGCAGGCCATCGAACGCCTGCATCAGGTCGGCGTGCCGACCATGACCGCGGTGGCCTTTGGCGAGCGCGGCGTCAATCCGGCGACCCAGCACTCCTTCATCATCACCGAGGAGCTGGCGCCCACCGTCAGCCTCGAAGACTTCAGCCTCGACTGGGTCCGCCAGCCCCCCGAGCCCCTGCTCAAGCGGGCGCTGATCGCCGAGGTGGCGCGCATGACCGGGGCGATGCACCGGGCCGGTGTCAACCATCGCGACTGCTACATCTGCCATTTCCTGCTCGACACCGCCCAGCCGGTCACCGTGGCCAATCTGCGACTCTGGCTGATCGACCTGCACCGCGCCCAGTGCCGCGCCCAGGTGCCCCGGCGCTGGCGCGACAAGGACCTGGCCGGGCTGTATTTCTCCGCCCTGGGCATCGGCTTGACGCGACGTGACTTCCTGCGCTTCCTGCAGGGCTACTTCCAGCGGCCGCTGCGCGAGATCCTGCGCGACGAGGCGCCGCTGCTGGCGCGGCTGGAACGCAAGGCCGCCGCCTTGCTGGAGCGCAAGGAACGCTACGGGGACCGCCTCTGATGGCTGACTGGCGCATCGATTCCAGCGTCGCCCACCTGCCCGAATTCGCGACCCTGGACGCGGTGTTCGCCCTGACCGGCGAACGCCTGACCAGCGATCCGCTGTCGGAAGT
This sequence comes from Pseudomonas sp. Snoq117.2, assembly GCF_900110545.1. NCBI lineage: Bacteria > Pseudomonadati > Pseudomonadota > Gammaproteobacteria > Pseudomonadales > Pseudomonadaceae > Pseudomonas > Pseudomonas sp. Snoq117.2. Next base: position 48,092 of record NZ_FOED01000004.1, on the reverse strand, counting down.
GGTACGCATCGAGCGCGACGGCATCCGCTACTACGTCAAGCGCTACCATGGCGCCGGCAAGGGGCTGCGGCGCTATGTCGGGCGGCCGCGGGTCAAGGCCGAGTGGCAGAATCTCAAGCGTTTCGCCAAGTGGGGCATAGCTACCGCGCCGGTGGTGGCCTGGGGGATGGAGCGCTCTCCCCGGGGGTTCACCCGCGGCGCCATGATCACCCGCGAGATTCCCGATACCCTGGATCTCGCCGAACTGGCCCGGCGCGAGGATCCGCGGCTGCGCGACCGGGTCTGGGTGGACAAGGTCAGTCGTCAGCTGGCCGCGGCGACCCGTACCCTGCACGATCACCATTTCGTCCACAACGATCTCAAGTGGCGCAACCTGCTGGTGGATGGCCAGGGCGTGCTCTATCTCATCGACTGCCCGGCTGGCGCCTTCTGGGTCGGCCACTGGCTGCGCTGGCGCATCGTCAAGGACCTGGCCTGCCTGGACAAGGTGGCCAAGTACCAGCTGTCACGCACCCAGCGCCTCAGGTTCTATCTGCAATACCGAGGTCGCGCGCGCCTCAGCGACAACGACAAGGGGCGCATCCGCGAGGTGCTGGACTATTTCAAGGGGCGGGAATGAACGAGGTATGGGCGGCCGAGGATCGGGCCGTGCTGGCCGGCCAGGGCCTGGACAGCTTCGCGGCGCTGTGGGCGCTGGAGCTGACCGCGGTGGACGAACCCAACCAGGGACGCGGCGGTTTCAGTCAGGTGTTTCGCCTTGACGTTAACGGTCATGGCTACTACCTCAAGCGCCAGCGCGACTACCTGACCCGCACCCTGGCCCGCCCGCTGGGCGAGCCGACCTTCGCCCGCGAGAGTCGCAATATCCGCCGCTACGCCGAGCGCGGCATCCCAGCGCTGGAGCTGGCCTATTACGGCGAGCGCCGCGATGACCAGGGCTGGCGTGCCATCTTGCTGACCCGAGCGCTGGATGACTGGCGCGACCTCGACAGCTGGCTGCGCGTCTGGGCGCACCTGGCCCCCGAGGAGCGCCAGGCGGTGCTGGTCGCCGTCGGCGAACTGGCGCGCCAGCTGCATGGCGCCGGCCAGGTGCACGGCTGCTTCTATCCCAAGCATCTGTTCCTGCAGCGTCAGGGCGAAGGCCTGGCCGCGCGGCTGATCGATCTGGAAAAGACCCGGCCGCTGCTGTTCGGCCGGCGCGATCGTCTGCGCGATCTCGAACCCCTGCTGCGCCGCGCGCCGCAATGGAGCGAGCAGGACATCGCCCGCCTGCTGGCGAGTTATCTGGACCAGCCGCTGGACAGCGTCGCCGTGCGCGACTGGAGTCGGCGTCTGGCCGGGCGTCGCCGCCACAAGGAGCGCAAGGCATGACCCTGGAGCAACTGACCAAGGCCGGTCGTGCGCTGACCCTGCCGTTGCGTATCGAACTGCCCAGTGGCGAGTTGGAACTGCTGTCGCTGCTCAGGGTGCTGCCCGGTCAGCGCTATGTCGGCGAGGCCCGCTGGCAGGGCCGGCGAGTGCTGGCCAAGCTACTGGTCGGCGAGCGCGCGAGTCGGCAATTCGCCCGCGAGCGTGAGGGCTGTCGCCTGCTGGCGGCAGCCGCGGCGGCGACCCCCGCGCTGCTGGACAGCGGCGAGGCGAGCGGGCAGGGCGCCTGGTTGCTGTTCGACTTCATCGAGGCGGCGCCCAGCGTCGAGCACCTCTGGCAGCGGATCGCTGGCGAGCCGCCCCTGTCTCCCGCGCAGAACGACCTGCTCGGCGCGGCCCTCGCCACCCTGGCGCGGTTGCACGCCCAGGGCCTCTGGCAGGCCGATCTGCACCTGGACAACCTGCTGGTCAAGGACGGCGCCGCCCTGGTCATAGACGCGGCGGACATCCAGGCCGAAACGGTCGGCCAGCCGCTGTCCCAGGCCCAGGTGCAGGAGAATCTGGCGGTGTTCTTCGCCCAGCTGCCTGCAACCCTGGATGCCCAGCTGGAAGAGCTGCTGATCCACTACCTGCTGGTCAATGCCGAACACGCCCTGCGCCTGGAGGCCCTGCTGGCGCGCACCGCCGAGATTCGTCGCTGGCGCCTGGCCGACTACCTCAAGAAGAGCGGCCGGGAGTGCACCCTGTTCGCCGTCACCCGCAGCGCCTTTGGCCTGATCGCCGTGCGGCGCACCTGGCTGAATCGCCTGGAAGGCCTGCTGGCCGATCCCGATGCGGCCCTGGCCGGTCTGCCGACCTTCAAGGACGGCGGCGCCGCCACCGTGGCCCGGCTGCAGTGGCAGGGTCAGGACCTGGTGCTCAAGCGATACAACATCAAGGGCTTCGGCCACTGGCTGACGCGCTTCTGGCGGCCGAGCCGGGCCTGGCACAGCTGGCGCGAAGGGCACCGGCTGCGCTTCCTTGGTATTCCCACCCCCGAGCCCCTGGCCGTGCGCGAGCGCCGCTTTCTCGGCCTGCGCGGGCGGGCCTATCTGGTGACGCCCTTCGTCGACGGGCCCAATCTGCTGGAGCGCTTCGCGCCCTATGTGGATGCCGCGCCGCCGGTGGCCGAGCTGGAGGCCCTGCTGGCGCTTGTGGAAGCCCTGCGTCGCGAGCGCCTCGGCCATGGCGATTTCAAGGGCACCAACCTGATCTGGCATGAAGGTCGCTGGCTGGTGATCGACCTCGACGCCTTCCAGGCCCATGCCAGCGACCGCGCCTATGCCAGCGCCTATGCCCGCGACCGCGCCCGGCTACTGCGCAACTGGCCGGCCGACAGCGCCCTGCATCGACTGCTCGACGAGCGCCTGCCGCCGGCCTGATCGCCGACCCGCCATCTGTACCGGGGCTGAATCGCCGTGCGCTAGGCCCCGCTCCGGCGTGCGGCCATTACCCGTGGCCTGCCTGAACGGCTATAATTCGCCGTTTTTGAGGCGAGGCGGGCCTGCAGCGGCCTCGCGAAACCCCGGCGAACTCCCCTGGCTTCGCCCTGTACAGAGGCTTTACCTGTGTCCCTGACCGTCCTTGGCCTGTCCGGCGCCCTCAGCCACGATCCCTCCGCCGCGCTCTATATCGACGGCAAGCTGATCGCCGCGGTGGAAGAAGAACGCTTCGTGCGCGACAAGCATGCCAAGAATCGCATGCCCTACGAGTCGGCCAAGTTCTGCCTGGAACAGGCCGGGATCAGCCCCGCCGATGTCGACGTGGTGGCCATCCCCTATGCGCCCATCAGTCTCTTCGGCGAAGCCCGCTGGCACTACGCCAAACGCTATGCCTACGCACCGGATCGCGCCCTGGACGCCATCCTGTTCGGCAATCGCCGCTATCACCGCTACCAGAAGCGCATCGAGTGGTGCCTGGTGCAGCTCGGCTTCGACCTCAAGAAGGTCAAGCTGGAGGCCGTCGAGCACCATCTGGCCCACGCCTCCAGTGCCTATCACTGCTCGGGCTTCAGCGAAAAGACCGCGATCCTCGGCATCGACGGCAAGGGCGAGTACGCCACCACCTTCTTCGGCTACGGCGAGAACGGCAAGATCCACAAGATCAAGGAGTTCTACGACCCGGACTCCCTGGGTGGCCTCTATGGCGCCCTCACCGAATTCCTCGGCTTCGAGATGCTCGACGGCGAATTCAAGGTCATGGGCATGGCGCCCTATGGCGATGCCAGCAAGTACGATTTCTCGCGCCTGGCGAAATTCGAGAACGGCGAGCTGATCATCAACACCGACTACGCCAACGTCATCGGCTTCCGCCGCTACAAGGAAAAGGGCAAGGGCTACTACTTCTCGCCCAAGCTGATCGAGTGGCTGGGGCCCAAGCGGGAAGGCGACATCGCCGACGATCCCTACATCCACTATGCCGCCAGCATGCAGGCACTGTTCGAGAAGCTGGCGCTGGAGATGATGGACTACTACCTGGGCGACATCATCCGCCAGACCGGGAAAATCGCCTTTGCCGGCGGCTGTGCGCTCAACGTCAAGCTCAACCAGAAGATCATCGCCCGTCCCGAGGTCAAGGAGCTGTTCGTCCAGCCGGCTTCGGGCGATGCCGGTACCGCCGTCGGCGCCGCCGCCTACGTCTCCCATGCCCGCGGCGTACCGGTGGAGAAGATGGAGCACGTCTATCTCGGCCCCGGCTACAGCAACGAAGACGTCATCGCCGCCTGCGCCCGCCATCCCAACGCACCCAAGTGGGAGCGGATCGACGACATGCCCCAGCGCATCGCCGAGATCATGGTGGCCGGCAATCCGGTGGCCTGGTTCCAGGGTCGCCTGGAATTCGGTCCGCGCGCCCTGGGCGGTCGCTCCATCATCGGCTGCCCCAGCGTGCCGGGCGTGGCCGATCGCATCAACGCCCAGATCAAGTTCCGCGAGCGCTGGCGGCCGTTCTGCCCGTCCATGCTCGACACCGTGGCGCCGCAGATGCTCAAGGTCGACCATCCCTCGCCCTTCATGACCTTTACCTTCGAGGTCAACGAGGAATGGAAGAGCCGGGTACCCGAGGTGGTCCACGAAGACGGCACCTCCCGCGCCCAGGTGCTGGAGCGCCGGCACAATCCGCGCTGGTACGACCTCATGGTCGAGCTGGAAAAGCTCACCGGCAACGGCGTCTCCCTCAACACCTCGCTCAACCGCCGCGGTGAACCCATGGTCTGCTCGCCCACCGACGCCCTGAACATGTTCTTCGGCTCGGATCTGCAGTACCTGATCATGGAAGACATCCTGGTGGTCAAGGAGGGGGCTGGCCTATGACGCGTTCCGCCGAACCGCGGGTGCTGCAGTTCTGTCACGGCTACGACGGTCCCTTCCTCGACTGCGCCCGCCAGACCGCCAGCCTCTTCGCGGGCAGCGGCTATCGCGTCACCACCGTCTTTCTCACCGGCACCGCCGACGCCGAGGTGGCGGCCGGCTGCGGCAGCGACGAGGTGCTGTTCCTGGAGTACTCCTCCCGGGACGTGCGCGGACTCAAGCTCGGCGCCATCCAGGCGCTGCGCGAGATCGTCCGCTCGCGGGGCATCCGCTTCGTCATCGCCCATAGATTCAAGCCGATCTGGATCGCCTGCCTGGCCACCAATTTGCCGGTGATCGGCGTACACCACGCCTTTGGCGACTACGACCGGCTCGGTCGGCGGCTGTTCGCCAAGCTGATGAGCAAGCGCCTGACGCTCCTGGCAGTCTCCGACGCGGTACGCGACGAGATCCGCCAGCGCCTCAAGGACTGGCCGGCTGAGCGTATCGAGACCCTCTACAACCGCCTGGATGTCGAGGCGGTGGAACGTGAGCTGCTGCCGGCCGATCAGGCCCGCGCCGAGCTCAAGCTGCCCCAGGAGGCCTGGATCGTCGGCAACGTCGGCCGCCTGCATCCGGACAAGGACCAGGCCACTCTGTTGCGCGGCTTCGCCGCCGCTTTGCCGAATCTGCCGGCCAATGCCCTGCTGGCGATTCTCGGCAAGGGCCGCCTGGAAGACGACCTCAAGGACCTGGCCCGCGAACTGGCCATCGCCGACCGGGTACTGTTCCTCGGCCAGGTGGAAGGCGCCCGGCGCTACTTCAAGGCCTTCGACGTCTTTGCCCTGAGTTCCGATCACGAGCCCTTCGGCATGGTCCTGCTGGAAGCCATGGCCGCCGGCGTGCCGCTGATCGCCACCTCCTGCGGCGGCGCCCGGGAGATCGTCGAAGGCGTCGGCTTCCTCTTTCCCCTGGGCGATGCCGAAGCCCTCGGCCAGGGGCTGCAGCACCTGGGTCGGCTGGCACCGAGCCAGCGACGCGCCTGCGTGCAGCACATGCGCGAGCGCCTGGCCGAACGCTTCTCCGATGAGGCCGTGCGCCGCGACTTCTGGCGTTTGCCCATGGTCGCCGCCTTTAAGGCCCCGGCGCCGTGAAAGTCCTGTTCCTGGTCCAGAAGGAGCAACGCATCCTGCTGGACCATTTCTATGCCAGCATCGCCGCCCACTGCGATTGCGACCTGCGCTGGCTGAGTGACGAGGAACAGGCCGACCTGCGCGGCTATTTCCGCCGCGCCGTGCCCCAGCCCGAGCAATACGACCGCATCCTGCTGTTCCTAAGATTCAAGAAGCAGCTCAAACAGGTCTCGTTCATCCGCAGCCTGCCCAATCTGGTGGAGCTGGAACACGACGCCTACCAGAATTTCATCCCCTGCAAGTACACCGGCAAGTTCAGTCGCTACTACCAGACCATGCCCCACGTCCGGGTGCTGGTCTCCGGTGCCGGCGTGGCGCGGCGGCTGCAGGAGGAGGGGGTAGACGCCCACTTCGTGCCCAAGGGCTATGACGACAGCCGCCTGCGCGACCTGGGTGTCGAGCGCGACATCGAACTGGGCTTCGTCGGCAGCCTCGGCAGCGTGGCCTACAGCGGGCGCAAGCAATTGCTGGAAGACCTGGCCAAGGTCGAGCCGCTGCTGATCACCAAGACCCGCTCGGGCGACGAATACCTGCATACCCTCAACCGCATCCGCTACTTCGTTGGCGCCGATGTCGGCATGGGCGAATACATGATCAAGAACTTCGAGGCCATGGCCTGCGGCTGCGTGCTCTTCACCTTCGATCAGGGTGAAGAGGAGAACCGCGCCCTGGGTTTTGCGGATGGCGTCAACGTGGTGCTCTATCGCTCGCTGGACGAGTTGCGCGAGAAACTCGCCCGGCTGCGCGGCGATCCGGCGCACGCCGCGGCCATCGCCAGGGCTGGAGAGGCCCTGGCGCGTCACTCTTTCGCTTTCGGCCACTTGGGTGAGCGCATCGTTTCGGCTATAACCCCAGCGCTGCGACCGGCAGTCGCTCCGGGGTTCCTGCACCGCCTGCTCGGCAGGCTGGGACGCTGATGCGCTGCCCGAGGTCCGGCTTTCGACTCAACTGGCAGAAAGGGTAGAACGTGCAGTTTTCCGCTGACAGCGACATCTCCGTGGTCGTCACCAGTTGCGGGCGCTTCGACCTGCTGCGGCAGACGCTGGCGACCTTCGACGAATTCAACACCGCGCCCATCCGCCGCGTCTTCATCACCGAAGATTCCGGTGACGAGGCGGTACGGGACTGCATCCCCGCCCATTGGCGCGAACACACCGAGTTCATCGTCAACAATCCCAAGCTTGGCCAGATGCGCAGTGTCGACGCCGCCTATGCCCGGGTCGAGACCAGCTGGATCTTCCACTGCGAAGACGACTGGGCCTTCTATCGCCCGGGCTTCATCGAGGACTCCCAGGCGCTGCTGGAGGCCGATCCCCAGGCGCTGCAGGTCTGGCTGCGCAGCCATGCCCATGACCTGGCGATCCACAGCCCCTACGTCTATCTCAAGTCGCGGCAGGTGCATGCCGGTATCGCCTTTTACGAAGTCGGCTCGCACAAGCCCGAATGGCAGGGTTTTTCCTTCAATCCCGGTCTGCGCCGGCGTGCCGACTATCTGTTACACGCCCCCTATGGCGACCTGAGCGGCGAGAAGGAGCTGTCCCGGCGCTATGCCGACGCCCAGCGCCACGCGCTGATCCTGGAAAACGATGCCGTGCTGCATACCGGCTTCGGCCAGCACGTGGTCAGCGACAAGGACCGCAACGACAAGCAGAAGCGCCGGCGGATGGAACGCATCAAACTGGCACTGGCCTTCCTGGTCGGCGCACTCCTGGGAGCCCTGTTGTGGTGACACCCTTGCTCGATCGCGTGCAGCAGAGTCGTTATTTCACCCTGGCGGTGCTGGTGTTCATGGCCGCCTACCTGTGCATCCCCACGGCCAAGTGGATCAACAGCTACTTCTATGCGGCGATCGCCCTGCCGGCGCTGATCCTCTTCGTGCTGCGGCCGCGGCTGATCGACTGGCGCTCGCCGCTGCTGCTGCTCTGGCTGGTGTTTCTCGCCTGGTTCATCGTGCCGGGGGCACGGGCCGAAGAGGGACAGTTCTTCAAGCATATTCTCTATGTGCTGCTGTTCGTGCTGACCGTGGCCTGCCTGGTGGATGGCGATTTCTTCCGCCGCCCCGGCTTCGTGCGCCTGGCGTTCTGGGTCGTCTGCGCCTATGCCGTGGGTTCCAGCCTGGTGTTCTGGCTCACCGGCCACTATGCGGTCGGCCAGCGGGTCATCCATTTGCCGGGACGCATCTCCAATCCCATCTATGTGAGCATCTGGATGGTCTGCCTGGGCGGCCTGGCCGCGCCCACCTGGATCCGCGAGCGGCGCTGGATCGAGTTGCTGGCGGCGGTGGTGGTCAGCATCGTCGGCATCTCCTTCGCCCTGCAGACCCGTACCGGCCTGGTGGGCATCGGCTTTCTCGCCGCCCTCGGCGTGCTCTTCGCCTTTCCGCGCTTTCCGCTGCGCACCCTGGCGCTGGTCGTCCTGGTCAGTGCCCTGATCGCCGGAGTGGTCCAGGTGGTGCATACCGAAGCCTGGTTCGTCGCCTTCTGGGGCCGGGCGGATTCCGGACGCATCGAGCTGTTCCACTTCATGATCAAGGACTGGGAGTCCTGCGGCTGGTGGCTGGGCTGCGGCCTGGGTTACCAGAGTCACGACCTGCTGCATGGCACCGAGGCCATCCAGCACCCGCACAACATCTTCGTCTCCTTCGGCATCTACACCGGCCTGGTGTCGCTGCTGATCTTCGGCGTGCTGATGCTGGCCAGCCTGGGCGCGGCTCTGCGCCAGCGCGATCCCTGGGGACTCTATCTGGCCGTGGCCCTGCTGATGCTCAATTTCGACGGCGCCAAGCTGATCGGCAATCCGGACGAGTTGTGGCCGCTGGTGCTGTTGCCCGCGGCGATGATCGTCGGCGCCGAGGTGCAGCGCCGGCGCAAGCTGGCGCTGGGACAGGCGGTGCCGGTCCAGTCCTGATCTAGTCCTGCAGCTGCCGGTCGAGCTCGCGCCAGTCCAGGGGCTGGCGGCAGGCTTCGGCATAGGCCCTGAGGAAGGGTTCGCGACCGGGTTCGAACAGCCAGTCGCGATCTTCGCCGTAGCGCAGCAGGTGATGGAAGTTGCGCACCCGCAGGCGCAGCGGCAGACGCCGCGCATGACAGCGCAGATCGGCGATGTCGATCAGGCCCAGTTCGCCTTCTGGCGTCAGCACCACGTTGCCCAGGTGCAGCGAGCGGAAGTAGACGCCACTGTCGTGCAATTCGGCTATGAAGCGACCCAGGGCGGGGCGCAGCGCCGCGGCCTCGTCCGAGGTGCGCAGCTGGCGCAGGGTGGCGCCCGGCAGCGGGCTGTAGTGCACCAGATCGCGCTGCAGCGAGGCGGCGCGATAGACCTCCAGCACCTGCGGACAGGGAATGCCGAGCTCGGCCAGTTGGCGGGCGTTGTCGGCAAAGCGCTGGGCATAGGGAAACAGCGCCGCCGAGGTCAGCAGCCGCTTGCGGCGAAAGAGCTTGAGATAGCTGCCATCGGTGAGGCGCAGGACCTTGTCGCCATGGTGATCGGCTTCCACTACCTGGGCGGCGTCGCGCAGTTCGAGATAGCGCGAATGTTCGAGAGGCTTCATGCAGGACCCGTCAACGTCAGGGCGTGCATGTTACCCGAAGGTGGCAGGCTGTGAAGTGACCCCTGCGACCTATCCGGCCGCTTGTTGCTAGAATCAGATTTTTGCCGGCAGCTTTACATGCGCCCCACACGCCAACTCCTGTATTTCGTCTACGGCGGTGCCCAGGCCTATCGGCAGGAGCTGAAGTTCAGCCTGCTCAGCGCCCTGCACTGGCGGCAGGGCCAGGACATCGCCCTCCGTATCCTGACCGATCGGCCGCAGGACTATCGCGGCTGGCCGGCGGAAGTAGTGGCCATCGAGGCCGCGACGCTCAGGGAGTGGCAGGGGCAGCACGGCTATCTGCACCGCAGCAAGGCCTGCGCCATCGCCTGGGCCTTGCCGCGGGCCGACAGGACCCTGTTCCTGGACAGCGACACCGTGGTCCAGGCGCCGCTGGCGTCGTTGTTTGACGGCATCGACAGCGGACGCGGGCTGCTGGACATCGAGGAGTGGTCCTGGCGCAAGGCCCGTACCCGCCCGGAATTCGCCCGCTTCGCAGCAGCCCTGGCCGCGCGTGGCCAGGAGCCGGCGGAAGAGACCCGGCTCTACAACAGCGGCGTCTGTGGTCTGGCGCGGGTCCATCTGCCGCGGGTCGAGCAGGCCATCGCCCTGATCGACGACTGGCATGGCCACGACGAGGAGGTCCATACCTTGGAGCAGATCGCCCTGTCGTTCAGCCTGGCGGATCTGGCCATCGGCGAGGCGCGCGGCCCCGTGCGCCACTACTACGCGGAAAAGCGCTTTCTGCACTTCATGCTGGCGCACTTCTTCGAGCGCTATGGCGAGGACTTTTCGCCGGCGCTGCAGCAGCACTGGCAGGAGGTGCCCCTGACCAAGCCGCTGCCAGATGTCTGGACCCGGTTGCGGGTGAAGTGGCAGCTGGCCGGTCTGGACAAGCAGCGGGCGAGCCTGGGGCGCAAGCTGCTCTATGGCTGCCTGGCGCCCCAGGACAGCTATGCCCGTGCCTGTCGCCACGTCTGGTGGGAGCGGGCGCTGAGCGAGCGTCTCGGCGGCGGCGATCGCCAGGCCTTCGCCGAAGGCATCTGGCCCAACGACCTGCCGCGTCCGCACCTGGCCGACGAAGCTGGCGCGGCCCTCGACTATCTGCGCAAGCGGGTGCGCGGCTAGGCCGCGATCCCCAGGGAAGTCCATGCGAACGCTCTTTCTCGTTGTCCTCTATGGCTTGCATCCCGCGGAGTCGCCCACCCTCGACAGCCTGCTGGCCCAGCCCCCGGCCAGCCTGCCGGCCGACAGCGCCCTGCTGGTCTGGAACAACGGCCCCCGGACGCTGGAGGACGCGGAGCGCCAGGCGCTGCTGGCAGCCCCGGGTTGGACGACGGTCCTGATCGAGGAAGACCTCGGCAATCCGCCCCTGAGTCGGGTCTACAACCAGGCACTGCGGCTGGGCGCCGAGCGCCTGGTGATCTTCGACCAGGACACCGTGGTGGACGGGCGCTTTCTGCAGGCGCTTGGCCAGGGCGCCGAGTTGCTGGTACCCCTGGTGCTGGGGGCGGGCACCATCCGCTATCCCCACCAGTACAAGGCGGTGGTGACCGCGGAAGGGTCCCTGGATCCCCAGGCCACCGTGACCATCAGTTCGGGCCTGTGCCTGACGCAGGGCCTGGCCGCGCGTATCGCGGCTCGCTACGGCGATGTCTTCGACGAGCGCTTCGCCCTCTATGGCGTCGACGTCTCCTTTTTCCTGCGGGTACAGGCGCTGGCGCGGGACGAGCCGGTGGCGCTGCGCTGCGCGGGCATCCTCGATCATTCGCTGTCCGAACTGGAAGCGGAAACTCCGGCCCAGCGGCGCTTTCGCGACATCGAGAAGTTCTATGTCGCCCTGCTGCTGCGCCTGCACTACAAGGGCGCCTCGCGCGGCAAGGTGCTGCGCTACCTGGGGCGGCAGCTGCTGGGCAATCGGCCGTATCTGTACAGCGTGCTGCCGCAGATGCTGCGGACCATCCTCAGCGGGCGCCATCCCCGGGCGTAGCGCCCGGCAGCGGACGGATCACCGCCTCGTGGCGACTGTAGTAGAGGCTGTCGGCGGGGATGTCGCGCATCACCAGGGCGCCGGCGCCGACCACCACGTTGTCGCCGATGGTCAGGTGGTCGCCGACGATGCAGACGTGGGCGCCAAGGCTGACATTGTCGCCAATGAAGATGCCGACCAGTTGCGCCGGATTGTCGCTCTTGATGCCGATGGTGGTGTGCTGGCGGATCATCACGTTGCGGCCGATCACCGCCAGATTCGACACGCAGATACCCATGCGATGGGGCAGGCGCAGCCCGGGGCCGATACGGGCGCCCAGCAGGATCTCGATATTGTGCCGACGGATCAGCCGGCGATTGATCCGCTCCGCCAGCTTGCGGTAGTTGAGCAGGCCGCGCGGGCGGCAGTACAGGAATTGCGCCAGGCGATACCAGAACAGGAAGCTCGGACTCTCTCCCGCGGTGACGCGCCGGAGCAGACGCTTGAGTCGCAAGGGCTTGCCGGGTGCGTCCAGCACCTCCAGGCGCCAGTAATCCTTGAGTTCGGCGAAGGTGGCGATCAGCGGCGGCATGATAGGTGTTCCGGGGCGGGGGAGGGCAAGCCTGGGCTCTGTACGAAAAGAGTCTGCGCTCGGTGATGCTTCGTTGAAAAAGACATGCGGAATGCTCATTTACCGCTCATAGACTCCGCTTCCTCGGCCTTTTTCGCCTCGCCTGACCTTCGCTCGACGACTTTTCGTGCAGAGCCTAGCGGAAAATCCCGCCGCTGGGTCGGCGGCGGGTGCGTGTTAACATGGCGCTTTTGCGTCACGACGAGACCATGAGCCAAGACTCCCCTGCGCAGACCTCCAGTCTGAAGATCTATTTCCGCCTGCTCGGCTACGTGCGGCCCTACATCGGCATGTTCGCCCTGAGTATCGTCGGCTTCCTGATCTTCGCCTCCACCCAGCCGATGCTGGCGGGCATCCTCAAGTACTTCGTCGATGGCCTGAACAATCCCAACGCCTCCATGTTCCCGGGCTGGCCCATCGTCGGTGGTCTGCACCTGGTGCAGGCGGTGCCGCTGATGATCATCCTCATCGCCGCTTGGCAGGGCGTCGGTTCCTTTCTCGGCAACTACTTCCTGGCGCGGGTCTCCCTCGGCCTGGTGCACGACCTGCGCGTGGCGCTGTTCAACCACATGCTGCGCCTGCCCAATCGCTATTTCGACGCCAACAATTCGGGCCACCTGATCTCGCGTATCACCTTCAACGTCACCATGGTGACCGGCGCCGCCACCGAGGCGATCAAGGTGGTGATCCGCGAGGGCATGACCGTGATCTTCCTGTTCGCCTCGCTGCTGTGGATGAACTGGAAGCTGACCCTGGTGATGGTGGCCATCCTGCCGCTGATCGCCCTGATGGTGACCAGCGCCAGTCGCAAGTTCCGCAAGCAGAGCAGCAAGATCCAGTCGGCCATGGGCGACGTCACCCACATCACCTCCGAGGCCATCCAGGGCTATCGGGTGGTGCGCAGCTTTGGCGGCGAAACCTACGAGCAGCAGCGCTTCCTCGATTCCAGCACCGCCAACACCGACAAGCAGCTGACCATGACCAAGACCGGCGCGGTCTATACGCCCATGCTGCAGCTGGTCATCTATTCGGCCATGGCGGTGCTGATGTTCCTGGTGCTCTGGCTGCGTGGCGAGGCCTCCGCCGGCGACCTGGTGGCCTACATCACCATGGCCGGCCTCTTGCCCAAGCCGATCCGCCAGCTTTCCGAAGTCAGCTCCACCATCCAGCGCGGCGTGGCCGGTGCGGAAAGCATCTTCGAGCAGCTCGACGAGCCCGCCGAGCGCGACGAAGGCCGCGAGGAGCGCGAGCGCGTCCAGGGTCGCCTGGAGGTGCGCAACCTGACCTTCCGCTATCCGGGTACCGAGAAAGCCGTGCTGGAAGGCATCGACTTCGTCGCCGAGCCCGGCCAGATGGTGGCCCTGGTGGGTCGCTCGGGCAGCGGCAAGTCGACCCTGGCCAATCTCATTCCGCGCTTCTACCAGCACGAAGAAGGCGAGATCCTCCTCGACGGCCTGGAGATCCAGGACTATCGCTTGCACAACCTGCGCCGGCACATCGCCCTGGTGACCCAGCACGTCACCCTGTTCAACGACAGCGTCACCAACAACATCGCCTATGGCGATCTGGCCGGGGCGCCCATGGAGCAGGTCAAGGCGGCGGCCGAAGCGGCCTATGCCGACGAATTCATCCAGCGCCTGCCGCAGCAGTACGACACCCAGGTCGGCGAGAACGGCGTGCTGCTCTCCGGCGGTCAACGCCAGCGCCTGGCCATCGCCCGGGCGCTGCTGAAGAACGCGCCGCTGCTGATCCTCGACGAAGCCACCTCGGCGCTGGACACCGAATCCGAGCGCCATATCCAGGCGGCACTGGACCGGGTCATGCAGGGGCGCACCACCCTGGTGATTGCCCATCGCCTCTCCACCATCGAGAAGGCCGACCTGATCCTGGTGATGGACCATGGCCGCATCGTCGAGCGTGGCAGCCATGGCGAGCTGCTGGCGCTGAACGGCTACTATGCGCGCCTGCACGCCAAGCAATTCGAGGAAGTCGCTCCCGTGGCGCCCACGTCCCATGCTGAATAGCTTCCGTTTCTGGCGCGAACGCGGCTGGACGACGATCTCCGCGGCCGACTATGCCGCCACCTGGCAGCGCCATGGCGGCAGCGTCGCGACTCACCCCGAGATCGTCGCGCGTCTGGCCGAACTGGCCGGCATTCCGGTGCGCTACCTGGGCTGGCCCGGCGCGGACGGTCTGCAGGCCGCGGTACCCTGCTGGGGGCGTGAACTGGCGCTCTCGCGCAGCGTGCTGAAGAAGCGCCGCCAGCGCGCCCTGTTCGACCTGGGCAATGCCGAGATCATCCTGCCCGCTGCGCCGGGTAGCGCGGCGCCCCTGCGGCAGCGCGCCCGCTATCTGTCGCCACTGTGCGACGAGCGTTTCGCTGGTCTGCGTCGGCAGAGCGAAGAACTGGCCATGCTCCGTGAGCCGGAAGCCTGGTCGAAGAAATTCCGCTACAACCAGCGTCGCGAGCAGCGGCTCTTCGAAGATGCTGGCGGTCGTGCTGTACCCATGGCCGAGCTGGACAGCACCGAGCAGGCGCGGATCTATGCCGAGCTGTTCGAGGCGCGCTGGGGCTTCGAGGTCCCGGGTAAGGAGCGCCTGGCCGAGGTGTTCGCCCTGCTGCGGGAGTTCATGACCGGGTCGCTGCTCATGCTCGGCGAGCGCCCGGTGGCCATCCAGGTGCTCTATCGGGTGGAAGCGCCCGAATGGATCAGCGTCGAATACGTCAACGGCGGTGTCGACCCTGCTTCCAGCGACCTGAGTCCCGGCAGCGTCCTCACCTATTTGAATACCCAGGCCGCCTGGCAGGATGCCCGCGCCCTGGGCAAGGCCTTGCGCTATTCCTTCGGCCGCGCCGATCGCGACTACAAGGACCGCTGGTGCCATCGCGTCACCGTCTTCGAGAGCTGAGATGACCGCCCGCAAACAAGCCCTGCTCAAACGTCACCGCCGGCACAAGCGGTTGGCCCTGGCGGTCATCGCCGTCGTGCTGCTCGGCTGCCTGGCGCTGGGGCCCTGGTGGAGCGCGCCGCTGCTGGCGCTGCTGGTCTGGCTCGGCCACGAGGCCTGGTTCGCCGACCATCTCTTCTATTCGCCGCGTGACAACTACAGCTACCAGTTCCCCACCGACACCCTGGTGCTGGGCCTGCATCTGCAGCACGGTCGCCTGGCCGCGGTGGAATTACCGCCGGGCGAGCTGACGCTGTTCCTGGAATGCCGCCTGCGTGCCGGCTGGCTCGGCCGACTGTTGGATCCCCAGGTGCGGCTGCGGGCGGGCGACGACAGTGATCGCCAGGACTTCGAGCGCGGCGTCGCCGGGCGGCGCTATGTCAATCTCAGCGGCTATGCCGAGGCCCTGCGCCGTGGCGAGCTGCACCTCTGGACACGCTTCTGTCGGCTGCAGGGCGAGTTGCGCCTGCATGTCTTCGCCCAGCCGGATCTACGCGAAAAAAGGGTCATAGTCATCGCGCCCCATGCCGACGATGCCGAGCTGGCCGCCTTCGGGCTCTACAGCCAGGCACGGGAAGCCAGCATCGTCACCCTGACTCAGGGCGAGATCGAGGCCGAGCACTACCAGCGCCTGGGCCTCGACCGCCAGGCCGCGGCCCGGCTCAAGGGCCGACTGCGTACCTGGGACAGTCTGGTCACGCCGCTGTGGGGCGGGGTACCGCCAGCGCGTTGCGTGCAGCTGGGCTACTACTGCCTGCAGCTGCCGGCCATGCGCCAGGCGCCGGCGGAGGCCTTCGGCTCACGCGAGTCCGGCGACAGCGATGTGCGCAGCGCCCGGCGCCACAATCCCCTGCAGCTGCCCGGCGATGTCGACGGCGCCCCCACCTGGCGCAATCTGGTCGCCGACCTGGTGGCGCTGCTGGAGCACTTTCGCCCTGAGGTGGTGGTGCTGCCGCATCCGCAGATCGATCCCCATGCCGATCACGTGGCCAGCACCCAGGCCCTGCGCGAGGCCCTGACCCTCAGTCAGTGGCAGCCCGAGCTCGAGTTGCTCTACGCCAACCACCTGCACGACAACGACCGCTGGCCCATGGGCCCGGCCGAGGGCGGCATCGCCCTGCCGCCGGCCATCGAAACGCCCACGCCCCTGGTACCCTGGAGTCCGTTGCTGACGCCCGAGCGGCGGCTGGACAAGGCCATGGCCCTGGGTATGCAGCACGACCTGCTGGTGCCGCTGCCGGCCAAGAAGCGCCTGCGTCGGGCCATCCAGTGGCTGCTGGCTGGACGCCGCTGGCCGCGCACCGGCGAAGACGAGTTCTTCCGCAAGGCCGTGCGCCGTCACGAGCTGTTCTGGATAAGCCGCCGCGACGAGCCCTGACCCCGGCGTCTCCCGCTGGCAGGCGCTTCCGGGGCGCCTTGGCCCCTATGCTATGATCGCCGCCATTTTCGCGCTTTGGAGCCTGTCCCTATGAAGCTGACCATGCCTCGCTTCGATCTCGCGCCGGTCCTGGTGGTCGGCGACGTGATGCTCGACCGCTACTGGCACGGCACCACCTCGCGGATATCCCCCGAGGCGCCGGTGCCCGTGGTGCGGGTCGACCAGCACGAGGATCGTCCCGGTGGCGCGGCCAACGTCGCCCTCAATATCGCCGCCCTGGGCGCACCGGCCTATCTGGTCGGCGTCACCGGCCAGGACGAAGCCGCCGATGCCCTCACCGACAGCCTGAGAGCCGCCCATGTGCAGGTGCGCTTCCAGCGCATCGCCCAGCAGCCGACCATCGTCAAGCTGCGCATCATGAGTCGCCATCAGCAGCTGATCCGCGTCGACTTCGAAGAGCCCTTCGACACCGATGCCCAGGCGCTGGCTTCGGACACCGCCGCCATGCTGGCCGGGGTCAAGGTGCTGGTGCTGTCCGACTACGGCAAGGGCGCGCTGAAGAACCACCAGGCCCTCATCCAGTTGGCCAAGGCGCGCAACATCCCGGTGCTGGCCGATCCCAAGGGCAAGGACTTCTCCATCTATCGCGGCGCCAGTCTGATCACGCCGAATCTGTCCGAATTCGAAGCCATCGTCGGCGTCTGCGCCGACGATGCCGAACTGGTGGCCAAGGGCAGCGAACTGATGTCGCGCCTGGACCTGGGCGCCCTGCTGGTGACCCGCGGCGAGCATGGCATGACCCTGCTGCGTCCCGCTCAACCGGCCCTGCACCTGCCGGCGCGCGCACGCGAGGTGTTCGATGTCACCGGCGCAGGCGACACCGTGATCTCCACCCTGGCCGCTGCCCTGGCCGCCGGTGAAGACCTGCCCCAGGCCGTGGGGCTGGCCAACCTGGCCGCCGGCATCGTCGTCGGCAAGCTGGGTACCGCCGCCATCAGCGCCCCCGAGCTGCGGCGCGCGGTGCAGCGTTCGGAAGGCTCCGAGCGCGGCGTCCTGACCCTGGAGCAGTTGCAGCTGGCCATCGAGGACGCCCGCGCCCACGGCGAGAAGATCGTCTTCACCAACGGCTGCTTCGACATCCTCCACGCCGGTCACGTGACCTACCTGGAACAGGCGCGGGCCCAGGGCGATCGCCTGATCGTGGCGGTCAATGACGACGCCTCCGTGACCCGCCTCAAGGGCCCGGGCCGACCGATCAACAGCGTCGACCGGCGCATGGCGGTGCTGGCCGGCCTCGGCGCGGTGGACTGGGTCATCCCCTTCAGCGAGAACACCCCGGAGCGCCTGCTGGAGCAGGTGCGTCCGGATGTGCTGGTCAAGGGTGGTGACTACAAGAGCGTCGAAGAGGTGGTCGGCGCCCAGATCGTGCAGGCCTATGGTGGCGAGGTACGCATCCTCGGCCTGGTGGAAAACAGCTCCACCACCGCCATCGTCGAGCGCATCCGCAACCGTACCTGAGCGCGGACGCTCGGGTTAAGCTGGCGCAGAACCGCTACGGAGCTGCGCCATGTCCTCGACGACCCTGCTGATCCTGGGTACCGCCGTTTCAGCTGACCAGAACGCTGGCCACCCCCTTGGCCACCCCCTCAAGCTGGCCAACCGCCACGGCCTGATCGCCGGCGCCACGGGCACTGGCAAGACCGTGACCCTCCAGCGTCTCGCCGAGGCTTCAGCGATGCCGGTGTCGCCGTCTTCGCCACCGACATCAAGGGCGATCTCTGCGGCCTCGGCGCGGCCGGCGCGCCCCGGGGCAAGCTGGCCGAGCGTATCGCCACCCAGGGCCTGCCGCATCTGTCCCGCGCCTATCCGGTCACCCTCTGGGACGTCGACGGCCAGCGCGGTCATCCGCTGCGCACCACCCTGAGCGAGATGGGGCCGCTGCTGCTGGGCAATCTGCTGGAGCTGACCGACAGCCAGCAGGCCGCCTTGCACGCTGCCTTCACCATGGCCGATCGCGAAGGCCTGCTGCTGCTCGACCTCAAGGACCTCAAGGCGGTTCTCAATCACCTGCGCGAACAGCCCGAGATCCTTGGCGAAGACCGCGCCCTGTTCACCGGCGCCTCGGCCCAGGCGCTGCTGCGTCGGCTGGCGACCCTGGAGCAGCAGGGCGCCGAGGCCTTCTTCGGCGAGCCGGCGTTGCAGCTGGAAGAGGTGCTGCGCCCCGAGCCCGATGGCCGTGGCCGCATCCACCTGCTCGACGCCAGCCGCCTGGTGCATGAGGCGCCCAAGGTCTATGCCACCTTCCTGATCTGGCTGTTGGCCGAATTGTTCGAGCAACTGCCCGAGCGTGGCGATGCCGACCAGCCGGTGCTGGCGCTGTTCTTCGACGAGGCCCATCTGCTGTTTGGCGATACCCCCAAGGCCCTGCGCGAGCGTCTGGAACAGGTGGTACGGCTGATCCGTTCCAAGGGCGTCGGCGTCTATTTCGTCACCCAGTCGCCCAGCGACCTGCCGGATGCCGTTCTCGCCCAGCTGGGCTTGCGCATCCAGCATGGCCTGCGCGCCTTCACGGCGCGGGAGCAGAAGGCCTTGCGCGCGGTGGCAGACGGCTTCCGACCCAATCCGGCGTTCGACAGCCTGGAGGTGCTGACTGAGCTGGGCATCGGCGAGGCCCTGGTAGGCAGCCTGGAAGACCGGGGCACGCCGGCGATGGTCCAGCGCGTGGCCATCGCGCCGCCGCAATCCCGGGTCGGTCCCCTGAGCGAAGCCGAGCGTCAGACGCTGATCCGTCAGTCGCCCCAGGGGGGTCGCTATGAGCGGGCGGTCGATCGCGAGTCGGCCTACGAGATTCTGCGGGAGCGTCGGGCCGAGCGGGGACCGGCGGAGGCGCCGGCTGCGGAAAAGACCAAGGCGGGGCAGGGCGGTGCCCTCAGCGATCTGGTGGGGGAGCTCGCGGGGAGCGCGCTCAGGAGCGCGGCGCGCCAGGCGGCCAATCAGCTGGGGCGGCAGCTGGTGCGTGGGCTGCTCGGCTCCTTGCTGGGCGGCAAGCGCCGCTAGCCGATTAGCAGGCAAAAAAAGACCCCGCCTGGCGGGGTCTTTTGCTTTCACGCCGCCATTACATGCGCGGGGCGACGGGATTGGCGTCGTTGGAGATGGTCACTTCCACGCGACGGTTCAGGGCGCGATCGGAGGCATTGCTGTTGCTGGCCACCGGGAAGGCCTTGCCATAGCCACGGGTCTGGATGCGGCTCGGCTCGACACCGGCACTGACCAGGGCGGTCTGGATGGCCTGGGCGCGACGCTCGGACAGCTGCTGGTTGTAGGAGTCGCTGCCGACGCTGTCGGTGTAACCCTCGACGATCACCTTGCGCTCGGGATTCTGCTTCAGGTAATCGGCCAGCTTCTGGGCATTGGCGTAGCCCTGGGGCTTGAGTTCGGCCTTGTTGAAGTCGAACAGCACGTTGCCAAAGGTCACCACGGTGCCACGCTCGGTCTGCTTGGCCTGCAGGGCGTCCTGCAGTTGCTTGAGCTGGGCGGTACGGGCGTCCAGGCGGGCCTGGGTGCGCTCGGCGTCGACGTTCTGCATCTGGGCTTCGGTCATGCGCAGCTTGATGGTCTGCATGGCCGTCTGGATGCGCTGGTTGGTCAGGTAGGCCAGCTGGTCGACGGTCTTCTCGTTTTCACCGTCCTTGTAGGCCTTTTCGGCCTTCTGCAGCCAGGCACCGGCATCCTTGGTCTCCAGGGCGGCCAGCTGGGCAGCCTGGGGCTGGGACTCCAGTGCGGAATAGTCGGACTTGGCCTGTTCCAGGTTGGGGTTGGGCGGCGTGGAGCAGGCGGCCAGGGCCAGGCTGAGCAGCGACACGGCAGGGATCAGAATGTGTTTACGCATGATGGTCGTCCTTTGAGTTCGTGAAGGGAGGAAAGGGGCGGTCGCTTACTGCTGGACCTTCTTCTGCAGGTTCTGCTGGAGCTGCAGGTTGATCTGACCTTCCTCACGGATCTGCTGGATGCTGTTCTGGGCATCCTTGAGTGCGGCGTCGGCCTTGGCGGCCTGGGTCTTGCGAGTGGCCAGGCGGGCATCCCACTCGGCCTGTTCGGCCAGTTGCTTGGCTTCGTCGTACTTCTCGTTGGAGAGGGCGGTCTGGGCCTGGGTCCACTTGTCCTGGGCCGACTTGGTCTCGATGGGCGCGAACTGGTTGCCACCGGAGCTCACGGCCTCGTTGACGGCGGACTGGGTCACGGCCATCTGCGCGGTCGGCGGATTGCCGGCGCAACCGGCCAGCAACAGCGAGCTGCCCAGGGCAAGGGCTGCCAGTTTCAGGGTGCAGGCTTTGGAAAGGGACTTTTGGGCAGTGGCACTCTTCATGGATTCAAGCTCCGTTGTTGATCCGAAAAGCGCGCCGCCGGCACGGGCAGGGCGGGCGCCTGGTCATGGAAAGCCGCATGTGGAAACAAGCCCGGCGCGACCCCGAGAGGTCCGTGGCGGGTGCTGACAACCAGCCCTCGTCCAGCGCTGCGGTCTGACTCTGTGACCGCTCATCCGACAAAAATGTTCACTGGCTATCGAATTTTGCCGTGGCGTGGAGGTGTTTGGCAGAGCGGTAGCGGCGTAGGTAAAGCTGCAGGTCGGCGGCTAATCCGCCGTGTCGGACTGCAGTCGATGCAGGTGCTTGCGCGCCAGTTCCAGGAAGCGCGGCGTCGTGCCGGCATCGGCGTAGAGGGGGTCGCCGAGTTCATCGGTGCCCACCACTTCCTCGCCCTGCACATAGGGAAAGCTGGCTTCCAGTTCTTCGAAGGCGGCCGCCAGCAACTCGCTGAGCAAGGCTTCGGGCGTACGCTGGGGATAGAGTTCGCAAAGGGCCTCGAGACGGGCCGCGGTCTCGACTTCCAAGTCGAGGCGGTAGCTGCGGGTGGTGCCGGAGGTGGTGGCCTGCTGCTCCCATTGGTGAGCGAGTTCGCGAATCTTCATGGGTATCTCCCGTGGCTTAGGCAAAGGTCGGATATTCAGGTTGAGCGAGGCTGGGCACCCTGCAACAGCCGGGGCTTGCAACCGTGACAGCAGGGTGCTGTCTTCTGCGCTAGACCGCAGCGGTTGCCGTGAGGTCCGAACCGGTACTTTCGAGGAGCACGAGATGGTGGAAATCGATATTCGCCTGCGCGAGCAGGTGCGGCTGCTGGGTGAGCTCCTGGGGCAGACCATTGCCGACCAGCATGGCGTGGCCTTTCTCGACAAGATCGAGCGGATCCGCAAGGGCGCCAAGGCCGCCCGTGGCGGCTCCGCGGAGGGTGCCCGCCAGCTGGGCGACACCCTGGATACCCTGGCCGAAGACGAACTGCTGCCGGTGGCGCGGGCCTTCAGCCATTTTCTCAACCTGGCCAATATCGCCGAGGAATATCACCGGGTCAGACGGCGCACCGAAGATGAGCCGCCACCCTTCGAGCAGCAGGTGCTGCCGGAGTTGCTGGAGCGCCTGGCCGCGGCCGGTCACTCCGGCCAGGAGCTGGCCGAGCGGGTCGCGGCGCTGGACATCGATCTGGTGCTGACCGCCCACCCCACCGAGGTTTCGCGGCGCACCCTGATCCAGAAATACGACGAGATCAGCGCGCAATTGGCGGCCCTCGATCATCGCGACCTGACTTCCGCCGAGGTGGCTGCCATCGAGGCCCGGCTGCGCCGGCTGATCGCCGAGGCCTGGCACACCGAGGAGATCCGCCGCCAGCGGCCGACGCCGGTGGACGAAGCCAAGTGGGGCTTCGCGGTGATCGAGAATTCGCTGTGGCAGGCGATCCCCAGCCTGCTGCGCAAGCTGGACGACTGCCTGCAGGAACGCACCGGCCAGCGCCTGCCGCTGACCGCGGCGCCGGTGCGCTTTTCCTCCTGGATGGGCGGTGACCGCGATGGCAATCCCAATGTCACCGCCGCCATCACCCGCGAGGTGCTCTTGCTGGCGCGCTGGATGGCCGCCGATCTCTACCTGCGCGATGTCGACCGGCTGGCCGCGGAGCTGTCCATGCAGGCGGCGAGTCCGGCCCTGCGCGAGCAGGCCGGCGATCACCCGGAACCCTATCGCAAGGTGCTCAAGGTGCTGCGCGAGCGGCTGCAGATCACCCGCAGCTGGGCGGCCCATGCCATCACCGATCCCCATGCCGGCGCCCGGCATATCCTTAGCGACAACGCCGAGCTGATCGCTCCGCTGCAGCTGTGCTACGACTCCCTGCAGCACTGCGGCCTGGGCGTCATCGCCGACGGCTCCCTGCTCGATACCCTGCGCCGGGCCCGTACCTTCGGGCTCTATCTGGTGCGCCTGGACATCCGCCAGGACGCCGCGCGCCATGCCGCGGCCCTGGCCGATATCTGCCGCTATCTCGATCTGGGCGACTATGCCGCCTGGAGCGAGGCGCAGCGCCTGGAATTCCTGCGTGGCGAGCTCGGCAGCCGGCGTCCCCTGCTGCCGCTGGACGCCGAGCTGGAGGCCGATACCCAGGAGGTGCTCGCCACCTGCCGCGTGATCGCCGCCTCGCCGCCCGATGCCCTGGGCTCCTATGTCATCTCCATGGCCGGCGTGGCGTCGGATGTCCTCGCCGTGCAGCTGCTGCTGCGCGAGTGCGGGGTACGCCAGCCGATGCGGGTGGTGCCGCTGTTCGAGACCCTCGACGACCTGGATCATGCCGGCAGCGCCATCGCCAGCCTGCTCGATCTGCCCGACTACCGCGCGCGCCTGGCCGGTCCCCAGGAGGTCATGATCGGCTATTCCGATTCGGCCAAGGACGCCGGCACCCTGGCGGCGGCCTGGGCCCAGTACCGTGCCCAGGAAGCCCTGGTGGACATCTGCGCCAGCCGTGGCGTGGAGTTGCTGCTGTTCCATGGCCGCGGTGGCACCGTGGGGCGTGGCGGCGGTCCAGCCCATGCGGCCATCCTCTCGCAACCGCCTGGCTCGGTGGCCGGGCGCTTCCGTACCACCGAACAGGGCGAGATGATCCGCTTCAAGTTCGGCCAGCCGGCCATCGCCGAGCAGAATCTGGCGCTGTACCTGGGCGCCGTGCTGGAGGCCACCCTGCTGCCGCCGCCAGCGCCGGAACCGGCCTGGCGCGAGCAGATGGATCGCCTGGCCCGCGACAGCCTGCAGGCCTATCGCGGCGTGGTGCGCGAGGATCCGCATTTCGTCAGCTATTTCCGCCAGGCCACTCCGGAGCAGGAGCTGGGCCGGCTGCCCTTGGGCAGTCGCCCGGCCAAGCGCCGCGAAGGCGGCGTGGAAAGCCTCAGGGCCATCCCCTGGATCTTCGCCTGGACTCAGACCCGGCTGATGCTGCCCGCCTGGCTCGGCTGGGAGAAGGCGCTGGACGAGGCCGAACGCCGTGGCGAATCGCCGTTGCTGCGCGAGATGCGCGAAGGCTGGCCGTTCTTCCAGACCCGCATCGACATGCTGGAGATGGTGCTGGCCAAGGCCGAAGCCGAACTGGCGCGGCTCTATGACCAGCGCCTGGTGGAGGCCGACCTGCAGGTGCTGGGCAGCCAGCTGCGCGAGCGGCTGCGCCAGGCCGGCGTGGCGGTATTGCGGCTGACCGGGCAGGGGGAATTGCTCGAACACCATCCGGAAACCCTGGTGTTCATCGCCGTGCGCAACGCCTATCTCGATCCGCTGCACCTCTTGCAGATCGAGTTGCTGGCCCGGGCGCGGGCGGCGGGCGAAAGCCAGCCGGCGGCGCTCGATCAGGCCCTGCTGGTGAGCGTGGCCGGGATCGCCGCGGGACTGCGCAATACCGGTTGAGCAGACTGTCGCTTTTGCCGGTGCCCGGGGTCGTCTGGACGGGCCCGGCACCTGCGACGCTTGGTAACTTGTGCGGCCAGGGGGCGCTGTGTATGGTTGGTCCCTTTGGCCGTCTCGTGTCGTCGACAACAATCATCGCGACAGCGCCCTGCGTGGGCTGCCAGTCCGAGACCATTCTAAGGAGCAACAGATGCGCGTAATCCTGCTGGGAGCGCCCGGTGCCGGCAAAGGTACTCAGGCCCGGTTCATCACTGAGAAATTCGGCATTCCGCAGGTTTCCACCGGCGACATGCTGCGGGCCGCGGTCAAGGCTGGCACGCCCCTGGGCCTGCAGGTCAAGGACATCATGGACAACGGTGGCCTGGTCTCCGACGAGATCATCATCGCCCTGATCAGCGAACGCATCCTCGACGCCGATTGCGCCAAGGGTTTCCTGTTCGACGGCTTCCCGCGCACCATTCCCCAGGCCGAAGCCCTCGAAGCCGCGGGCGTCAAGATCGACCACGTGCTGGAAATCGCCGTCGATGACGAAGAAATCGTCCAGCGCCTGTCAGGTCGCCGCGTGCATCCGGGTTCGGGGCGCGTCTATCACATCGAGCACAATCCGCCGAAGGTCGCCGACACCGACGACCTGACCGGCGAGCCGCTGGTACAGCGCGAAGACGACCGCGAAGCCACCATTCGCAAGCGTCTGGACCTCTATCATTCCCAGACCAAGCCGCTGGTGGACTTCTACCAGAAGCTGGGCGCCGCCCAGGGCACGCCGAAGTGCAGCCGCATCGAGGGCGTGGGTTCGGTGGACGCCATCACCGCCAAGGTGCTGCAGGCCCTGAGCTAAAAGCCGGTAACGACCGCCTGTGCCTGCAGGCGGTCCGGTCGCGGCGCCGTCCTGGCGTCACGATCGATGGGCGGGTCCCCTCGCGACCCGTCTTACTCTAGAATGCGCAGCCCTTTTCCCTAGTTGCGGATCTACCCCATGTCCATCCTGCTCGCCCTCGACACCGCCACCGAAGCCTGCTCGGTCGCCTTGCATCTGGGCGACGAGATCATCCATCGCTACGAGATCGCGCCGCGCCTGCATGCCCAGCGGGTGCTGCCCATGGTGCAGGAGCTGCTGGCCGAGACCGGTCTGAGTCTGGCGCAGGTGGACGCCATCGCCTTCGGTCGCGGCCCTGGCGCCTTCACCGGCGTACGCATCGCCATCGGTGTGGTGCAGGGCCTGGCCTTCGGGCTGGACCGGCCGGTGCTGCCGGTATCGAATCTGGCCATCATCGCCCAGCGCGCCTGGCGCGAGCGGGGTATGACCCAGGTGGCCGCCGCCATCGATGCGCGCATGGATGAGGTCTACTGGGGCTGCTATCGCCTGGACGGCGCAGCCATGGTGCTGGCGGGGGCGGAAGCCGTGCTGGCACCCGAGGCCATCGCCCTGCCAGAGGCTGCCACCGGTGACTGGTTCGGGGCCGGCACCGGCTGGGGCTATGCCGGCCGCATGGCCGTGCCGCTGGTCGAGAGCGATGCCAGCCTGTTGCCCCATGCGCAGGACCTGGCGGTGCTGGCGGCCTCGGCCTGGCAGCGCGGCGAAGCCGTGTCGGCCGAATCCGAAGCGGCGCAACCCGTCTATCTGCGTGATCGGGTCGCCACTCCCAAGCAGTCCGTCTGACGTCAGGAAACCCGGCGTAATAGTCTGACGTCCAAGCCGTATATGCCGCTCGTCCGCCGGTCGCGACGGGCGTCCGGCCCTTGATTGTCATAGCTTTCGACCCTACTTAGAGTAGTGCCATCCGTTCGGGACCTGCCATGCGCATTGACAGCGGCTATTCCTACTCTGCTTACCCCCTGAATCGTTCCTCGCGCGCGGTCACGCCCGTACGCGAGGTGGCGCAGGACGAGGCCGCCCGTCAAAACGCCATCGCCCGCGAAGCGGCCAACAACGCTCAGCCCAAGCTCGAGCCGGTGCGCCGCGTCGAGGCGGCCGCGGCGACCGATACCGGCAACGGCGGTGGCAATGGCTTGGTGCTCAGCGAGCGCGAAGGGCGCTTCGCCAGTCAGCTCACCGCACGTGCGCAACAGGCGCTGGCCAGCTACGGCAACACCGCCGCCCTCGGCGCCGAGCCGGATGGCTCCTCCAGCGTCGTGGGCCTCGATCTCTACGCCTGATGCTGCCGTACTTTCTCGGCTGTCCCTCCTGGAACGACAACGCCTGGCGCGAAAGCCTCTACCACGGCCTGCGCCCGGGTGACTTCCTGTTGCGTTATGCCCAGGTGTTCAACGCCGTGGAGGGCAACACCACCTTCTATGCCTGGCCCTCGGCGGACACCATTCGCCGTTGGGCCGAGCTGATGCCGGCCGGCTTTCGCTTCTGCGCCAAGTTTCCCCGGGACATCAGCCATGCCGAGGATCTGCGGGTGCAACTCTCCAGCGCCCGCACCTTTCTGGAATTGCTGGCGCCCCTGGGCGAACGGGCCAGTCCGCTGTGGCTGCAACTGCCTGCGGGCTTCGGTCCGGATCGGCTCAATGAGCTGAAGGTCTTTCTTTCGGCCATGGCACCGCGTTGCGCCCTGGCCGTGGAGGTCAGGCACCTGGCATTTTTCGACAAGGGCGAAACCGAGCGCGCGCTCAATCGCCTGCTCATGGAGCTGGGTGTGGAACGCGTCGGCCTGGATTCCGCGGCCCTGTTCAGCGCCAATCCGAGTGAGCCGGCCGTGCGCCTGGCCCAGGCCAAGAAGCCGCGGGTACCGGCCCGTGCCCTGGCTTTCAGCGAGCATCCCCAGGTGCGCTTCATCGGTCGCCTGGAGCTGGCGGCGAACGACTACTACCTGGCCAAGTGGGTGACCCGGGTGGCCGATTGGATCGAAGGGGGCAAGGTGCCCTATGTCTTCCTGCACACCCCGGACAATCGCCAGGCGCCCGAACTGGCCCTGAGATTCCATGCCCAGCTGCGCAAACGCCTGCCCGGCCTGCCGGCGTTGCCCGAGCTGAGCACCGCCGACACCGAGCAACTCGGCCTGCTCTAGCCCCTGGCGTCCGCCGCGATACGTTTGGCGACGTTTTCGCCGGCATTCCCGCTGGCCGCTCCGGTCTGATGAAGACTTCGCCTTGTGAATCCTCTTCGGCGCGCCGCATGAAAGCCAGACACCTGCTCGGTCTCGTCATCCTGCTCTACAGCGGTCTGCACACCGCCTTCGACCAGGGCTGGCTACGCATCCCGCCGGCCTATAACCCCTGGGCGCCACTGGATATCCAGGCACCCGCCAATGCCTTCACCCGGCTCAAGCTCTGGCGTCTGCAGGCCGATGCCGACTATTGCGCGGCGTCCCTGGCCACCTCGGCGCTCAACTTTCGCGAATTGCGCGGCAATCCCGGTTCGGCCGACTGCCCGCTGGAGCGGGCGGTACGCATCCAGCGGGGGGAAGGGGTGCGCCTCAACGGCAGCTTCGTCGCCAGCTGTCCGCTGGCGGTGAGTTTCGCGCTGTTCGAACGCCAGGCCCTGCAACCGGCCGCCGAAGCCGTCTATGGCCAGCGGGTCGCCGAGGTGGAGCACTATGGCAGCTTCGCCTGCCGCAACATCTACGGTCGCGCCAGCGGCCGGCGCAGTCAGCACGCCACCGCCAATGCGCTGGACATCGCCGGGCTGCGCCTGGCCGACGGTCGGCGCATCAGCGTGGCGCGGGACTGGAAGGGCGATCCCCAGGCCCAGCGCTTTCTGCGGCTGGTACGCGACGGGGCCTGCCGCTCCTTCAATACCACCCTGGGACCGGACTACAACGCGGCGCACCGCGATCATTTCCATGTCGACATGGGTGGCTTTCGCGTCTGCCGGTAGAATGACGGGTCTTTTCGCCTGCGAGTCGCCCATGTCCACCGCCCACCCCGCGCTTATCGTCGAAGCCCTGGAACCCGCCTTCACCGAGGCCGCCGCGGCCTGGGCCGCGCGCCTGGGCCTGCCCCTGGGTACCGCCACCACCGAAGAGTTCGCCCTGCAGTTCGGCGCTCAAGGCCTGCAACTGGTCCAGCGCGGCCCGGAGGCGCCGGGTCCGGTGCGGGTGGATTTCGTCGAGGGCGCAGCGGCCCATAGACGCAAGTTCGGCGGCGGCGCCGGCCAGATGATCGCCAAGGCGGTCGGGGTCGGGCCGGGTGTGCGCCCGCGTATCCTCGATGCCACCGCGGGTCTGGGCCGCGACGCCTTCGTGCTGGCCACCCTGGGTTGCCCGGTGACGCTGCTGGAGCGCCAGCCGCTGATCGCCGCCCTGCTCGAAGACGGCCTGGCCCGCGCGGCGCGGGACCCCGAGGCGGCCGGCATCGTTGCCCTGATGACCCTGGTACAGGCCGATTCCACCACCTACCTGCAGGGCGGGGAGGGCGAGGCGCCCGAGGTGATCTATCTGGATCCCATGTTCCCCCATCGCGACAAGAGCGCCTTGGTGAAGAAGGAAATGCGCCTGTTCCGCCCGCTGGTGGGCGACGACCTGGATGCCCCGGCCTTGCTCGCCGCCGCCCTGGCCCGCGCCAGTCACCGGGTGGTGGTCAAGCGCCCGCGCAAGGCACCGGTCATCGAAGGGGTGAAACCGGGCTATGTGCTGGAGGGCAAGTCCAGCCGCTACGACATCTATCCGAAGAAGAGCTTCAAATCTTCCTGAATGAAAAAGCCCGCGGGCGGAAGGACTCCGGCCGCGGGCGCGGGTGTCGCCGACCTCAGACGGTCGCGGCCTTGGGTGCGCGACGCTTGCGCCAGGCACGGTAGAAGGGCAGGGCCACCATCAGGATGCAGACGATCCAGATGGCCTGGCTGATGCCGCTCTGCCAGAGGATGCCCACTTCGCCGTTGGAGATCGACAGTGCGCGTCTCAGACTCGTCTCCATCAGCTCGCCGAGGATGAAGCCCAGCAGCAGCGGTGAGAGCGGGAAGTCCAGCTTGCGCATGATGTAGCCGAAGATGCCCACGCAGACCATCAACACCAGGTCGAAGGTGGTGGCGTGCACCGCGTAGACGCCGATGCCGGTGATGATGGCGATGGCCGGGGCCAGCGACCAGTTCGGCACATCGAGGATCTTGGTGAACATCTTCACCATGGGCACGTTGAGGATCAGCAGCATCACGTTGGCGATGAACAGCGAGGCGATCAGGCCCCACACCAGATTCGGCTCGTTCTGGAACAGCAGCGGGCCGGGGGTGATGTTGTACAGGGTCAGGGCGCCGATCATCACCGCGGTGGTGCCCGAGCCGGGGATGCCCAGGGTCAGCATGGGAATCATGTTGCCGCACACCGCCGCGCCGATGGCGGTTTCCGGTGCGGCCAGACCACGCAGGTCACCCTTGCCGAACTTGCCATCGGCACCGGCCATGCGCTTCTCGGTGGTGTAGGCCAGGGCACTGGCCAGGGTCGCGCCGGCGCCCGGCAGCACGCCGATGATGAAGCCGCTCACCGAGCTGCGCAGGTTGACCATGAACACGCTGCGCGCTTCGCGCACATTGAACAGCATGCGCCCGGTAGCCTTGACCGCGACCTGACCGTGATGGGTCTGCTCCAGCAGCAGGAGCAGTTCGCTCACCGAGAACAGGCCCAGTACCAGGATCACGAAGTCGATGCCGTCGGCCAGGTGCACGTTGTCGAAGGTGAAGCGATAGACGCCGCTGTTGGCGTCGATGCCCACGGAGGCGATGGCCAGGCCGAACAGCGCGGCGACCAGGGTCTTGACCGGCTTTTCGGCGGCCATGCCGGAGAGGCTGAGAATGGCCAGGGCCATCAGCGCGAAGTATTCCGCGGGACCGAAGGCGATCGCCCACTTGGCCAGCAGCGGCGAGAACAGCACCATGCCGCAGGTGGCGATGAAGGCGCCAATGAAGGAGCTCCAGGCCGACAGCGACAGGGCTACGCCCGCCATGCCCTGGCGTGCCAGCGGATAGCCGTCCAGACAGGTCATCATGGTCGCGGCTTCGCCGGGGATGTTCAGCAGGATCGAGGAGATCCGACCGCCGTACTCGCAGCCCAGATAGACCGCCGCCAGCAGGATCAGCGAGGTTTCCGGCGGCAGGCCCAGGGCGAAGGCCACCGGGATCAAGAGGGCGATGCCGTTGATCGGCCCGAGACCCGGCAACAAACCCACCACGGTACCGATCAGGGTGCCGATCAGCGCCACGATCAGGTTGGTCGGCGTCATGGCGACGCCAAAGCCCTGCATCAGAAAATTCAAGGTTTCCATGTCAGCCTTCCAGGAATTCCAGCACGCCAAGGGGTAGGGGGACTTCCATCACCCGGTCGAACAGCACATAGAGACTTACCGAGAGCAGCAGGCTGACCAGGGCACAAGGCATCAGGCGGCCGCCATAGAGTAGGCCGCACAGGGTGGCGGTCAGGAAGGCGCTCAAGGGGAAGCCCAGCGGCTGGAAGGTCAGGGCATAGCCCAGCAGGATGACGCAGCAGGCCACCACCTTGCGCAGCGAGGAAGCGTCCAGCGGCTTCTGGTCTTCACCGTCGCCGATCGGCGTGGGACGAATGATCAGATAGGCCAGGCCCAGGCTCATCAGCCCGAACATCAGCATCGGATAGGCCCGCGGACCGACCGGCTCGTAGGAGAAGGGCGCCTGGTAATCCCGGGCGATGAACAGCATGACGAGTCCGGCCACCAGCCAGACCGCCATGAAGGCGCGTTGGAAGATCATGTCGACATCCTCGAAGGCGCCCGGAGGGGCGCCAGGGGCGGGGGCTCTGTTACTGGATCAGGCCGAATTCCTTGGCCATGCCGCGGTAGCGCGCGACTTCCTTCTGCACATAGGCATCCAGTTCGGCACCGGTCATGGCGAAGGGGAAGAGTTCGCGCTGATCACGCAGCTTGGCGAAGTCGTCGGACGCCAGCAGCTTGTCGAAGCTGGCTTTCCACCAGTTGTACTGCTCGTCGGTGACCTTCGGGCCGACATAGAAGCCGCGGACCACGGGCCAGACGATGTCGTAGCCCTGCTCACGCGCGGTGGGGATGTCCTTCATCGCCGGCTCGTCGAAACGCTGCTCGGCGAAGACCGCCAGGAGGCGCATGTTGCCGGCCTCGACATGGGGCATGGAGTCGGAGATGTCGGTGCTGCCGACCTGGATGTGGCCGCCCAGCAGCGCGGTGGCGATCTCGCCGCCGCCTTCCAGGGCCACGTAGCGCAGTTCCTTGGGATTGATACCGGCGGCTTTGGCGATCAGGGCCGTCTGCATCCAGTCCTGGCTGCCCACGGTACCGCCGGAGCCGATCACCACCTTGCTCGGGTCCTTCTTCAGCGCCTCGACCAGATCACCTAGGGTCTTGTAGGGCGAATCGGCCTTGACCGCGATGGCGCCATAGCTGGCCCCCACCGCCGCCAGCCAGCGTACGGCCTTCTCGTCGAAACGACCGAACTTGCCCTGGGCCAGGTTCAGCAGCGAACCGCTGGAGAAGGCGACGATGGTGTCGCCATCGGCCGGACGCTGAGCCACCACGGTGTTGTAGGCCACCGCGCCTACCCCGCCGGGCATGTAGGTCACGCGCATGGGCTTGTCCAGCAACTTGGCTTCCACTAGGCCACTCTGGGCCAGCTTGCAGGTCAGGTCGAAGCCACCACCCGGGGAGGCCGGGGCGATGCATTCAGGACGCTTGGGTTCGGCCACGGCCTGGGCGGACAGCAGCACGGAGGCGGCCAGGGTCAGGGTGAGGTTGCGCAAGGTGGTGCTCATCGACGTCTTCCTTTTGTTGTTATTTCAGAAGCTGACAGGCGGACACGGCTCAGGCTCGCCAGGGCGGCGATCGTTCACAGAAGAGAAGGGTGAGCACGTGGAGCTGCGCGAGGGCGAGCATGGATGTCGTTCCGCTTGTTATTGTTGTTGGCCAACCAGGGGTGGCGCTTGGGCAAGCATCATGCGGTTCTGGGACCGCTACCTTTCACTCTAGACCGCCAAGCTTTCAACAGCCTTTCAATCGTGAAAGGCGGCAATAGTGCGGTTCCGGCTACAGGCCAGCTGGCCGGTATCCGGTAAACTCGAATTTTTTGAGCGGGAGCTGTCAGCGTGCGCATCCTATTGGTCGAAGATCATCCGCCACTGGCCGAAAGCGTCGCCCAGGCGCTCAAGAATGCCGGGCTCAACGTCGATCTGCTCAACGATGGCGTGGCCGCGGATCTGGCCCTGCAGAGTGAGAGCTATGCCCTGGCTATCCTCGATATCGGCCTGCCGCGCATGGACGGCTTCGAGGTCCTGGCGCGCCTGCGCGAGCGCGGTGATCGCCTGCCGGTGCTGATGCTGACCGCCCGCGGCGAGGTCAAGGATCGGGTGCAGGGCCTCAATCTCGGTGCCGACGACTACCTGGCCAAGCCCTTCGAGCTCACCGAGTTGGAAGCCCGGGTCAAGGCCCTGCTGCGCCGCAGCGTGCTGGGCGGGGATCGCCAGCAACGCTGCGGTCCACTGATCTACGACCTCAATACCTCGCGCTTCACCTTGGCGGAGGAAGCACTGTCGCTCACCTCCCGCGAGCACGCCGTACTGGCTGCACTCATCGCCCGCCCCGGCCGGGTCATGAGCAAAGAGCAGCTCGCCTCGCAAGTCTTCGGCCTGGACGAGGAAGCCAGTCCCGAAGCCATCGAGATCTATGTGCATCGCCTGCGCAAGAAGCTGGAGGCCGGCGCGGTACGCATCGTCACCTTCCGCGGCCTGGGCTATCTGCTGGAAGAGCAGCATGGCTGACGTGGCGAAGGCCGCTGGCAGCCTGCGTGGCCGCCTGTTGCTGCGCATGGTCATCCTGCTCGCCGTGATCCTGGCGGTCAGCAGCCTGGCCGCCTATCTCAATGGCCGGCGCCTGGCCGACGTGGCCTATGATCGGACGCTGCTGGCCTCGGCCCGTACCATCGCCGCGGGCCTGTCCGCCAGCAACGGCACCCTGCGTGCCGATGTGCCCTACATCGCCCTGGACAACTTCGCCTACGACAACGTCGGACGCATCTTCTACCAGGTGCTGGACACCCGTGGCCGACTGATTTCCGGCTACGAGGAGATCCCGCCACCTCCACCGGACGCAGCCCTGACCCGCGACTATCCGGCCCTGGCGCGCTTCTACAACAGCACCTATCGCGGCAAGGACGTGCGGGTGGTCAGCCTGGCCCAGCCGGTCAGCCAGCCGGATCTCACCGGCATGGCCGAGATTCGTGTCGCCGAGACCGCAGAAGCCCGCGAAGAGGTGGCCCGCAGCCTGCTCACCGACACCCTGATCCGCCTGGGGCTGATGGGGCTGGGTGCCATCCTGCTGGTATGGATGGCGGTGGG
This sequence comes from Pseudomonas sp. Snoq117.2, assembly GCF_900110545.1. Taxonomy (NCBI): domain Bacteria; kingdom Pseudomonadati; phylum Pseudomonadota; class Gammaproteobacteria; order Pseudomonadales; family Pseudomonadaceae; genus Pseudomonas; species Pseudomonas sp. Snoq117.2. The sequence continues at coordinate 14,651 of NZ_FOED01000004.1, read as the reverse complement.
CGCCGCTCTGCGTCCCCTGGAGCGCCTGCGCCGGGCCGTGGAAGAACGCGGGGTGGACGATCTGCGGCCCTTGCCCGAGGTGCGCGCGCCCCAGGAACTGCTGCCGCTGGTGCATGCCCTGGAAGGCTTCACCCTGCGTCTGCGCCGACTGTTCGAGCGCCAGGCCGACTTCATCGCCAACGCCGCCCATGAGTTGCGCACCCCGCTGGCAGCGATCAAGGCGCGGGTCGAACTGGGCTTGCGCGAACGCGAGCCCCAGGCCTGGTGCGCCACCCTGGAAGAAACCCGCACCAGCACCGATCGCCTGGCGCGCCTGGCCAATCAGCTGCTGTCGCTGGCACGGATCGAGAGTGGTGCCCAAGCCATCGCCGAAGGGGGTGCCGAGCGCCTGGAACTCAGCGAGCTGGCCAGGGAGCTGGCCATGGCGCTGGCCCCGCTGGCCCATGCCAAGGGCGTCGCCCTGGCCTTCGAGCCCTTCGCCAAGGCGCCGGTGATCGGCGAGCCGACGCTGCTCAACGAGCTGCTCTGCAATCTGGTGGAAAACGCCCTGGCCCACAGCCAGTCAGGTGGCAACATCGTGGTGCGGGTGTTGGCCCCGGCGGTGCTGGAGGTCGAGGATGACGGTCCCGGCATTCCTGCCAGTGCGCGGGCCAAGGTCTTCGAGCGCTTTCAGCGCCTGGATCCCCAGTCCGGTGGTGCCGGTCTGGGGCTGGCCATCGTCGGTGAGATCTGCGCCGCCCACCGCGCCCGTATCCAGTTGCTGGACGGCGCGCTCGGCGGGCTACGGGTAAGGGTTGAATTTCCCGCCGAGGAAGCCTAGGCCTTGTCTAAAAGTGCCTGTGCTTGGCCATGCTGCGTTAAAGATTCGCTGGATCGCCAGCCCGGCCGGAATGCTCATTTACCACTCGTAAACTCGTTCGCGAGCCCGGTCCGCTTCCTCACGGATTTTTGCCTTGCCTGACCTCCGCTCGGCGACTTTTCAGACAGGCCTAGGCTCAGCCGAGCAGGGTGCGCGACTGTTCCACCGCGTCCCAGAAGGCCGGATCCTGAGCGGGGTCCGGCTGATTGTTCAGCCCCATGCGGATGCCGGCGGGCAGCGTCTGGACCGAGCTCTCCTGCTGACCCTGACCCTGACGCTGCGCGTGCAGCTGCGAGGCGACCTGCACGATATCGGCATAGTCGGCCGCGGCGGGCTGACGCTCCAGCGCCAGGTATTCGCGGGGCACGCAGGCGATGTCGGCCGGGAAATCCCAGACCTTGAGGATGCGTTCGCCGATCTGCGGATGGATGCGCGCGGTCACCTGATCGAGGGTGATGGCGTTGGCCAGCAGTTCTTCCTGCTCTTCGGCATAGGTCAGGATCGGCAGCACGCCGATCTGGTGCACTAGGCCGGCGAGCAGGGCGCGGTCGGCCATCAGGCGGGTGTACCTCTTGCACAGCGCATGGCTGATGGCGGCGATCTCGGTGCCCTGGCTCCAGACCTCGCGCATCTTGCGATCCACGGCGTCGCTGGTGGCCTGGAACATCTGCTGCATGGCCAGACCCGTGGCCAGATTCGCCGTGTAGTTGATGCCCAGGCGTCCGACCGCCATCTGCAGGTCGGTGATCTCCTTGCTGGTGCGCAGCAGCGGGCTGTTGACCACCTTGATCAAGCGCGCCGTCAGGGCTGCGTCCATGGCGATCACCCGACTCAGCTCGGCGACGCCCACGTTGGGGTCTTCGGCCGCTTCTCTGACCTTCAGGGCCACCTCGGGAAGGGTGGGCAGCACCACGCGGTCCGTGTCTATCGCGTGGAGAAGATCCTGAACAACTTTTTCAGCAAGAGGAGTCATGACATACCTGTGTGAGGAGCGGAAAAGGCGATCCCAACCTTCAGCGCTTTATTTCACGATCGCTGTCGAGAGAGTAGGGCAAATCGAGTAAACGGCAGTTTGGCCCGTCCGAGCTGCCCAGCGCGATGCGCCCGTCAGCCACGGCATCGCCCTGCAGCACGGCCAGGAACTCGCAACCCTCGGCGCTTGGCGCGGCCAGTACCACCTCGCCCACGCTGCTGCCATGGACTGGCGAGAACAGCTCGGTACCCACGGCAGGGGGCTGGTCGCTGCCGGCCAGGCGATAGAGACGCCGCTTGAGCTTGCCCAGGTACTGCATGCGCGCGACGATCTCCTGGCCGGTATAGCAGCCCTTGCGAAAGCTCACGCCATCCAGGGCCTGCAGGTTGATCATCTGTGGGACGAACAGCTCGCGGGTCGCGCCGAACAGCTGGCCCACGCCGGCCCGCACCTGGGCCAGCAGCCACTCATCGAGCGCGACCTCCGGCAAGGCCGGCACCGCTGCGTCCGCCGCGCGCCAGGTCTCGACCCGGCCATCCTCCAGCCGCAGGGCGAAGCCGTCATCGAGCGGCGCCACGGCATTGGCCTGGTCACCCAGCGCGATGTCGGGATAGGCACTGGCGAAGCCCGCAGCCGAGAGCCCGAGGCGTTGCCATTGGGCGCTTTCATCCGCGAGCGTCGACTTGGAGAAGACCGCATATTTCTTCAGATCGGTCAGCAGTGGCTCGACCAGTTCCGCGGCCATCGCCAACAGATAGCCGTCGGCCTGCTTGACGATGCGGAAGCTGGAGACTAGACGGCCCTTGGGCGTGCAGCGACCGCCCAGACCGGCCTGGTCGTCAGCGAGATAATTGAGGTTGCAGGTCAGCTGCCCCTGGAGAAACTTGGTCGCATCGACCCCGCGGATGGCCAGGACGCCTTCGTGGGTCAAGCGGCAGAAATACGGCGAGTTGGCCATTGCGGCTGCAGCTCCGTGTCGAGTGAAGCCGCTCATCATAGGCGCGCCCAGAGTGAATGTCAGGCGCACTGCGCGATGGGGCGCTTCAGGCTTATACTGCGCCGATTGTCGCAGGAGTCCCCATGAGTACCGAAGCTACCGAACTCAATAGATTGTACTGGCACAGCCGCCGCGGCATGCTGGAGCTGGATGTGTTGCTGGTGCCCTTCGTCAAGGAGGTCTATTCCTCCCTGACTGCCGAAGACCAGGCGCGCTATCGCAAGCTGCTCGAGTGCGAGGATCAGGACATGTTCCACTGGTTCATGCAGCGCGGCGAACCGGAAGACGCCGACCTGCAGATCATCGTGCGCATGATCCTGGACCGTGTCCAGCCGGCTTGAGCCCTTCGAATGCCGCTGGAGCGCCTCGGCGGGCCTCCTGCGGCTGCATGCCGTAGCGGCGTTCGCTGCAGGGATCAGCCCCTGGCTGACGGCCATTCCCTGGACGCTCAAAGCTCTCCTGACGCTGCTGGTGCTCTGGTCCTGGCAGCGTGTGCGCCAGCGGCAGCTCCAGCAGCGCTATCCGGAGGTTCCGCGGCGGCTACGGCATGGCGCCGAGGGGTGGCAGCTCTGGTCGCCGGCCAGTGGCTGGCAGGCTGTGCAATTATGCCCGGACAGCCTGGCATTGCCGCTGCTGGTGGTCCTGCGCTATCGCCTGCCTGGCGAAAGACTCACTCGCAGTCTCTGCATCGCCCGTGACAGCCTGACCGCGGACGCCCATCGCCGCCTGCGGGTCAGGCTTCGCTTCGCCCCGCGCCGGTTCGCGGCACCAGAATAGTGTCCCGGGCGGCGTCGCTGGCGAGCTGCGGATAGTCCAGGGTGAAATGCAGGCCGCGACTTTCCTGGCGGGCAAGGGCGCTCTCGATGATCAGCTCCGCCACCTGCGCCAGGTTGCGCAACTCGATCAGGTCGCGACTGACTCTATAGTTGCTATAGAACTCGTCGATCTCGTCCATCAGCAGCCGGATGCGATGGCGGGCGCGTACCAGGCGCTTGGTGGTGCGCACGATGCCGACGTAGTCCCACATGAAGCGCCGCAGTTCGTCCCAGTTGTGGGCGATGACCACGTCCTCGTCCGAGTCCGTCACCTGGCTGGCATCCCAGTCGGGCAGGTCGCGCGGCATGACGATCTCGGCCTCCTGCGCCTGGATGTCCAGCGCCGCCGAGCGGGCATAGACGAAGCACTCCAGCAACGAATTGCTGGCCATGCGATTGGCCCCATGCAGACCGGTGCAGCTGGTCTCGCCGATGGCGTAGAGGCCGGCGAGATCCGTGCGCCCATGCGCATCAACCCGCACGCCGCCACAGGTGTAGTGCGCCGCCGGTACCACCGGGATCGGATCGCGGGTAATGTCGATACCCAGCTCCAGGCAGCGCCGATGGACCGTGGGAAAGTGCTCCTGCACGAAGTCCGCCGGCTTGTGGCTGATATCGAGGAAGACGCAGTCGACGCCCAGGCGCTTCATCTCATGGTCGATGGCGCGGGCCACCACGTCCCGCGGTGCCAGATCGGCGCGGGGGTCGAAGCGCGGCATGAAGCGTTCGCCATCGGGCAGGCGCAACACCGCGCCCTCGCCACGCAGGGCTTCGGTGATCAGAAAGCTCCGCGCATGGGGGTGATAGAGGCAGGTGGGATGGAACTGGTTGAATTCCAGGTTGGCCACCGAGCAGCCGGCGCGCCAGGCCATGGCGATACCGTCGCCGCTGGCGCTGTCCTGGTTGGTGCTATAGAGGTAGGCCTTGCTGGCCCCGCCGGTAGCCAGCACCGTGAAGCGTGCGTGCAGGGTGTCCACCTGATCGCTGGTCCGGTCGAGCACATAGGCGCCCAGGCAACGGGCGCCCGGCCGGCCGAGCTTTTCCGTGGTGATCAGATCCACCGCCACGCGCTGGCTGAGCAGCTGTATGTTGGGGCGGCCTTCGGCGATGCGCAGCAGGGTGTCGAAGATGGCCATGCCGGTGGCATCGGCGGCGTGAATGATGCGTCGGTGGCTGTGGCCGCCTTCACGGGTCAGGTGAAAGCCCAGGCCGCCCTTGCCGGTGTCCTGTTCGCGAGTGAAGGGCACGCCCTGGTCGATCAGCCACTGCATGGCCTCGCGACTGTGCTCGACGGTGAAGCGCACGGCCCCTTCGTCACACAGTCCGGCGCCCGCGATTAGGGTATCCTGCACGTGCGCCTCGACGGTATCGCCCTCGTCCAGCACGGCGGCGACGCCACCCTGGGCCCAATAGGTCGAGCCTTGCGCCAATTCGCCTTTGCTCAAGACCGCGATCGACAGCGTCGCCGGCAGATTGAGCGCGAGCGTCAGGCCCGCGGCGCCGCTGCCGATTACCAGGACATCGAATTCCAGATGACGCGCCATGACGTTTCCTTCTCACCGAGACGGCGAGTATAGGAACAAGGCGGCTGACGGCATAGCCATCGCGCGGCATCGAGCAGGGAACTCGCGGGCGTGGAGCAGGGTCTATGTACAGATAATTGCTCATCCGTGCGGCGGGAATGCCCAGACGAGAATGAGCCATCTGCCAAAGCTAAATCAGTGACACCCAGGAGCGATCAGCAGCCATATTAGTGCTCGCTCATCAACTGCTGTGGAGGGGAGAACTTTCGTGCAACAGCCCAGTCTAGCAGCGCGCGTCGATAGTGAAAGCAAGGACGATAAAGAGCTGCAAGCCAAGGACAGCAAGCAAGCCCTGCCCACCCAGGAGCAGGATCAACAACTTGTCGAGCGCGTCCAGCGTGGTGACAAGCGTGCCTTCGACCTGCTGGTGCTCAAGTATCAGCACAAGATCCTCGGTCTGATCGTGCGTTTCGTCCACGATACCCAGGAAGCCCAGGACGTCGCTCAGGAGGCTTTTATCAAGGCCTATCGCGCGCTCGGGAACTTCCGCGGTGATAGCGCTTTCTACACCTGGCTTTATCGCATCGCCATCAACACGGCGAAAAACCATCTGGTTGCCCGGGGTCGTCGTCCACCGGACAGCGACGTCAGTGCCGAAGATGCGGAATTTTATGAAGGCGACCATGCTCTAAAGGATATCGAGTCCCCAGAGCGGTCCCTCTTGCGGGATGAGATCGAGGCCACCGTGCACCGTACCATCCAGCAACTCCCGGAAGATCTGCGTACCGCGCTGACCCTTCGTGAGTTCGAAGGCCTCAGCTACGAAGACATTGCTAATGTCATGCAGTGTCCGGTTGGAACGGTCCGGTCTCGGATTTTCCGAGCTCGGGAAGCGATAGACAAAGCATTGCAGCCCCTGCTGCGTGATGCATAGACAGCGGCGACAGCTTTTAGAGAGGTAATACGTATGAGTCGTGAAGCCCTGCTGGAATCCCTGTCCGCTGTTATGGATAACGAAGCGGACGAATTCGAAACCCGGCGTGTCATCGCCGAGGTCAGCAAGGACCCGGAATTGCGCGCCACCTGGTCGCGCTACGCCATGGTCAGCGCCGTGATTCGCGGCGAGCCCATGATGCCGAATCTGGACATCGCCAAGGGCGTTACCACCACGCTGGAGCGTGATGAGGTCGCCGCAGCCCCGGCAGCGCCCGTCGCTGCTCAGGTCAGCAAGGGTCGCTGGTCGAGCCTGGGTCGTGTCGCGGTTGCCGCGTCCGTGACCTTCGCCGTACTGGCGGGTGTGCGGATGTACAATCAGTCTGACGTCTCTACCCAGGGTCTGGCCCAGCAGGCGCCGAGCCAGCTGACCGTGCCGCAACCTGCGCGTAGCCCGGCCGTACTGGCCAGCTTCAGCGAAGAAAGCACCAAGGCCAACGCCGAAGCCAAGGCTAATCAGCCGGCGGTTGGTGAAAAGCAGGATGCTCCTGCCCAGCGTTGATTCGCTGGTCTCACCGCAGAAAGGGCGCCTGGAGTTAAGCTTCAGGTGCCCTTTTTTTGCCTGAAGGATTTTCGACCAGGTCGCAAAAAAGCTTCGAAAGCTATCGTTCAGCAAGGGCGTGCTATTTCTGCTGCCAGTCGTCACTGACTATGCCTCCCATCCGGGAAGGGCTGGTCGCCAGCGATGTGTTCAAGTCATTGGATAGAGTGGAGCTGCATGCGCATGCGCAATCTAAAGCATTACACGGCGGCCCTGATGGGGCTCTGGCTGATGGGACTGACGGCCATGGCTCGGGCCGATCTGCCGGATTTCACCGGCCTGGTCGAGGCAGCGTCTCCCGCGGTCGTCAATATCAGCACCCGACAGAAAATTCCCGAAGGTCGCGGCGCTGGCGCCATGACCATGCCGGACCTGGAAGGTCTGCCGCCGGGCATCCGTGAATTCTTCGAGCGCAGCATTCCGCAAATGCCGCGCAGTCCCCGTGGCAAGCAGGAGCAGGCCCAGTCGCTGGGTTCCGGCTTCATCATCTCTGCCGATGGCTACATCCTGACCAATAACCACGTGGTCGCCGATGCCGACGAGATCCTGGTGCGTCTCTCCGATCGCAGCGATCACACGGCCAAGCTGATCGGCGCGGATCCCCGTACCGACGTGGCCCTGCTGAAGATCGATGCCAAAGATCTGCCCACCCTCAAGCTGGGCAGCTCCGATCAATTGAAGGTCGGCGAATGGGTATTGGCCATCGGCTCGCCCTTCGGCTTCGATCATTCGGTCACCGCCGGTATCGTCAGCGCCAAGGGCCGTAGCCTACCCAACGAAAGCTACGTGCCCTTCATCCAGACCGACGTTGCCATCAATCCGGGCAACTCCGGTGGCCCGCTGTTCAACCTCAAGGGTGAGGTGGTCGGGATCAACTCGCAGATCTTCACCCGCTCCGGTGGCTTCATGGGGCTGTCCTTCGCCATCCCGATCGACGTGGCCATGAACGTGGCCAATCAGCTGAAGACCGAAGGCAAGGTCAGCCGTGGCTGGCTCGGTGTGGTCATCCAGGAAGTGGACAAGGATCTCGCCGAGTCCTTCGGCCTGGATCGTCCGGCCGGTGCCCTGGTCGCCCAGATTCTGGACGACGGCCCGGCAGCCAAGAGCGGCATCAAGGTCGGCGACGTCATCCTCTCGGTCAACGGCCAGAAGATCGAGGAATCCGCCGACCTGCCGCACCTGATCGGCAACCTCAAGCCGGGCGCCAAGGCCGACATGGAGGTCATCCGCGAAGGCAAGCGGCAGAACCTCAGCGTCACCGTGGGCGACATGCCCAAGGACGACCAGGCCACGTCCGGTGGCGAACGCGGTTCCGATCGGGCCAGCAATCGCCTGGGGATCGCCGTGGCCAACCTGACCGCCGAGCAGAAGAAGACCATGGATATCCAGAGCGGTGTGGTCATTAACAAGCTCAGTGGCGACGGTCCCGCCGCGGCCATCGGTCTGCGTCCGGGCGATGTCATCACCCATCTGAACAACCAGCCCATCGAATCCGCCACGGCCTTCGAGAAGATCACCTCGGCACTGCCGGCGGGTCGCTCCATCTCGATGCGCGTGGTGCGCGAGGGCCGCGCCAGCTTCATCACCTTCAAGCTGCCAGGCAAGTAAGGACCGGGTAGGGGAGTGGGGGCAGGTGACTGCCCCTTCTTTTTGTCCGCTCGAACGGCGCGAGTCCCCTTGTTTGCCGCATTCAGGTAAACTCCCCCGCTATTTTCCCGGCGGATGTTCCGCTGCTGGCTATTCGAGTGCTGATTCGTGAGTGATCTGAGCCATATCCGCAATTTCTCCATCATCGCCCACATCGATCACGGCAAGTCGACGCTTGCGGATCGGTTCATCCAGATCTGTGGTGGTTTGAGCGACCGAGAAATGGAGGCCCAGGTCCTGGATTCCATGGATCTCGAGCGCGAGCGCGGCATCACCATCAAGGCCCACAGCGTCACGCTGTACTACAAGGCTCAGGACGGCAAGACCTACCAGCTCAACTTCATCGATACCCCCGGCCACGTCGACTTCACCTACGAAGTCAGCCGTTCGCTGGCCGCCTGCGAAGGCGCGCTGCTGGTGGTGGATGCGGGCCAGGGCGTGGAAGCCCAGTCGGTCGCCAACTGCTACACCGCCATTGAGCAGGGCCTCGAGGTCATGCCGGTGCTGAACAAGATGGACCTGCCCCAGGCCGAGCCGGACAAGGTCAAGGCCGAGATCGAGCACATCATCGGCATCGACGCCACCGACGCCGTGCCCTGCAGCGCCAAGAGCGGCATGGGCGTACCCGAGGTGCTGGAGCAACTGGTCAAGGTCATCCCGCCGCCCGAAGGGGAAATCGACGCGCCCCTGCAGGCGCTGATCATCGATTCCTGGTTCGACAACTACCTGGGCGTCGTCTCGCTGGTGCGCGTCAAGCACGGGCGGGTCAAGAAGGGCGACAAGATCCTGGTCAAGTCCACCGGCAAGGTGCACCAGGTCGACAGCGTCGGCGTCTTCTCGCCCAAGCACACCGAAATGCCCGATCTGAAGGCCGGTGAAGTGGGCTTCATCATCGCCGGCATCAAGGAAATTCTCGGTGCCCCGGTCGGCGACACCCTGACCCTCAGCGCCACCCCCGACGTGGCCATGCTGCCGGGCTTCCAGCGGGTCAAGCCGCAGGTCTACGCCGGTCTGTTCCCGGTCAGCTCCGATGACTTCGAGGACTTCCGCGAAGCGCTGCAGAAGCTCACCCTCAACGACGCGGCCCTGCAATACGAGCCGGAAAGCTCCGAGGCCCTCGGCTTCGGCTTCCGCATCGGCTTCCTCGGCATGCTGCACATGGAGATCATCCAGGAGCGCCTGGAACGCGAATACGATCTCGACCTCATCACCACCGCGCCGACCGTGGTCTTCGAGGTGGTGCTAAAGGATGGCAGCACCATCTATGTCGACAACCCGTCGAAGCTGCCGGACCTGGCCTCCGTCGCCGAGATGCGCGAGCCCATCGTCCGCGCCAATATCCTGGTGCCCCAGGAGCATCTGGGCAACGTCATCACCCTGTGCATCGAGAAGCGTGGCGTCCAGCGCGACATGCAATTCCTCAGCAGCCAGGTGCAGGTCAGCTACGACCTGCCGATGAACGAGGTGGTGCTGGACTTCTTCGACCGCCTCAAGTCGGTGAGCCGCGGCTATGCCTCGCTGGACTACAGCTTCGATCGCTTCGAAGCCGCCAGCCTGGTCAAGCTCGATGTCCTCATCAACGGCGAGAAGGTCGACGCCCTGGCCCTGATCGTCCATCGTGACAAGGCGCACTACAAGGGTCGCGCCCTGACCGAGAAGATGAAGGAATTGATTCCCAGGCAGATGTTCGACGTGGCGATCCAGGCGGCGATCGGCGGTCAGATCGTCGCTCGTACCACCGTCAAGGCGCTGCGCAAGAACGTTCTGGCCAAGTGCTACGGCGGTGACGTCTCCCGTAAGCGCAAGCTGCTGGAAAAGCAGAAGGCGGGCAAGAAGCGCATGAAGCAGGTCGGTAGCGTGGAGATTCCTCAGGAGGCCTTCCTGGCCGTGCTCAAGGTGGATAGCTGAAGCCCATGTCTTTGAACTTCCCTCTGTTGCTGGTTCTCGCGGTCGCCGTCTGCGGCGCCCTGGCCCTCATCGACCTGCTGGTGCTCGCACCGCGTCGTCGCAAGGCGATCCAGACCTACGGGCAGCAGGTCAGCGAGCCCGATCCGGCGGTACTGGAGCAGTTGAACAAGGAGCCGGCGCTGGTCGAGTACGGAAAGTCCTTCTTTCCTGTCCTGGCCATCGTGCTGATCCTGAGGTCGTTCCTGGTTGAGCCCTTCCAGATTCCGTCGGGCTCCATGAAGCCGACCCTGGAAGTGGGCGATTTCATCCTGGTGAACAAATTCGCCTATGGCATTCGCCTGCCGGTGATTGATCTCAAGGTCATCCCGATCGGCGATCCCCAGCGTGGTGACGTCATGGTGTTCCGCTATCCCAGCGATCCCAGCGTCAACTACATCAAGCGCGTCATCGGGGTGCCGGGGGATACCATCCGCTACACCAGCGACAAGCAGCTGTACGTTAACGGCCAGCGCGTCAGCGAGGAGCTGGTGGGCGACGAGCCGGGTTCGCTGGGCAGCGTCAAGCTGTTCAAGGAGCAACTGGGCAAGGCCGAGCACCTGATTCGCGAAGAGATGACCCGCTACCGCATGGAACCCGACCACGAGTGGAAGGTGCCTGCCGGTCACTACTTCATGATGGGTGACAACCGCGACAACTCCAACGACAGTCGCTACTGGGACGATCCCAGCATTCCCCGTGACCTGCTCGGCATGGTTCCCGACCGCAACATCGTCGGCAAGGCCTTCGCCGTCTGGCTGAGCTGGCCGGAGCCCAAGCTGCAGAGCATGCCCACCCTGTCTCGCGTAGGTATCATCAGATGAATGAACGCAGAGTGCCTGGTCGTCCGTCGCGTCAGCAGGGGCTGTCGTTTCTCGGTGGTCTGCTCGCACTCTGCATCATCGCTTTCCTGGCCAGTACGGCCATGAAACTCGCGCCCCATTACCTGGACTACAATGCTCTGACCAAGGTCATCGAATCCATCGGCGACAATCCCGATAACCAGATTCGCAGCGTGTCCGACGTCTACAGCTATGTGGGGAAGGGGATGCAGGTAAACGACATCCGTGATCTCGATCTGCAAAAGGCCATGCGCGTCGAAGCCGAAGGCAATCACCTGCAGATCCACCTCGACTATGAAAAACGTGAACACCTGATCCGCAACATCGATCTGGTCGTTCGTTTCAATCGTGATTTCCGTATAAATCTCCCGTGACTTTATCTCTAGATCGCCTCGAGCGTCGGCTGGGTTATACCTTCAAGGACCCGGACCTGATGCTGCTCGCCCTCACGCACCGCAGCTTTGCCGGTCGCAACAACGAACGCCTGGAATTTCTCGGCGACGCCATCCTCAACTTCATCATCGGCGAAGCCCTCTACGATCACTTCCCTCAGGCCCGCGAAGGTCAGCTGTCCCGTCTGCGGGCCAAGTTGGTGAAGGGCGAGACCCTGGCGCTGCTGGCTCGCAGTTTCGAACTGGGTGATTACCTGCGCCTGGGCTCCGGTGAACTCAAGAGCGGTGGCTTTCGCCGCGAATCCATCCTCGCCGATGCCATGGAAGCTCTGATTGGCGGCATCTATCTGGATGCCGGCATGGACGCCGCCAAGGATCGGGTCATGGCCTGGCTCGGGCCGCAACTACGCGAGTTGACGCCGGTGGATACCAACAAGGATCCCAAGACCCGGCTGCAGGAGTTCCTCCAGGCACGCGCCTGCGACCTGCCGCGCTACGAGGTGGTCGCCATCGAAGGAGAGCCCCATTGCCGGGTCTTCTTCGTCGAATGCGAGATCGCCATGCTCAATGAGAAAACGACGGGGCAGGGCGTCAGTCGCCGCATCGCCGAACAGATAGCTGCCTCGGCGGCCTTGATCGCCCTGGGCGTGGAGAATGGTCATGAATGATGAGCTGAAGGCATCGCGCTGCGGCTACGTAGCCATCGTGGGTCGCCCCAACGTCGGCAAGTCCACGCTGCTCAACCATATCCTCGGACAGAAGCTGGCCATCACCTCGCGCAAGCCGCAGACGACCCGGCACAACATGCTCGGCATCAAGACCGAGGGTGAGGTGCAGACCATCTATGTGGATACCCCTGGTCTGCACAAGGAAAACCAGAAGGCGCTCAACCGCTTCATGAACAAGACGGCCGTCACCGCCCTGCGCGATGTGGATGTCGTGGTGTTCGTGGTCGACCGTACCCGCTGGACCGACGAAGACCAGATGGTGCTGGAGCGGGTCCGCTTCGTGAAGTGCCCGGTGCTGCTCGCCGTCAACAAGATGGATCGCCTGGAAGACAAGGCCGACATGCTGCCGCACCTGCAATGGCTGCAGGAGCAGCTGCCGGAAGCGACGCTCATTCCGGTTTCCGCCCAGCACGGCCACAATCTCGATGCCCTTGAAGAGCTGGTGGCCGAGCGCCTACCGGAAGGCGACCACTTCTTCCCCGAAGACCAGATCACCGACAGATCCAGTCGCTTCCTGGCGGCCGAGTTGATTCGCGAAAAGATCATGCGTCAGTTGGGGGCGGAATTGCCCTATCAGGTCGCCGTCGAGATCGAGGAATTCAAGTACGAGAACGGAGTGTTGCACATCCATGGCCTGATCCTGGTCGAGCGCGATGGTCAGAAGAAGATCCTCATCGGTCAGGCTGGCGAGCGCATCAAGCGCATCGGCCAGGAAGCCCGCCAGGACATGGAAACCCTGTTCGACGCCAAGGTCATGCTCAATCTCTGGGTCAAGGTCAAAGGCGGCTGGTCCGATGACGAGCGCGCCCTGCGCTCTCTGGGTTACTCCGACCTCTAGCGATGCAGGCGTCTGAGCCGCTGTTCGTCCTGCATGCGCGCCCCTATCGGGAAAGCAGTGCGCTGGTGGATGTGTTCGGCGCCTTCGGCCGGGTCCGCACGGTGTTGCGCGCGGCCCGCTCCCGTTCCGGAAGTCTGGCCAGGCCCTTCATTCCCCTCGAAGCCCAGCTCAGCGGGCGCGGGGAGCTGAAGAATCTGCAGAAGGTGGCGGCCCTGGCGCCGCCTTTTCTACTCCAGGGGCAGGCGCTATTCAGTGGCTTCTATCTCAATGAGCTGCTGGTCAGGCTGCTACCCGCCGAAGATCCCTATCCCGCCCTCTTCGAGCTCTATGGTCTGACCCTCGCTGCCCTAGCCCAGGGTCGTCCTGTCGAACCCCTGCTGCGCACCTTCGAATGGCGTCTGCTTGATCTGCTGGGCTACGGTTTCTCGCTGTCCCTGGCCCTGGATGGCCAGGCCATTGACGCCCAGCGCCTCTATCGCTTCATTCCGGACCAGGGCTTCGAGCCCGTCGACGAGGTGCGCCCGGGTTGTCTGGCCGGCGCGGAAATCCTGGCACTGGAGCGTGGCGAATGGGACGATCCTACGGTAGTCCGCGCTGCCAAGCGCCTGATGCGCCAGGCCCTGGCGCCGCACCTGGGCAGCAAACCCCTCATGAGTCGCGAATTGTTCGCCAAGCCAAGTGAATAAGCCATGAAAGACTTCAGTCGTGTTCTGTTGGGCGTCAACATCGATCATGTCGCCACCCTGCGTCAGGCGCGGGGTACCCGCTATCCCGATCCGGTCAAGGCGGCGCTGGACGCCGAGGAGGCGGGAGCGGATGGCATCACCCTGCATCTGCGCGAGGACCGTCGCCATATCCAGGAGCGGGATGTCCGCCTGCTGCGTGACCTCCTGCAGACCCGCATGAATCTCGAAGTGGCCCTGACGGCTGAAATGCTGGCATTCGCTCGCGAGATCCGTCCCGAGCACGTCTGCCTGGTGCCCGAGCGCCGGGAAGAACTGACCACCGAAGGTGGCCTGGATGTAGTGGGGCAGGTCCAGCGTATCCGCGACGCCATCGCTGCACTGCCCGCTTCGGAAGTATCTCTCTTTATAGATCCCGATCTGCAGCAGATCCAGGCGGCCAAGGACAGTGGTGCTCCGGTGATCGAACTCCACACCGGTCGCTACGCCGAAGCGGAGACCCAGGAAGAGCAAGCCGATGAGCTGCAGCGGCTGGCCAAGGCGGTGGAATTCGCCACTGGCCTCGGGCTGGTGGTCAATGCCGGCCATGGCCTGCACTACCACAATGTCCAACCCATCGCGGCGCTGCCGGGCATCAACGAACTGAACATCGGCCATGCCATCGTCGCCCAGGCCGTCTTCGTCGGCTTCAAGCAGGCGGTCAGGGACATGGCCGAATTGATCCGCTGCAACTCGATCGTAAAATAACTGTTGACCTGCTCTGAAACTCCCCTATAATGCGCCCACTTCCGGCGCAGACGCTGAAGCGGCTTGAAAATCAAGCACTTAGGTCTGAGCCGGGCGAGGGGTCCACGGATTCTTCGCCATTTGGCTCTC